>NZ_JBVVQC010000034.1:0-70534 GCF_055811515.1 Mesorhizobium sp. WSM4841
CCAACGAAACAGCAAACCAATGAAGGGGGTCAGTTCTTCACTTCGCCAATGGGGTCAAATCTTCGCTTCGCTTGACAACTCACATAGCCCTTTGCGGCAAGGGCCGCCTCCGCAGCCCTGACGACTCGAGTTTCAAGTGGAGTCCGATTCTTCCGGCTCATCGCCCTGCAGCCAGGTCTGCTGTTCCCGCCGACGCGGACCGGCCTTCATCCGCCCAGCGCCGATACATATTCCAGATCCTGCCGGCGCTGTTTCGCGCGTCGCTCGTAACTGGCCTGGTTCTTGGTCGCGATCAACGTGAAGAGCCCTATCCGGTGGAGTTATTCCTACGAGCCCGCGTGCAAAGCTCGCAAAAGCTGGAGCCAGGTTGGGGTTACCTTCGTACGAAACCATCAAGAATTACCTGTGCGACACACGTTCAGATATCTATGACATCGGTGCCAGGCTTCTGGTTGAGCGGCTTCAACAGCCCCTCGGGGAGCGACTGCAGTTCTTCAATGAAGTTGAGGCAGGGGACGTGCCAGGTCGCGTCGTCGACAAGGTGCTAGTTAGCGGTGTGCAGCTCGACGCCGAAGAGCTCATAGCCGCGGAACGGCTGCTTGTGAGCCCGAACAAGGTCGTTCGGTATTCTGCGATGTCCCTGCTGAACGAGCGCTACATGGGCGCCGCACGCATCCAGCAACATGCGGAAAGGATGTCTGAAGATAGTGAGCATCAGATTAGAAACAGGGCGCTATCGAGAGCAGGCGCCGGTAGCCATAAGGAGACGACTGACACAGGATAGGCCGGCGCTTGATCAAAGCGCTATCGACAGACGCTATCGTCCAGAAGCGGCCATGACGGCGGGTAGCATTGAACAACCGAAATTGGCCTTAAGCGTACGGTCTGCTTTCAAACCTCAGACACTGGCATCTCAGGGCGTGGAAGTCCGCCCGTCTCGAAACAGACAGGCCGTAGTGGCTGCCATGTGACGTAGCCGTATCACGTCGAACCTTCAGGGAGGACGACAGCACCGATGCCTGCGCCCGCGACAGTGCCGCCAACGCCCGGGCAAAGCCTTTCAGATTCTATCCATACTCTCCGTACGCAGAGGCTTGCATCGCTAGCAGGAATCAGCGCGCTGGCCTTTGCTTTGGGCGAGAAGGCTGCCATCATTGGCTAGGTCTCTCGGAACCTTCCAACGATGTTGGCAAATATACTGATCGCGATTGGAATTACAACTGCAGCGGTTGGAGTTCTTGATAGTTTTTTACTGACTGACTATCAAAAACGCCAAGTAGGCGATTTTGTTGTCAGAATATGGAGCGCTCTCGATGATATCAAAAGAGATGGATTTCTCCTAGGACTGTTTCACAAATGGGTTGTTCCCTCTGCAAGTGTTTTAACAATTCTTCCGATGTTCTCGATTGGCTGGATCGTTTCTGAGATTCGGCGCAGTTGGGATCAGGATCGAATTCGCCAACTTGAACGAATGCAAGACATCTGCCTGAAAAGGATTGCGCGATCGCGCTGCTCCCTCGAACATCAAGCTGAACTCGAGCGAAAGAAATTTGAAACGGTTGACTTTTACCAATCCGATATTATTTTGTATATACTAATTATATCTTGTACGTTAACCATAGCCGTCTCGTATATTATAAGATTACAATACACTAATCGTAAATTTACTGGACTTGCTGTTAACTTTTTGGCCTTGATCCCGTTTGCCATTGTAATGTATTTTCTTGCAATTATGACGTTAACGAATCCACCCATTGCCACTGCGATGATCTACTCCCTATTTTCAATTTTATTTGTTGCAATTGTTGCAATATTACCAGTGATCGAATTCAATTTATGCTACGCATTTGTTTTCATCGTCGAACTTATTCTCCGACGAATAGCCGAACAACCAAAAGGACCACTCGCGGCGTTTAGCGCGCTTATGACCGGAATAGGTGCCGTTCTCAAGGCTTTCGCTTAGGTGCGGCATGCTTTAGATCAGCAGGCGGTGATCCTCGCCGAATGTTGGTCAACGTCTATTTCAACCCAGGCGACGATGGCTCCAACATGAGCTTCGGGTATCGAGGAACTCCATGCCACATTGACCAGCTTCGACAGCACATTGGACTTTCATATGTATGCCATCGACTGGCAGCCAGGCCGTATCATATGGTCTGTCGGTGGCAGAGTTGTCTATGAACGCGTTGTTGGGACCCCACGCCGATTCCGCACCTTCCAATGCGTTTGCATGCAAGTTTATGGGCGCCGCGATCTGAAAAGCTTGCAGGGCAAGTTGACAAAGCCACTCTGCAATCAACTGCGGCATTCCGAAACATATCTGTATTTGGGACGATGGATGACCGCCAAAGATTTCCATAAACGACACCGCAATTGGTCGACTCAAAAGAGCTATAGGGTGAGGTAGCGCAGGGTTTGGACTGCTTGCCTTGAAAATTGGTGAGTACACCGGCACTTGATACGGAAAACTACCTGAAGCCACCCAATGACGACCACGCTGGCGGCTTCGACCAATGACTGCTTTTGGGAGAGCGCCATGCTGACCCGAACGGCCGATATGAGGCGCAAAGCTGCCATTCGGCATAAAGATGAATGCCCTTCGGCGAGTGGCTGAACCAGCTCCTTGTCGACCTTGGCGAACCGCTTCGTAAGATATTGACGGATAACGATTATGTTAGTCGCTGAGGGAGGTGGCCTTTTCAACAAAACAATCAGTTAGCGGGTGGTTCGCCAAACCGTATCCTTCGTATGTTCTCAAATGGTCTGGCGAACCGGGGATGGCGACGAGTTGACGTTATTGCTTTAGGGCGTAACGTTCCTCCTCCGGCAGCGAGTGCCAACGAGGAAAAAACGACAGGTCGAGCGGGGCAGACCTGTCGCTGGCAAGAGGACCTGATCGTGGCGAAGCATGTGCTCGTTCTCATCGGCACCCGCAAAGGTGCTTTCACCCTAGAAAGTGATTTCAAGCGCAAATCGTGGGGCCTCAAAGGTCCGTTCTGCGCGACATGGCCAATGAACCATGTTGTCTGCGACCCGGCGACTGGCACGATCTATGGCGGCGGCGGCAATGAATGGTTCGGCCCGGCCGTCTGGAAATCGACCGATCTCGGCGAGAGCTGGACCCATTCGAGCAAGGGGCTCGCCTATGAGTGCGGCGCCGAGCCGATCAAGGCGGTGTGGAGCGTCGCGCCGAAGAACGGCAGCCTTTATGCCGGCGTGCAGCCTGCCGGCCTGTTCCGATCCGACGATGGCGGTGAGACCTGGCAGCATGTTGAAGGGCTACAAAAACACCCGTCACGCCCACAGTGGAGCCCCGGTGGCGCCGGCCTGATCCTTCATTCGCTCGTGCTTCACCCGAACGACGAGAACCAGGTGTGGATCGGCATCTCGGCGGCCGGCGTGTTCCACACGTCGGACCGCGGCATGACTTGGGAGCCCCGCAACAAGGGAACCCGTGCCGATTTCCTACCAGAGGGTGAGAACTATCCAGAGTTCGGCCAGTGCGTGCACAATCTCGTCATGGCTGCAGGGAGGCCTGACCGGCTCTACCAGCAGAACCATTGCGGCATGTACCGCTCGGACGACGGCGGCAAGAGCTGGCAGAGCATAGAGAAGGGCCTGCCGTCGAGCTTCGGCTTCCCGGTGGCGGCCCACTCGAGCGATCCCGACACTGCCTTTATGATCCCACTCAACGGCGACACGGCGGGCCGCTACATGCCCGATTCGAAAGCCGCGGTGTGGCGCACGCGCGACGCGGGCAAGACCTGGCAGGACCTGCGCGAAGGCCTGCCGCAGCAAAACGCCTATTTCGGCGTGCTGAGGCAAGCGATGGCGACGGACCAGCTGGAGCCGGCCGGCGTCTATTTCGGCACATCGAGCGGTACGGTATTTGCCAGCGCCGACGAGGGCGATAGCTTTGCACCTATTGCCGAGCATCTGCCCGTCATCACCTCGGTCGAAACAATGGTGGTCGAGAGGTAAGGACCGTGCCGAACGATACGCGTCACCCGCGACCCGCTCAGGCCGTTGCAATCACCGTGAGACTGCCCGGCGTGCTGGTCGACTTGTTCCCGGGCTCGACACGTTCGCTGAACATGTCGGCATCAACAGTGGACGAGATGATGGACGAGTTCGATCGGCGGTGGCCGGGCATGCGCGACCGGCTCTGCGACTCGACGCCAGCGATCAGGAAGCACATCAACGTCTTCATCGACGGTGAGCGCGCCAGACTTGATACGCCGCTCGAACCAGGCACGAAGGTGTTCGTCATCATGGCGATCAGCGGAGGGTAAGTTTCGGGACGGTCTACCTTTTTTCGCCGCTTGCGCCCCGCCTGGACATTGCCTTTCTGCCGCAGGACAGCAAAAACCTCCGGAGCGCCCGCCCTTCTCGCCTGTCCGTCCGACCCAGGCTCGCCGCGAACCGCTCCGCGAGTCTCTGCCGCCGGAATGGCTCGACGATATAGGCGACACTATGCGAGTCCTCGCTGACAGAGGAGTGCGGCCCGCATAGTTCGACCGAGACCGGGCCGGCACCGGCGTACCAGTGAGGCAACAGCCATGCTGCTTTCGAGAGCAGCACATCGGGCACGGCAACCGATGTCACGCCCACATCTGCCTCAAAATAAGCTTCCGCCTTTTTTGTGGCTGCGGTCTGCGCAGAGCTGTTCTGGAAGCCTGAGCAATCGGTCCCGACCTCTAAGATGCGGCTACGGCAGTGATCGAACAGAGGCATGTCACTGACAAAAGCCAATGCCTTTAGATGAAATCACATCGTGATTCAGCCGTGAGCCGCCGGCGAGCCCATCGAAGGAACATCAGGATAAGTTTCTGCCACTCAGCTGGAAGGAGAGTCCGATGCCCCGTCAAAGGAAACCGCGTAGCCCATCGCAGCAGACCGAAAGCACAGCGCCCAGCAGACGCCTTCCACGAGGCCAAGACTACCTACACACCATCCGATCAGACCAGTATATCGAGTTCTCGCCTGGTTTGCTGGGCGACGGAATGGAACTCTTCAGCGAATTTGTTACGCTGGTCGGTATTCCCCTAGATCCCCCCATAGGTAATACCGACACGATCATGGAGCGTCTTGAAGATGTGGCTTCCGACGCGCCGGTACCAACACGGATCGTGGCTTTCGCAAATGTAAGCGCAGCGCCTGTTAAATTGAAAGGTGACGGCGCACTTGCTGGATACTATGATCTATACGTCACACTTTCCCCGACGCGAGAGTCAGTCGGTGAATCAATCTATCATTTTGAAGATGACACTCACGGGACCTTCGAAAGTAAGGCCGAATTCTGGCCACTTTTCGAGCTCCGCCCCCTAGGCCAGGGACATTCGATTTTTGTCGACACTGGCGTTGCGCGAGTGCCAGGTTTTCCAATGAACATCGGAAGTGCGGGAGGCCGATGGTCGATGAAACCACCGACTGATCGCGTGGTGACTTCCTTCAGAGCCGCCCCCTTCTTTTATGAAGGGGAGGTGATCATCACGGCGCAGCGAGACGGCCAAATTTCTCCCTTGGTCGCTATGCAGCACGCAGGCCCTACGATTGCTGCATGCGCCAAAGACCAAGCGGAGTTTACTTCGGCTGACTATGCTGGTCGCATGGGCCGAGTTCGGTTTGGCATGACCAAGCCAGCGGCCAATCGGGAGCTTGAGTGACTGGCGTTCGGTTAGGACTGCAGGTTCTTGTTAGGGCCTCGCATACCATCATGGTTCTCACGGGGGCGGCTCTACGCTTGAGCACGAGCCGATTGGGAAATGCGGCGGCCGGGAGCAGGCCGCCGACGTATTCTCTTGGAGCGGCAGTATTTCACGTTGCCCGCTGTCTTGGTGGCGGCTGGATCAAGATCGCACAGATTCTATCTACGCGCCACGACCTCCTTTCAGCGACCGATATCGCGCTTCTCTCAACTCTTCGCACTAGCTGCAACCATCAACCCCTTGCCTTGGTCCTCGCTGGCGAGGACGCATGGATAAGCGATATCTTTGATATCCAGCCAGATCCGATCGCCGCCGGCGCTATTGCTCAAGTCCATCTAGCAACCGATCGACGAACGGGGAACCTGATAGCGCTGAAGATAAAAAAGGTGGGAATTGACCGACTGATAGGATTGGATCTACGGCTCCTCTCTGCAGCCGCGCGCATTTTGACGAAGGTTCCTCAAATTCGCTCAATTCCCATCAAAGAAATATCAAAAGACATATCGGCTAAACTTCATGACCAGTTGGATTTCGAAAAAGAAGCAGGCAACATTGAGCTCTTCAAGTCGTGCAACTTCTTTCCAGATCGAGTCAAATTTCCATCGGTCGTTCACCGTCCAACTCGCAATGTACTAGCGATGCAATTCGAATCGGATCTAACACCAATAGACGAATCATCTTGTACAAATCAGCATGAAATAATCGAAGATTGCCTCCGGTCAGTGTTCGAAATGATTTTCTTTTTTGGAATTGTTCATTGCGATATTCACCCGGGAAACTTGCAATTAAACAAGTTATCCCAAATATTATACTTGGATTTTGGGCTTGTTTCGCGCATGGAACCAGGTATGATGCGGAACTTTCGCGAATTCTTTTTAAGCGTCTCGCTTGGAAAAGGGGACATTGCAGCCAACATCATAATTAATACGGCAGTATCATTGCCGGACATTTTCGACAGGGACAAATTTCGTTTTGACGTTTCTAAATTGGTATCGAATTATTCTCGCCTTACAGCTAAAGATTTTAGCATTCCGTCGTTCGTAAGTAGTTTGTATTCTATTCAAAGGTCTCACGGCGTATACGGGACTCAAGCATTCTTCTGGCCTATTTACGCACTATTTTGCATCGAAGGCATCGTAAGAAAGCAGCACCCGAACCTCGACTTCCAACGTATAGCAATGGACTATATGGTCGAGCGCCGTTTTGGAGCTGCACCATCCATTTAACTCAGACAGCGTTGTGCGCAGAGCTCTCCTGATCAAATGTGAGTGAACTGCTGGAGTGCTCTGGAAAGATCCTCAGGTGGCGTAACAGCTTGGAGGCCTCGACTCGTTGCCTCCATGCAACCAATCTCCTGAAACCCTCGTGCCACTATAAGCTTCTTGTCGTCCGCAAGCACCAGATACTCAAAGTCGAGGCCGATCTTGTGTTGACGAAGATAAGCGAGCCTCATCAGAACCTCGAGCTCGTCGAGAGCGTGGAGTTCTTCGTAGTATTCGCAAGATACTTGCAGGGTGACTAACCGAAAATTCCCCGCCAATTCAGCAACAATCCCTGCCGCATAAGCCTTTAGAAACGATTCTCGGCAGCGACCTTGCCAGGATATGTGGCGGGCGAAATACACATTGCCGACGACATTTGTGTCCTCAAAAGTTACGAGGTGCCGATACACAAACGCCTTGCGAGAGTCCAGCGCCGGATCGCGAATATTGGCGTACTCTGTCATTCAGAGGCCTTCCTTGAGTGAGCTAAACGCGACGGTTTTGAAGCCTGCTTGAACAGGCAGGCTCACGACTAGCACGTGCATGTCATCAAACCGGAGCGATCCACCGGAGCGGAGTTTCGCCATGTGGCTAGGCGAAATCCGGCGGTCGATCTTCCTGCAGGCTTCGACAGCAGCGAACTCGGGGCCTGCAGTATCGGATATTTCAATATCGCATCCAATTCTCGCTTTGGCTGCGACGGCCAGTGTTACGCCCTCGCGGTGGGCTATGGAAATCGAGCCTTGGCCGTCGGTTCTTATCGGCCGACCATCGGCCCGCCGATCGATGCAGCCTGAGACTCTCAGCATCGACAGCACAGTAGTCCGGCGATCCTGACGTGAACCCAACCGATTTCTCACAACAGCGATTTTGATGCTGTCGTCTCCAAGGGTTTCCCTGGCCACTCGCTCCAAAAAAGGAGTGATCAATCGGCCCTCGCACGCAATCACATCCGATGCATCCAGTTCCCCGACCGATTGAAATGCCGCCCGGTGCCAGCGTTGCACGATCTGACCCTCCGCGGTCTCAGCTTCGATATCGAAGACGTAGAAGCCGGGCTTTGCCTCGCGTTCCCGCGCGCGAATGACTTTCGGACGAGCCTGAGACATCAATTCGATTTGATCGATCGAGACGGGCAAGACCGTTCTGTGCGGTACGGCAGCCTGCAAGGCGTGCATACAGGCATCTGCCAAGCCTGGATCCCAAAGGATCGTTTGGGCCGATTCGTATGACCCAAACCAACCATCCGGCCCATTGTCCGTGAGCGTTGCTGTGACTGATCGCGAGTTCACAGCCAAGAACCGGTCCACACGCTGGAATCGCCCGCAATGAAAGAACAGCCGACCATATAGCGGACCGGCATCGAAACTTTCCGCCCCAACAAGTCTGTCTGTCTGAGGCTTTGGGAGGATCGTGGTGCCTGCTCCCAACCTGAAGGTTGCACGCACAGCGGCAGCCAGGAAATTGTCATCAGGTGCGAAGAGCGCCGTCTCAATTCTGTCCTCGGTCATAACCGCGGCCAGACGTATAGTCACCCCACCGGAGTCGCCCACATGGATGGCGCGTTTGAACTCGATCCTTTCTATAGAACACAGGTGCGCTTGCGGCGACAAGCATAAGGCTGCTTGACCTAGCGCTTCCAATGCCATGACGCCCGGGAAAACCCGGTGACCGCCGACGATATGATCATCAAGGTAGCGATCCCGCCCTGGCAAAATTTCAGTTTCAAGCACGATCTCTTTACCGGGGTAATGCAGCAAAGGTCGATCGACAAACCGCAGCGATGGCAGGGTCGTGGCACCCAAATCTAGGCAGTGCGGGAAACCGAAGCGGCTCGTTACTGCGACAGCCCCCGAAGCACCTGACTCAACGAGCCGATTAAATGCGGTTAGGGCGTCATCAACCGAAATTGGGTCAACACCAGCAGTGGTTAGGCGATCTATGGTGCCGAGACGCTCGCCCATTCCGACGCCCCCCCAGATCGACCATTCGAGCGCGAGCGCCGATCGTCCCTTTCTCGAAGATGCCCAAGCAATGGAGCGATCAGTCAGCGCGCCGTTAGCCAAGGCGTAGTGAGCCTCTCCCTCAAGCCCGATCCGGCCTATTAGCGAGCCAAATGTCACAACCCTACGGAGCGAAGGCCCGCAGCAAGATAATGCGTTGTCAAAGGCGTCGATCTTGGGCGCCAAGCAGCGACGCGCCGTAATCGCGTCTACGCTCGAGATCCGCATCGGTTCGTTAACGGCAGCTGCGTGTACGAGAACTGTCGGCGTGCCCACGGTCTTGAATACCGGAGCAAGCCTGGATCGCAACTGCACCGCGTCGCACGCGTCCGCACACACGTATGTGCAGTTGATGCCTAGCCTATGGGCTCGTGCGACAGTGTCCGAAACCTCCTTGCTCTCGGGAGCTGTTCTGCCCACAAGGACCAGCGCAGCGCCTCTTTTCCCGAGCTCCAGCGAGCACTCGGCGGTGATGCCTCGACCGCCTCCGACGACCAATACAACATCACCAACTCCAACCGCCCCAGATCCCTGGTCTGTCGCAGGTTTCAGCGGAACAAACTCCGGAGTTTTCAGTGATCCGTCGGAATCGACCCGCAGCTCAGTATATCGGCCGGCAGATGCTCTGAGAGCCTTTGTCAGCGTCTCGTCAGTGTGAAGTTTTTCGTTGAAATCAACGACACGAACGGTTTGGAAGGCCCCTTCGAGCGCTAGCGACCTTGCAAAAGCCGAGATTGGCGTGCCCTTGTGAACAATGGCCAAGTGTTTGACGCTACGACGCGAAGCTTCGGCGGTCACGCTGATCAGCATTTCGGCGCAGGTACGGGAGAACGAATGCGGAAGATGCAGAAGCCAAGCTTCCGTTGAGGTTGGAAAATCGGGACCATCGCGGGACGCCGACAGTCGGATTGTTGACCACGCTGCCGGATTGACATCCGACGACAACGAGCCACCCACCCACCGAATTGCATAGGTGTCTACCCAAGGACGGACACCCGAGATCCGATCGGCTTCACTGTCACGTGGGCCAAACTCGCGCAGTTCATCGAGAGCGCTGGCCAGCATTCGCGGCGTTGCGTTGGCGAACTCGGTAGGAGCCGAAGGCGATCGCACCCCGAGGGCACCAGCCGCGGCGGTCACTATTCGTGAAACGGACAGCGAATTCAGATGCAACGCGTCGAGAAACCGGTCGTCGGCGCCAACTGTTTCCTGCGGAAGCCCCGTTAGAGTCGAAATGACGGACAGAACCCCAGATAGGCTGTCCGTGGTTGCAACCACCGGTACATTGATGACAGTCAACGAATTTGTGATTGAAGTCCGTGCGCTTGGCACCGCTGCCGATCCACACGGATTGGTCAGGAACTCTGAAGGCGCCGGATCAAATTGCCTGACTGCGCGCTCGGCGAATAGCGGAGCACAGTTGATGCGATGTCCGCGTGCATAAAGCTCTCCGAGCGTAACGAGAAGTGGGCTGATGGACTGGCCAAAAGCGTCGATAGCCAAGGCTGGGATGCCGTAGTTCTCGACCAGCCTGACAAGTCCTCGTCCCGGCCCGACTTCAACTAATATATCAACATGCGGTCGGACCTGTTTGAAAGCAGCCTCAAAACGAACCGGGCGAACAAGTTGATCTGCCAGGAGCGATCGCAGGTTGGTCGCATGGTCGACGAGTTCACCAATGACAGTCGACACTACCGAGTTCTCGCAAATCCGAAGCTCTACGTCCGCAAGTGCTTCAAGCCACGGATTCACAGCTCCGAGAATGTCTGCGCTATGAAAGGCGTGAGAGGTCGCCAAAAGCGTGTGATCGATATGGCTGCGCTCACAGATCAGTTTCAGGCGCTCTATGGATGCGCGAGGACCGGCAATCACCGTCTCATTTCGACCGTTCTCACACGCCACAACGGCGTTCAGGACGGTTGCTGCAATCCCCTCGGCCTCGGCTGAGGGCAGTGCTACGCGCAGCATGCCCCCGCCTGCTGTGGAATGATGAGCCATGATCGCGCCGCGCTTCGCCGCAAGCTCGACGGCAGCATGCCTCGCCATCACACCGCCCCAAGCAAGCGCGGATATCTCGCCGAGGCTGTGACCGATGCCGATCTCGGCGACCACACCAAGCCTCTCCAAAAGCGCAAGTCCAGCCATGCTAGCAGCCACTATTGTGGGCTGCGCGACCTCTGTTGCGACGGAATCCACTTGCCAACGCGGAGCAATTTGCGATCGGAAGGCATCGGCGTCAGAGAAACACCGCGCCCAAAGTCCGCCGTCAGGGCGTGAAGGTGCTCCTTGCCCCGGGAAAGCAAAGCCAATCCGGGGGGCTGAATGGTCTTTGCCCACTAGAACGCCAGCTTCACGCATAAACGATGACCGTCCGTTGTCGACCAATGATTTTGCCTGCAGCAGCCGTTCCGCAAGTTGCTTGGCCTCAGAAGCCACAATTGCGACCCGAATATTACCTTCCCCTGCTTTGGCTGCAGTTGCAGCCGAGGCATCCGAAAGCTCAGATATGGAAAGGGACGACGCCCTTGCCAAAAGGACATCGAGATCGCGCACAACTTCGTCTAGCCGAGAGCCCGAAAAAAGGAACAGTTCCGCGTCGAAAGCGGCAGGAGCGCGGAGGGATACCGATGTACTCCTCGGCTTACCGACCTGCTCAATGACGACATGCGCATTTATTCCGCCGAACCCGAAACTCGATACGCCGGCGAGTCTCCCATCAACCCGTGCCGGAACGAGAGAAGGCTGAACGCTGTATTCCGTCTCCGCAAAGGCAGGATGTGGATCACTGCACCCGGCATGAGGCGGAAGCACCCCTTGGCGCAGAGCCTCGATCGCCTTCACCAGGCCTGCAAATCCTGCGGCAGCTTTCGTGTGACCTATGTTTGCCTTGATTGATCCGATGAGGAGCGGGTTCGATGTCCGGCCCCGCAACGAGGCCAGGGCTCGTATTTCGGTCGGATCGCCTACAGCTGTCCCGGTACCGTGGGCTTCCACGAAGGCCAGATCTGCCGGATCTGCGTCTGCGCCTTCGTAAGCTCTCTTGTATGCAACCAGCTGCCCTGCACTGGATGGCCGGGTCAACCCCCCTGCTCCATCCGTGGAGATTCCCCAGCCGCGAAGCACGGCCAGCCGGTCGAAATCGCCACGGCGTGCGTCACCATCCCGTACGACTACAGCGAACGCTCCTCCCTCTCCCGGCCAGAAACCTCCTGAATTGACATCGAAGACCCGCATATCGCCCCGAGCAAGCGCACCGTTGCGTGAAAATCCAACCAGCTCGAATGGGTCAATGCTGAGATCAACCCCGCCAACGACGACTGCATCGACCTGACGAGATGCCAGCAGATTGGCTGCGTCAGCCACAGCAACCAGCGAAGATGCACATGCTCCGTCAACAGTGTATGCGCCGCCTCGCAAATCAAAATGGTTGGCAATTCTGCCCGCTATGGTGTTCGCCAATCCACCGGCCAGGCTATCCTCGTTCGGCGCCGGGAATCTTCGACAGATCTCCTCCCCAAATGCCTGCCGAAGCCTCGCTCCGACAGTCGACTGGAGGCCCTCGGTCTCGACGGCATTTGCCAGCATGGTGTCAAGGAAGGGCAGCCGATGCCTGAGCATGGCGGCCCGGCTGAATTCGCCCGTCAGCGTGTTCGCAACGATCACTGCGGTCCTACTGCGGTCCAGTCTGTCGAGGCCCGCTTTGCTGATCGCATCGGCCGCAAGTTCAAGCGCGAGCCAATGGGCCAAGTCAGTCGCTTCAAAGGTTGCCAGTGGAACGCGAAAACGGGCGCGGTCAAATTCCCACCCTGTGAGAAGCCCTGCTTTCACCGGAACAATTGAATCGGCTTCGCCGAGAAGGTGGTCAGCGTATTGCTCGAGGTCCAGTCGCTGTTTCGGGATGGCTCGAAACGATCTGCGCCCCTCCATGGCATTTCGCCACAACTCGGTCGGGCTTGCTGCATCGGGAAACCGGCATGACAGCGAGACGATGGCGATCCTGGTCTGCGGTTTCATCACTCACCTGGAGAGAGGGCAGCTGACCCTCGGGTTTGATCAGGCGACCGAGCCTTGCGCGCAGCATTGGCAACTGCGAGCAGTGCTCCGCGTCCTGCTGTCACTGCGGTGAGCGCATAGAACAGCCCAAAAACCATGTGGACTTCCATGAGGAGAGCGTAGGCAACTGCGACCGCCGCAGCGAAGGCAACCTGGCCGCGCGTTCTGGCAGGCGTCGTCGCCGGATCCGTGATCATGTAAAAGGTGAACAATATGAAGGCAAAGCCGGTCATCGGCACGAGACCGGATGTGATGGGTGTTCCGTTTATGGCGGCACGAATGATCGCCTGCGCAGCGAAGGCCCCAACCCAGGCGAGGATCAGCGGGATCCTACCCGTCGCTTTCCTGTTAAGGTAACTTCCGGTTCCAACGATAACCAGCGGCAGGAGCCAGTCCACGAAACCCCACGTACTCTCGGAGAACTGGTAGGGGGGCGCAATTCCCACCGTGGGAAACAGCAGCAGCGTTACCGTGATGCCGAAATTCGAAGGGTTGAGGAAATGCCTCAGGACAGGGTTGCCGTCTCTGGCCTGCCCGAGAGCGACCCGAAATACATATTTTGAAGCCATCGCAACGCTGGCGGCGAAAGCAACGGCAGCCAGATTGTCCGCAGCATACAGCAGCATGCCAACCGCAAGTCCGCTGATGTGGGCTGGCAACAGAAACCTGACCAGATTTAGGAACTCGCCTGCGTAGCGCGGTTTGCGGCCAGCAGCGCGCGCTTCCAGAGTCTCGCCGATCAGATCTACCGAATAGGCTGTCCCCACAGAGAGAAAGGGCGTGATCCACGACTGCTCAAACCCAAGAAAAGCGTGGCCGACAACGTTCAGGACAGTGATGGCAAACGCGAAGCGGGACAGACCGCCCAGACGCTTCTCTGAATACCAGCGTTCCGCAACAGCTTCAAAGCGGTCAACGCGGCGACCAGTCGGTGCCGTTGTATTGATTGACATCAACCACCCCTGTTCCGGGCGTTAACCTGTGAAGCAGCTGCCAGCGCATCTCTCAGGATCAGACGATGCCGCCCGGGCGTCAGCCTCATCGTCATTGTTTGCTGGCCAGCGGCGTCGCGCCATTTGAATTGCACATCGAACTGGGCGTCGGAGGCCACCTTGCCAAGACCGAGGTGGATTTCGGGTGCACGCTTTCCGGCATGACCGGATCCACCGTCCACGACCGAGGTGACAATACGGCCACCTGGAAGAATGACGCGCGCTTCTGCGCCGATCGCGGGTCTTGTGCCCCCTACCGCTCCCGGCACCCGCAGATCAACAACGATCGATTGGCCGACGTCCTTCGAAAGATTTCTCAGGAAGACAGACGGACTCCATTGCCGCGCAATAGCGACAGAGAGCCGACCGTCGCCGTAGACGTCACCCGTCGCGATTCCGCGCGATACGGTTCCAGAGTCCAGCCCGAGAGACTTCCATACGTCCGAATACTTCCCGTCGCTCGTCGGCAGGAAGAGGCGATCGTGATCTCGTCCGGACAGTTCATCCCCGTCGGAAAAACGAGGCCATGCGGCGGGAAATTGCAGAAGCTCGTCGTTGCCCATGGCAAGCTCCTGAAGCTCGGGCCATCGGTTGGTTGTCCCCTTGATGAAGCCAATAGCCTGAAGGATGGCCGGCCGTCCCGAATTCAGCAGGTCCGCAAACTTGATGTCCCAGCCCCAGCCACTGGTCCAGGTCCCGTATTCCGTGCTCCGGTCGACGTAAGGCGCGACACCTCTGAACCATGCGGTGTCGTCGCCATTGTTGACAAACAGGAAATTGCTCTCGAGAAGCGCGTATGGGGACGATATGTTGCTTACGGCAAGCGCCGGTCGGCCGTTGCCGACCAGATCTCCAAAATCAGCGCCCATTCCTTTGAACGAATCCTGACCGAGCACTTTGGAGCGCGGAACGCCAATCGTTCTGGTTCCTTTGACCAGCTCGAAATGCGGATTTCCAGGAGTCGACCGGTTCAGAAGAAGCCTGTCGCTGCCGAAATCGTTGGCCACGTAGATTTCCGGCAGGCCGCGAAATTTCTGCATTTCGCCTGAAAGCGACGCGTCATCCAGATCGCGCGCGGCGAGTGCCAACGTCCACCCGTTTGCCATCTCGTCGGTGAAGGCGGCGCTTGCGTCGCGGTAGGCAACGGACGTCCTGGTCGCATCCTGCCAGAGAAACAGTCGATTTCTGCCGCCGTTTTCCGCGCGCGACATGGAGTGCTGCATTGCAACCGGCTTGTCCGACCTAGGATCGAGCACGCGATCGCCGTCGCGATAGTAATTCCCGAAAAGCAGGTCTGGATGACCATCGCCATCAACGTCGGCGAGGATGGCAGCATTGGTGTTCCATATCTCCGGGGCATCCGTAACCTCGACGGGCGTGAACCCTGCGGCGTCGAAATCCGGACGTTCGTTTCGAAGGAAGATCAGCGGCGTTCTGCCCCAGTAGCAGACGACCAAGTCCATCTGACCGTCCTCGTTGGCATCCGCCGGGAGACAGGCCATTGGCGCCACAAGCCCGCTGTCAACGCTTCTATCTGGCGGCTCAAGTGCAAATGCAGTGAAGCGTGGAAAGAGCTTGTTTCCGGAGGTATCCGGCGCCGGCATGACGGTGACGCTGTCGTTACGAGGATCGACAAGACAGATGTCCTGCGGCAAGCCTGTCCCCTGTATATCTGCCAGGGCTATGCCAGCGCCTACTGACGAGACCCAGGCATCGATACGTTTGAGAGAGGGATTTACCTGACGGATGATCCGGAAAGGTCGGCCCGCATAAGCCGGCTCAAGTTCGGTCCTTTGCAGGTTCAGTGCTTCTGCCAGATCCGCGGATGCCTGCTCGGTCAGGTAGCCGGGAGACGCAACAAGATATAGCGCCAGGGCGATCGATCCCGTGACTACCTTGGCTGCGTGACGGAGCAGAAAGCCTTTCATTCGGCGGCCTCCAGTCGATTGACGGCCAGTGAGGAAGAAAGACGGCCCCTCCAGACCTCGTAGTCAGGGGCACCTGGATCGTTCGAGTAGAGGCCCCTTCGGGCTACCCGAACGAGTTCGGAAAGATCTGACGCCGACATTTTGCAAACTGTCATCGCGGCAAGGTCGGCCACCGGCGGCGGCTCCCCGGCGCGTGCGCGCGCTTCGCAGGCGAATGCGATACCCTGCGCGAAATGACGCCTGTTCATTTCTGCCGCAGTCAGGGCGATCCTGAAATCACAACGGTCAGCGCAGCCGGCATAGGCCATCGCGAGACCGAGACCGGCCCAGAGATCGCCCCGTCGAGGTGCGGGAAATCGCTGGATTGTATGAACGGCATCTACAACCGAGCCGCCACAGGCGAACCAGAGCGCACGTCCCACGCCTTGGTCATACGCGCGCGCCTTATAGCCACTGCTGGCCCTGCGCCAGAATGACATGACGCGACGTGGCTTGAAGTACGTGTCGTGAAAACCCATCCCGTCGAAAGCAAGCCAGCGCAGGAGCGGGTCAAGTTGTCTCAATACTGGCGCCCGACGCCAGGGCAGCCTTGCCATAGCCCATCCGCATCCGACGTGGGCCAGATAAGTGAAATCGGGAGCAAACTCGGCCAGCAATTCGGGGAGAACTGGCCGTCTCAGGGAGAATGCGTCATGGACCGCAACGCCCATCGCGCTTCCTTCAACAGCGAACCCGCGAAAGAAAGGGTCAACGTCTGTTGTGGCCACGCGCACCTCGGCAGCTCTCCTGGTAAGGAGACCCTTGTTGTAGCCTTCGATGAAGGCCTTACCGATCGTCTCGAGCTGAGCAGTTCGTTCCTTCGATGACGAAGCGAAACCACGTCGTTCGAAGCTTGCTTCAACAGGAGACAGGAGAAATGGCCGCCACAGCATCTTTGGGGGCGACAGGACCGGAGGATCAAATGGGTCGAACGGAAGGGGAATCACGTCATTCCCTCATGATCGATTTTTTCAGTTGCTCAGCGATGACCTTGCATGCGGCCGCCAGGCCTGAGACTTTGAACCGCCTGTCAGACCGCCTGCTTGCGCCCAGTTCCTTGACCTCTCCCTGCCAGGTAGCCGGTTGACCTCCTGGTTCTCCCCAGAAGCGGAGTACGAACACCTTGTCCGGCTCGCCCGACTTGGCCTTTTTTTCCACGACCAGGCTCCTTCGATTGACGGAGTATTTCGTGAAGTGGTGTTTGCACTCTCATCAATCTGTTGCGGCGAAGTCGAAAAAGGGCGCGGCGCTTCTCAGGGAAATCTCACGAATGCCTCACGACGGGTGACGCTCGCGATTTTCACCAACGTGCAGAGCCGGTCTGCGGGTTCGCGCCCAGATTCTGCGCCGATGGCCACCCCATCTTCCGGCGCGAGCGCTGCCCGTTTATCCAGTAACGCTGCGACCACCTCACACCGATGGGACAGAGACGCCAACCCGCGCCGCAACAAAGCGGCTGCTCTCTCAGAGACCGCAGTATTTCGTGAGCGTCTAGTAATTTTTGCGCTAGCGCCACGACGTAGGTCTTGAGCCTTGGACGACTAGGCGACGATGCGACCCAAGGAACTCGAGATGGCCACTTCAGATGTGTCTCAAACTCCCGAAGCGTGGAATTTCAAGTTTGCATTTGGAGTGGTCGCCGCTCTTGGCCTGATTTTCCAGACTGGGCATTTCGCAGAGCATGCGTTCCAGTTTGGTGTCTGGGTTCTTGGCGACTGGTCGAACGTTTGTGGCCGTGACACTCCTTGGATGTCTCCGTGGGCCATGGACCTCGTTCAGGAGATCGGTCTCGTTGTAGCGCCTGCCGGCGATACCGAGCGGCGTACGATGCTTGGGATGGAAGTGCTGCATCTGATAGGCAACGGCATTTTTCTGACAGGACTTGTGTGCCTCTACGTTTGCTTGCCGTCCAAATGGGTTCGTTGGGCTTTATACATCGAGAGCTTCCATCTCTATGAGCACATCATGCTCACGACCAGCGCCTTCTTTGTCGGAAAACCCATAGGCATGAGCACCCTCTTCGGCGCGGCGGGTGCTATCGGCAGTCGGGATTTCGCGGTAGGATTCAGGGTGACCTGGCATTTTGCCATGAACCTTCTGCCGATGCCCTTCGCAATGCTCGGCATCATGGAATATGAGCGCACGCGGAACGCCCTGGCCAAAGTGATCCCCGCGGACCGGTTTTGTGGTCTGCCACTGGTCTCGGGTCCAAAATTACTTAAGAGCGAAGATCCCAAGACCCGTGGATGAAGATTTGCTGCGGTTCGCGGCGCATCTGTGTGGCTGGTTCGCCGGCGCCACGGCCCGAATTTTGGACAGCAGTTTGGAACCCGGCTGCATGCTCGCCAGACCTCAACCCGATCGAGCACGCCTTCGCCAAAATCAAGCAATGGAAGCGAATACCATCGCTTATAGCGAATGCGAATTCAGCGCGCCTCGCTTCTCCAGGCACAGTGCTTGCCGGATCGACTCTATATCATCGTGGTTGTCGCATTGGCGGACGAGTTGAAATAGCCGGGCCGTTTCAGGCATCGGCCCAACGCCGATCTCTGCTCGAAGAACTTTCTGCCACCGGTCGAAGAACACGGCTGCTTCGGCTCGCTGCTCATCCAGGCACAGCAGTCCAAGCATATTTCGAACGAAGAATTCGCGGAAAGGATCAAATGACAGGACCTTGCGGCATACCGCGATCGCGTCGGCGTAATCTCTCTGCCTGATATATTGGACCAGCGCATTGCGAGCGAGCGTGACGAAACATGTATGAACTCTCTCGCGCTCCTCCACAAACAGGGCATCTTCTTCGCCATCCAAAAATGGCCCCTGGTACAATTCGATTGCCGCCCTGACCGCCGCGAGCGTGGCCACCTCTTGAGAATCTGATCCGATTGCCACCTTTTTTGCCAGCGCAGTGACGGCGCTTGAGTCCACGTATAGCCAGGGCTCCTCGTCCAGCACCACGTCGTCCCCGATCGATCGAAGATTTCTGCCACCGTTGCTGCTCGGCTCCTGGCCCAGAATCTTCCTCAGGCGCCACAGCGCTGAGTTCAACGCGGCTCGCGACCTCTCGGTGTTCATCTCCGGCCAGAAAAGATCAGCGATCCGTTCCCGACGATGAAGCTTCCCCGAAAAGGCAAACAGGAATGCAGCCATCCTCTGCCCTGAGGGCCCAAGGTCAGAGTGAATCCGCCTACCATCCACCGTGATAGCAAATGAACCCAATAGATTGACCTGCAACACGATCCACCCCCCAAACCATAGGGACTCGCTCGCGCCGTTCGCCGCTTCGGACCGGCCGCAATATTACTTGGCTGTCTGTCAATAATGCAGAGTTCGCTCACCATAAAATCACGGATCGGTCAAATTTCCCAGAAATTATTACGTGAGCAGAAGATCAGACTGAGCCGCGACGTTTCACGCTGCAGTTGGAACGGCAGTGACACGTGAATCCGAATACCCATAGCTCGCGATCTGCTGGGCGCGATCTAGGAATGCAGCGGGATCTGACGGCGTACGCGCACGAAACCCGTCAACCATTCGGTTGTACATGCAGAACGCTGATGCGATCAGAATTGTTAGCTGGATATCGGCATTGCTGGCGCCAGAAGAGCGGGCAGCGGCGACGTGGCGCTCTGCAAGCTTTCGACCACTGTCTTTGACAATCAAGGCGATGCGCATGAGGCGTCGCAGCTTGTCGGGCAACGCTGTCAACCGTCCCGCCTTTACGTCATCGGCCAAAACGCGCGACCGGTCCGCGCCAACGCCCTCACGCTGCAGCAGCGCTTCTGCGAATGCAGCGTGTGTGTCCATGCAATAGAAACAGGCATTGCCGGCGGATACCCCGGTTGCGATCAATTCACGTTCGGATCTCGTCAGCGATGAGCCTGGAAATGGCTTGACTAAAAGTGTATCGGCAAGTGACCGCAGTGGCCTCGCCAAATCTGGCGAAATCATCATCGCGGCGAGAATGCCAGGAAAGTTCGGCAAGCCGTCTACGATGGGGGTCTCGGCCGCGCGAAGCGTCCTCTCGGGCTGTCTCGAGTGCAGCCGGGTGCCCATCGGCTCCTCCTTATCCTCGCGTCCAATTTGGAATTGGATTTGCATGCACCCGAGGTCTGCTCATTCGATCACGAAGAAATTGCAGATCTATTTAATTTGCTTGTGTCTGGGCCTCCGAGCTCAGAGCGCCGCGCTGTCGTCCGTCTTTTGAGATGCGGGCGAGAGCAGGCAAAGCCGGTCACCTGATGGCGCAGGGGTTTTGGTTGTTGGTTATTGGATACCGACGGCGGCGCTGGCTATTTCATGCTGCAGGCAATCCCGCATGCGGCCAGTGTGGTCTCGGCAGCCTGCAATTCAGAGACCGCGCCGCACAAACTCAGGCAGATTCACATTCGCGCGCAGACGCTGGCGAAACGACGCGTCGTCAATTTCGGTAAGGGGCGGTAATTCAAGTCGCTTGATGAGCGTCGGATCAATTTCCGGCGCTCTTTCCATGGCTGCGCGAAGCGTCGTGAGCTGTGGCTCGAATTCAAGATCGAGGCCCCAGTGGTCAAGGTCGAGCGTCTCTGTGAACAGCGCTTTTTCATCCGAGCGCGCGACAAGGAAAGCAGTCTGGCGAACATAGTCGCGGGCGAGTTCCGGAAGATCTTGTAGACCGTAGGTCAGCTTCGCGATAGCCGAGGCAAGCGACAGACCGCCCAGCGTCTGGCCGCTGTCCTCGGCCAGATCGAGGGCGTATCGCCAGCCGCCGATGTGCACCGTCTCTTGCTGATCCGGCGCGAACTCAAGAAGGCCCTGGCGGCCGATCCGCGGACGTCCGTCGATGACAACCGCCAGGATCTGATTTTCATGCGCGTTGACAAGCTGCGAATACGGATGCTCGACGGTATCTGCCAGCACTAAAAGATCTGCGCGTTTGCCTGCCTCGATCGAGCCCAGATACCCGTCCCAGCCCAGCATTTTGGCTGGCATGGTAGTGACCATTCGCACGAGGTCTTCGTCGGAAAACAGCCCGGCGTGTTCGTCACTGACAATCTGCGCCACTTTCAACTCACCGAGTAGATTCTTGCTGCCACTTGGTCCCCAGTCCGAGCCGAGTGCGATCGGGATGCCAAGCTTTTTGGCCGTAGCAACATCAGCAGTCTGGCCGTAAAGCAGGAAGTTGCTCAGCGGCGACCAGACCATGCCAGCCGCCGCGGTGAGGCGTTGCAGATGCTCGGGGCGAAGCGCCACGCAGTGGATCGGAATGAGATTCCCATTGATTGCCCATCCTTTGGCGCCGCAATCAAGGTCCAGGAAACGCTGAAGGGCATCGTCATCTGTACCTTCGCTGAGGTGATAGAAAAACGGCCGGGGCTGTTGCAGCTTCGGCAATAAAGCAGTTTCAATCTCATCAGCGCGGTAGTCGAGCGTTTGTCCTTCCGCCTTCGGCCATGCGGCGTCCAACGGCGCTTCGACATTGCGCACAAGGCCTTTGTAGTATTCTCCATTACCCGAGAGACCCTGCGCCGTAGTCACGCCGCCAAAGAGCGAGCGGCACTCGACATAACGCACTATCGCGCGCTGGTAGTCCAGGTCGGTGTTCTTGCCCAGGACCGTTGCCGGCCAGCTCACCTCTGGCAAATAGCGGGCGAAATCGTTCCGCCAGACGTTACGGTTTGAATATCGCTGAGGGACCTCCCAGAGCGGCAGCATGTTGTAACCGAGATGATTGTGCAGTTCGATGAGGCCCGGGTAGATGGTCCCCTTCATGTCTACTGGCGTTACGGCTGCGAATTCTGCCGGAATTCCAGTTTTGTCACCAACGACTGCGGCAATCGAGTTGCCCTTTATGCAAACGTAGCCGGCGCGATGAATGGTCGATCCAGCGTCAAGCGTAACCACCCGCCCTGCCAGTACAGTGAGCGCTGGTCCTACCGCATCCAGGGTAATTGCTGTAGCGGGTGCTGCTCCGTCTTGTATTCTGAAACGTCCCACAAGCCCCTCCTCTCAGTTTATTTCTCAAGATCCTATCACATCCAAGTCTTACACCCGCAAGGCTACCTAGAAGCCGTGACAAGTAGGGCTTGCGTCCTGAGTCGACACACTGGGATTCGCTTATTACGCCGACGCGGCCAACGGCATCATCCGCTTCTCGCATCGCGGTCGCTTCTTACACATGTGTCGGGGTGGGCCGGATCTACGCGGCATGAGTCCGCTATCTGACATAGCTCGTCGCCGGTGCGCGCGCTGACACCTCTGTCTCGCCTTTTTGCAAGTCGAAGCATCCTATTTTTACGACGGGCGAATTTGGATGACTTTTCAAGGCGGACCGCCTTTGCATCTATGCCTCCCGGATCACAGGTGTTTCCCCTATCAAGCATCGGAGACAACGATGGAAATCGCCCACTTACTGGATATGGACGGCGTTCTCGTGCGTGGTGGGGACCGGGACCGGAGGTGAATCCCCAGCGCCGCGAGCGCCGCCCGAACCTTGCCCATATATGCCTCGGCGACCGACGAGCGCGGGATCGCAAATCCTATGCGAGCGCCATTGCGTTGATCGGCCTCGGCCATCGCCGCCGCCGTGAAAAACCCCTTCATCACGCGGTCAATTGTCTGGACGGAGGTAAAGTTCATTCCGTGCCTGTTCGATCCCTCGCGTCCGCTACGCCCGCCTTTTGCTTCGATGTGCCACACAGTCCCAGCCCGATTGTCGGCTATCACGTCGATCCCCTTCTGCTTGGTCGTGCATCGACTGACGATGGTGAAGCCGTCCGCCTCCAGCCGCTCGCAGACGATCTGGACGACTTCATCCTTTGTGAGCGCCAATTTAGAGCGGTCACTTCGTGCAACCGCAGTATTTCGAGGCACAATGGTTATCATTGTGAACTCCCCCTTCGATTTTTAGGCTCTGATTAGCAAGGATTATCTCGAGTTAGAAACGTGCCGGGTCGCCTTTCGCGAAGTAGGGGCGAGGGTTCAGCCCCAAGCGCGTCAGTTGCATCCTCCCCGCCTATGATCCGATAGACCGCGCCAACTTCCTTGCTGCATTGTTGGGCGAACTCGCTCAAAGTCATGCTGTTGCCTGCTTCGAGATAACCGTGCTGGCTGGTGACTGCTCGCAGAACGGTTTCGCCGGGCTCCTCGTAGGCCAAAGTCATCGCAGCAACTACACAGTACATGAGTTTCGTATCACCGACCCGGATGGTCTGGACCATGATCCCCGGTTTCGGCATTCCAATCAGATCCTCGACGGACGCTTTCTTCGCGTCGAGCTTGGCTTGGAAGGACTTCCCGATCTCATCAATCAGCGACAGCACGGCCTGCACGCCAATATCAGCCGCCTGTATGTCCACTAAGGTGAGCTGGGCGTTGGTAACGCCAACCCTACTCGTGATACGCTCTATTCGTTCCAACGCCCGCGAAACTGCCGCGAAGTGCTCAGCATCGTCCCGTTCAATTTTGGCCCCTGTTTCCAGATTGGAGCTGAATACCTTCTTGCCATCTGGCGAGTAGAGTTCGAGATAGAAATCCTCAGCCATCATATTAAGAATTTGATAAACCTCGATCCACCAGCCTACGGGCCTCTTTTCGCTCTGCAAATCTGCGACCGTTATTGCAAAAGTGCCAGCAAGGCTGACATCAAGGGAGACCGGCGGTGACGCGACGACAAATCGCATCTTTTGGAGTGTGGACGGTACGAATGGCGGAATTACAGCAGTTCCTAATCTAACGACTGGAAGACCATTTCTGCCGCGACGGAAAATCATCTTACAATCTGGCTTGTCAGTTGGTGTGATTGACAGCTCACCGATACCTGAAAATTGAAACTGGTGCGGCCTCTCGATACCAAACCGCTTCTCAAAACTTGCAAGTTTGGTCACCCGAAGTGGCCTGAGCCCGAGAAAGCCCTCGACCATTTCCTCCTCACTCGCAGCTTGAATAGACATCTTGAGAGTTATAGGGCTTCCGTCATAACCGGCAGACTTTAGCTGCAAGCGCTTAGTCTCGTAGTAATCTTGACGCGCCGCGTACCCCTTGCACATTTTCTGAACGCACTGGAGCATCTTATTAGTGTTAGGCTCGTACGAGATTGGCTGCCAATCGGCGTTCTTTGTAAACGTAATCGTTTGCCTGTTGGTAACAGGGCGTCCACCGCTACTTTCCTTCGTCAGCCTTTTCAGAACTTGGTCTAGTGGAGCGCCTCCAAGGTGGACAAGGAACGTATCGCAAATTGACAGGTCAGGCTTAAATCGTATCACAAATACAAACGAAGGATCGGTCGCCTTTGCCAACCGCTCCATCGATAAGAGCGGAGCTGAGAACTTCTTAGCGGTTGCCCACATCGATTTGACTTGAAAATTGAACGCCGGTAGTGAAGGTCTCTTGTCAGCATAAGTTGAGTTATCGAGATACTTGTTCGTAAGCTCTATCCGATAGTCCCAACCGGTAAGGTCTTGATCGACCTTATTAACAGCCAGCCCTGGACAAAGGGGCGGGAACAGATTTTCACCATGACGACCTAACTCTTCAGAAGTCAGTCTTTGTATCATTGCATTCTGGCCATATTCATTTTCTGGCAACCGAGCCGCTAGTGCTCATGGTGTTGCGGTACTGACATCCTACTAATCTCGCAGGGCGACCCATTCGATCAGTTCGTCAGTGACCTGTACTGGTCGGCTCTCATAGAGCGCTGAAATCCTTTGCAGGCGCTCCAGCTTGTCCGGCTCAAGCTCCACCTCCACATCGAATTCGCGCTTTAGGCGAGCCTTTGCATCCTGCCACACAGTGAGCACATGACCTGCCAGATTGCGCTTCGTGGAAATTTCGAACGGCTCGTCCACCTGTCCCACAATTTCATGATGGGCTGCTATCCTTTTGTGATAGCCGTCCACATCCTTCACCGGGCTGCCAAACTCCTCGTTTATCTTGCGCATTGCCTTCGCCTTCCCAGCGTCCACCTGCTTGCGGACGTCTCCGATGAGAGGCGTAGACATGTCGAACAGGAAGTAGTCGTCCATTACTTTCTTTACGCCAGAGAAGTCGATCTTCTGCCCGAGGACGGTATGCTGGGTAACAAGATCGCCATACAGCTGCCAATGTGATTTCCAATCGACCCCGCCACCCCAACGCCCAGCCTTTACTCGGCCAACGATCACTTCTCGCGTGTAAATGGCGACGACATTTTTTAGCCGCTCGATTAGGTCAGCCGCCTCTTTCTGCTTGTCCTCCCAAAGCTCAGCCTCGAAGCCCAGGCCCTTGAACCGTTTGAAGCGGGAAACATTGGCATAGATGAAACTCAAAAAGCCTAAGCCAAAGACGATGCTCGCGTTTGCAATTTGATCGAGGTACACCAAACGCAACGAGTAACCGACTAGGGCAAGGCCCACCGTCGAGAAGACAACACGCTCCCAATTCTGAGAGATAAACTTCCAGAAGCCTTTTGCCGCCATCACCAACCGTCCCCGTGCACGTCACCTACGTATAGTCGAAATGGCGGGGTTCGCCATAACCACGTCTGCCGAGGCGTTGGAGAGACGGGCTGTAAATCGCTCGCCTCTGGGCCAAGGATAAATTCCCACCACCGGGCCAGCTACTCGCTCCTGCCTTGACGAGGGATCGTTGAAGCTCTCAAGAATCCGCCGGGTTGGTGGCTCGGTAGCTTCGCGCTACTCCAAAGAGACAAGCTCAGAAATGTCCTCAAGGCTGCCGATTTCTAGGTCTATGTGGCTCAGCCGAGGCACCTGGGATCGAGGGAGCCAGCAGAAGCGATACTCGTCCTGGTAAGCGTAGCCAAAGTATTTGCTGAGCGGAACGAACGGGTGGGCGGCAGCTGGTAGAACGGGGTCGATATAGATGACTGGTCCTTCGTGCATCTCCAGCTTCGGATGTTGTGCAACCATTGCCCGCTGCAGGCGGTCGCGGAAAGCATCCTTGTTGCGAATGACAACGCATGCTTCAGCGCCAAAATCGACCACCAAGCGCGGCTCTACCGACGCGGTCACGCAATACAAATAGTAGTCTGATCGCGTATCGAACCGAACATCAAGGCGTCCCTCCTTGCCGTTCCCAGTTCGCAATGAATAGGGAACCAGTCTCCCAGTATCGTCGCGCACAACCGCAGCGGAAAAGAAAAGAGACAGTTCGTCGTCGCGGACGGCCTGATTGAGTGTAGGCTCAGAGAGGTAGCTTGCGGGTTGGATACGCAATCGGCCTAACCTGTGCAGGTCCGCCATATGCGTTTGCCTGCCCAATCTTATAAATACGTCGCCTCGCTTCAGGTTTAAGGCCGTTATTCGCTTCGCCGCCAACTTGGCCAGTTCAGAAGCGAAATCGGGGAAAGGCTCGGAGCGAATAAGATCGGGAGGCAAGCGTGGCCAATTCCGCATCTTCATCTCTTCCAGCATGTGGGTGAACTTCTCCCAGATCGGTCCGAAACTCTGATCGACGGAGAAGACCCCGATCTTCGCGTCTGGGGTCACTCGCAGTAGGTTCATGATCAGGTCGCGGGTACGTTTCTTCAGTTCCGCGTCCGTTAGATGCCGCGCGTAGGGATGCTTTCGGTACTGCTGCCGGTAGGCCATGTGCAGTGGGGTTCCGTCCTTCAAGCTCATGCTCCGGGCACTTGATTGCTGCTCCAGATACCACATGCGCGAGGGTGAGGAGACCTGTCCTTGTCGAATACGATAATCACCTACACTGCCGCTGTCCCGACGCCAGCCCGTTTGGAGCGGGAGGTGACGTGGAGGGGCTCCGCAACAGTTCAAATGAAACTTGTTATTGTGCAGTGCAGCAACGATATTGCTGCATGTGCGTTATGCGCAGCGTCGTGGCAATCTTAGCGGCCGACCACAAGGAATACTGATTTGCGAAAAATCTCCGACACCATCACCCGCCTTGCGGCATTCCGCGCCGGACAGGGTTTTCAAATCACTGGCCAAGGCCGCGACCGGTTGTCGGATCTGACGGATTTCGGGTCCAATCCGGGCGCCTTGCGGGCGAGGATCTATATTCCGAATGGTTTGCCTGAAGCGGCGCCTCTCGTCGTAGTGCTGCATGGCTGCACGCAGACCGCAGCAGGCTACGACCAGGGTTCCGGCTGGTCGCAACTGGCCGATCAGGAAGGTTTTGCGCTGCTGTTTCCCGAGCAACAACGCGCCAACAATCCCAACCTGTGCTTCAACTGGTTCGTGCCCAGAGACACAAGGCGCAACGGCGGAGAGGCTCTTTCCATCCGGCAGATGATAGAGGCGGTTGTCGTCGAATATGGCCTCGACCGTAAGCGTATCTTTATAACCGGCCTTTCCGCCGGAGGCGCCATGACATCGGTGATGCTCGCTTGCTACCCGGAGATCTTCGCTGGCGGCGCGATCATCGCCGGCCTGCCGTATGGGAGCGCAAAGACCATCCCGGAGGCCTTCGACCGCATGCGCGGTCATGGCATGCCCTCGGAACGGCAATTACAGAAAGCCCTGCGCGATGCCTCGCCGCACCAAGGTCCTTGGCCTTCGATATCCGTCTGGCACGGCTCCACCGATCAAACCGTAGCATCTTCCAACGCTGATGCGATCGTCGAGCAATGGCGGGCCATTCACGGGCTCGATGCACGTTCTACCCGGTCAGAAAAGGTGGATGGTCATTCGCGGCATGTCTGGTGCAATGCCAAAGGGCAGGAGCTGATCGAGGAATATCGCATCGCCGGAATGGGCCACGGTACACCACTTGATACGGCCGGCGACGCCGCGCTGGGAGTTCGGGGACCGTTCATGGTTGACATCGGTATCTCCTCTACCCGGCATATCGCGCGCTTCTGGGGGGTAGCGAAGCCGTGTGTAAAGCGAGATGCGAAGGTCAAGCCGGCAAGAGCCAACAGTGAGGCGCTCGGGGCCAGTTTCGCACGCGCTTTCTCGATGCCCAAGGTTGGGGTTCCCAATGTCCCTCGCTCTGAGAAACGTGCAAACATCCCGCTTTCTCAGAAGCCCAACTCGGCCGCGGGGCTACGGAAAGTCATAGAGGAGGCCCTGCGATCGGCAGGCTTGATGCACTAGCGTCTCGCCGAAACAACACCACTTTCAGGACCGCACGGTCAGCAAAAATGTCGTTGTCGAGCCTACCCTGTAGGCTTGGCATTGATTCGTCCCGGTTCGGCAGGTCTTAGAATACCTCCGGGATATCAACGGCTTGGAATGTCAAACCCTATCGGAACCGTCCATTGATCCTGTTGGATTTTCTCCAAAATTGTCAAACCTCAATTCTGATTCGACCCTGGTCCAGGCCCACTTTGGCTGTGCGGTATCGAGCGCGAGCAAGCCCACACCTCGCGATCAGCTCAATTCGATATTTATCAACCCATTTTCTTCGCGGCGATGCCTTGCGCAGAACCAGAATTTGTTTGACGCGGTGGCGCCGCTGCAGGCTCACAGCGGATCGCCGCCTGCACGCGGATCATCGAGGACAGGACGCGAAGCCCGGGCAGTCGCGCCAACGCCTACCACGGCCGGGCAATCGCCTGGACTGACAGCGGTGACGATGACCGGGCTATTGCAGACTATGACAACGCCATCGCTCTCGATCCGGACGACACCGATGCCTACAACGAGCGCGGACAGAAATGGCTTGGCTCGACAAGGGCGAGAACGACAGCGCCATCGGTGACTTCGATCGGGCGATCGAGCTCGATCCAGGAAAAGCCGAGGCCTACTACAACAGAGGCCGCGCCTGGGCTCGCAAGGGCGACGACACTCGCGCCATCACCGACTACAGCCACGCCATCGAGTTCGATCCGGCATATTTCCAAGCCTACAACAACCGCGGCTTCGTCTTCAACAGGATGGGCGAATTCGACCGCGCCATCGCCGATTTCGACGAGACGATCAGCCTCAATCCCCAACACCCCTACGCTTACAACAACGGGGCCATTTCCTGGGGCGCAAAGGGTGATGCAGAGCGCGCCGTCGCCGACTACAGCCAGGCGATCACGCTCGATCCGACCTATGTCAACCCTTATGGAAGCAGGGGAATCTACTACTTCTACGATCGCGAACCGGCCAAGGCGCAAGCGGATCTTACCACGGCGGCAGCGCTTGCACCCGGCAATGCCTATGATGCGATCTGGCCGAGCGGCGTGGCGGTGGTGCCAGCCATTTGCGCCAGACGGCTAGCAAGTTGGACATGACCAGATGGCCGGCGCCGCTGGTTCGCATGTTCCTTGGCGAGCAGACGCCCGAAGCAGCACTCGCCGCGGCCGACGATCCGGTCCCAAGCAGAAAACGCGGAAATCTATGTGGGGCCATTTTTACGCCGCGGAGTTCCACCAGCTCAAGGGCCATGCCGATAAGGCCTCGCGACTTTACCGGCTAGCCGTGCGCGACTGCCCCCGCGATTTCATCGAATATGTCGCGGCGAATAAGAGCCTACGCGCCCTGGGCGTAACTCCATAGCGTGCTGCTGGGGTATTATGTTCCGGGGGCTCGACGGGGCGGCAAAGCCGGTCGCGATCGGCCGCGTGTCGCTCAGGAACGGCGCGTCCTTGCTGACAAAGACCCGCTTCGCCGTCGGCCTGACGTATGCTGGGTAGACTTTGGAATCCAACCCACCAAGAAGCTCCGCGATTGCAACGGGAAGATCGGATGCTGCGAGAGAGGATTGAACTCTAAGTCACTATAATGATTTCAACAACTTATACGGCAGTTTGTAACATTGTGACGTTCGTCAAAATGAACCGAAATACCGACGGCCCTATCGGGCTCTTAGTCGTCGGAAAATGTTCCGGGGGGCTTTGCGCGGCTTGAAAACCGGCACGCCGAGTTCGGCAGGACCTTTGTGTCAGATCCGTACGTGGCGCCGAATCATGGCTGGCGTCATCGCTTCAAAACAGTTGGCATGGAAGCCGGTATCCCTCCCCGCATCCTAGACGCAATCCAGGGTCAGGCAGCTAGGACGGTTGCCGACACTTACGGTGAGGTCACCCTCAAAACCATGGCTGCGGAGATCGCGAAACTAGGTATCTATCCGCTCGACGCGCTCAACGATACCAAGGTAGGACGTAGCGGCATCCACGAGGCATCCCGAACCTTTTTGGTGGCCCGTGATTTGATGCCCACCCGACGCGTCAGGCTATGGTGAGCACCATTCTGAGCGTCGGAAGAAGATATGATTGTGGAAGCGTGGTTCGTTTACACCGAAGATGTCGGCGGTTCGAGCCCGTCATCGCCCACCATTTTGTTTTGCAACGCTAATTTGCGTTTCTGTCCATCCTGAAATGCCTGCCAAAAAGTCGCCTAGCTACAGAATAGCAACAGCAGTCTACCGCTGAGCAGGCGACCCAGCTGCCGCTCTGTTAGCGGGACCGTCGATGCCGGTTGCGTTCAACTCACGTTGATCCAGCTGAGGCCGGGCTGTGACCGAGGTTAAAGCCTTATAGCGTCCACGTGGCTGGTCTCGGCTAAACGTGTCAACTGTTTCCTACACCCGGTTTTAACGGAAGCCCCTCATTATTCCGCGTAGATTTTAGGTGCCTTCGAGGGAGCCTGCCAGCCGCTAACCTCAATCGGGGAAGTTTGATCTGAACGTACCATCAAGTAGCTGGTCCACAATTCGGCAAAATGTTTTGCAACGCGACGGCTATTGCTGTGTGTCTTGCGGCATCAGGCTCAAGTCGGCGGATGCGGACGTCCACCATTTGCTCCCTCGCTCGATGGGCGGAACCGACGAAATGTCGAACTTGGTCACGCTCTGCGACGGCTGTCACGCTCGCCATCACCCAAACCTGGCTGGTGGATTGGCAAGACGGGCGATTGAGAGATGGGCCGTGAGGCTCGCGAGATGGCTGGACCGCGAAGGAGTGGTGACCGAAGCCACAGGTAACTTCGGACCTGCACTACGCCTGTTTGGGCTGCAGCGGTTTCGTCACGGTCAGTTGCCGATCATATTGGCGGCACTTTCGGGAAAATCCGTGTTAGTCGTCAGTCCTACAGGTTCCGGCAAAACCCTATGTTTTCAGCTTCCCGCGGTGCTGAGGCGTGGAGTCGCCATTGTTGTTTCTCCCTTGAAGGCGCTGATGTCCGAACAGGTGTCCGACCTTCTGGCCAAGAAAATACCGGCAACGTTCATCAACAGTGATCTCAGCCGCGAAGAGAAGGAGACCCGCTTTTCTCTGCTTGGCCTCAAGGCCATAAAGCTCCTCTATGTAGCGCCGGAGCGGTTTTTTGTTCGTAGCGACGCCGAGCGCAACCAGCTTAAGCGGAGCGAACCGTCCTTTTTGATCATAGACGAGGCCCATTGCGTTGACCGCTGGGGTGAGGACTTTCGCCCCGAGTACGGGCGCTTGCGCGAGGTTCGGGAAAAGCTCGGTGCGCCCCCAGTCTTGGCTTTCACAGCTACCGCTGGAAAGGAAATGCAGGACAGGATTCTCGGCTCGCTTGGCATCCCGGACGCAAAGGTGTTCGTCCGCGATGTGGATAGGCCAAACATCGCGATGTTGCGACGGCATTGCCGATCTGAACAGCGGGCGCAGGAAATAGCATCCATGCTGGCGCTGCCCCAGTTGAAGGGGCAGAAGGCTATGATTTTCGTCCCTACGGTGAAAGTGGGTGACGAACTGCGGACTACTTTGTCGGCGATGGGGTTGGACATCCCATTCTATCATTCCAAGCTGGGAACCGCATGGGAGCGGCAGGAACTCGTGAAGCGCTTCTTGGGGCAGAGCCGCCCAGTAGTCGATCAGATTGTCTGCACCAACGCCTTTGGCATGGGCCTCGACGTTCCTAACGTGCGGCTGGTGGTGCACTGGCAACAATCAGCATCTGTTGAAGACCTGTTGCAGGAGTTTGGCCGCGCCGGAAGGGATAGGAAGCCGTCGGTCTCGGTCATGTTCCACGACGGTACGGGCCGAGGTGACACGGGACGCCTCAAATTCATGGCCGAGATGACTGTCTCGAGTGCACCGGGGGATGAACACCAAAGAGCGGTCATGCTGGAGCAGCGGACCCGGAACATCGATCAAGTGGCCGGGATGCTCCGCTCGACTTCTTGTTTTCGTAATTCGATCCGCAACTATTTCGGCGATAGTGAGGGACGGCACAAAACGAGCCTTGCAGAGCGGTCCTCGAATGGGTTTTTGGAACACGTACGCCGACAACCCACCACACCGCTTGCTGCGATAGCTGCGACTCCGCAACAATCAAAAAGCACGGCGCGATAGCTTATGTTGCGCGGGTCATGGGAGGTGAATTCCCGCGTTTAGGGCGAAGATGACAATCGATTGTGCTCAGAAGACGGAACCCGTCGACCCCACAATACAGTATTTGGTCGAAACATTAGTGATCTCTTAAGCACTTCTCCACAAATCGGTACTTGCCCGGATTGGCCCGTTTTGCTAATGAGGCCGTGCAAACGGGGGTTTGGATAATGTCGAAGCGTAGTTTTCTGTCACCAATGGCCTTGTCGGCCACGATGATTCTTGGCGGCCAAGTCCAGGCCGCAGCACTTGTCGAACCGGCAAATCAGCCTTCAGCCAAGCTCGCTGAAGCTGGCACTGTTCCGGCGGATCTCGGCTACGGTGAAGTGCTCGACCGCTCGAACGGTGCGGACGTTATCATGGCCTACCACACCAGCCATTCGAGCCATTCTAGTCACGGGTCTCACTGCTCTGGCTACAGCTACTGTTGATGACGGACACTTCTCGCGATAGCGAGCTCGTCCAGACTGCCCAAGTCAAGTTTGATCTGTCAGTCTTCAGCCTCGACTGTGTGAAGCGCGCAGCGTATCGGGTAACCGGAAACGCTGCGGTTGAGATCACGATCGAAGGCGGCTTCGCAGTATGCACGATCAACTTCAATAAGGCGGCCGCGCGAGCTTCGGCCGACGCAGCAATAGAAGGGCTGCGGCTAGAGGTCTTGGATCAGGACCTGCGTAGCAGCATCGCCGCCGAAACCGCCACGGTTAGAAACGCGATACTGGCGCTGGCGTTTTCCAGATCGGGCCTGCAGTCCGATGACTAAGTTTGCTCCGGCAGCTGAGTTCCAACGACCGTTGGACGACACATATCAGCTCGCGTACTTCCGTTTTTCCCAGTTGGACGACGAGCGGTATGTGCTGACCAACCAAGCGGGCGAATATCTGGTATTGCCGCGCGCCGTGCTGGCTTCGTTTGTCAAGCACGAGCTTCCCAGCACACACCCCGCCTACTCCCGCCTGCGCAGCAGGCAGTTCCTCTTTGATGCATCCTCCAATATCGGCAAGGAGCTGCTGGCGCTGAAGGTTCGGACCAAGGCAAAAAGGCTGGAGAACTTCACATCGCTTCACATAATGGTCGTGTCGCTGCGTTGCGAGCACTCCTGCCCCTACTGTCAGGTGTCCCGCCAAAGCGAAGATCGTTCAGCCTTCGACATGTCCGAAGAAACTGCCGAAACGGCTTTGGGACTCATTTTTCAATCTCCAAGCCCGGCTATTAAGATCGAGTTCCAGGGTGGTGAGCCGCTTCTGAATTTTCCGTTGATCCAACACGTCGTGCATCGGGCTGAAGAGATCAACAAGGTTGCCGGGCGGTCCCTGCAATTCGTCATCACGACGAACCTCGCCGTTGTTACGGACGAAATCTTGGAATTCTGTCGCGAGCACAGCATCCTGATTTCTACGTCGCTCGACGGTCCGGCTACTCTTCACAATGGCAACCGACCGCGCCCGGGAAAGAACAGCTACGAACTGGCCGTGGCTGGAATCCACAAAGCGAGATTGGCTCTCGGCCACGAGCGTGTAAGCGCGCTTATGACGACCACTAAAGCCAGCCTTCCACATGTGCGCGAGATCATTGACGAATACGTCCGGCTAGATTTCCCCGGAATATTTCTTCGGCCACTTTCTCCATACGGTTTCGCGGTCAAGACGAAATCCTATGTCGCGTACGACGTAGATCGTTGGCTCGATTTTTACTTTGAAGGGCTGAACTACATCCTCGAACTGAATCGGAATGGCATTCCTTTCAAGGAATTTTACGCTGCCACCATCCTCACAAAGATGCTCACGCCCTTTGAGCCGGGGTATGTGGATCTGATGAGCCCAGCAGGCATCGGCATCTCCGCCGTTGTCTATAATTATGATGCCAGCGTCTACGCATCCGACGAAGCACGAATGTTGGCAGAAATGGGAGACAAGACATTTCTGCTCGGGAATGTCCACGAGAACACGTATGAGGAAATCTTCGGATCTGACGCGCTCCTCGATCCAATAGAGCAGTCCTTTGCAGGATCCGTGCCGATGTGCGCCGACTGCGCTTACGAACCGTTCTGCGGTTCCGATCCAGTATTCCACACAGCTACGCAGGGCGATTTTGTCGGCCTTAAAACGCGGTCGGGCTTCTGCAATCGCAACATGTCGATCTTCAAGAGGCTGATCGACCTTATGGAGAGGGACGTTGCCGCCCGAGAACTCTTTTTAAATTGGGCGAATTAGGATGTTGCGACTGAGTGGCTTCGCTGCGTCAGCAAGCGTCGGTGATTTTTCACAGCGAGTGGCACTTAGGCTCGTGACGGGCCAAGCTGATCAAGCGCCGAACCCGGAGCATGATGCGTATCTTTTCAAGGGCGAGGCGTTTCATCCTGAGTGCCATTGGGTTGTTACGTTTGAAGAGCATCAGTCAGAAGCCGCGCGGCTATTTCCGAGCCAACGATTGATCGTTCTGCCTGACTATTTTGGCTATCTCAGCGAAGGAGATGTCATTCGGTACGTGCCGGACCGCAACGCTGTGCGTGTCCTGTTTCGAACAGAAGCCAATGCAAACTACTTCCTTGTTACAGAACGGTGCAACCACCTTTGCTTAATGTGCTCGCAGCCGCCAAAGGATGTTGACGATCGCTGGCTGGCTCGGGAAATCTTGGACGTGCTGCCCCTACTGCCCGCCACGACACCGTTTCTTGGGATCACCGGCGGTGAGCCGACGCTGGTAGGCGAGGACTTTTTCGATATTTTGGCCTCGGCTCGTGACCACCTCCCATTCACGCCAGTTCATATTCTTTCCAATGGTCGGACATTTAAGGATAGAGCATTCGCCGAGCGGTATCAAGCTATTGGACACCGTCGCCTTTCGGTAGGCATACCGATCTATTCCGCGGACCCGGAAGTGCACGATTATGTGGTTCAGTCCAAGGGCGCTTTTGACGAGACCATCCGCGGGATCATGAACCTGAAGTCGGTCGATGCAGAGGTCGAGATTCGAGTTGTCGTTCACAAGCAGACCTATGAGGGTCTTGCCGACCTATCGGATTTCATTTTCAGAAATTTGACCTTTGTCGATCACGTCACATTCATGGGTCTCGAGATCACTGGGTACACAAGAGCAAACATGGATAAGCTCTGGATGGACCCATACGACTACCGCAGCGAGCTGCGGGCGGCCGTGCAATATCTGGCTGCGGCTAGGATCAACGTTTCAGTCTACAATCACCAGCTCTGTCTTCTCGACGGGTCCATCCATAAGTACGCGAGACGGTCGATCAGCGATTGGAAAAACGAGTACGTGGACGAGTGCACGAGCTGCTCCCAACGCGAGGCATGTGGGGGCTTCTTTTCATCCAGCAACCTCGCGCGAAGCTCTCACATTTCGGCATTTCAATAAGATCTTTGTCCGCAGCGCGGACCGGGGGACCTCAGCATGTATGTCTGTCGGAATAGAACGGCGCAGTCATTTAGCCTTTAATCGTTGGCGGGCCACCTAATCGATCGGAGTAGCTATGGCGTTTTGGAACGGTCGTCCTCCTGCTGCATCCAACCTGAGGCTTTACAAACCGACCACCGGTTGGCGGAAGTATGAAGACGCCGTGGATACTGAAGGCAAAACCGCCTTCTTTGGATCAAGTCGAGACATCGAATTTGCGCTAGCGACTTCTCTTAACGCAAGCAATCTACTTGTTTTGACAGGTGCGGGGTCGTCTTTTAGTGCGATTAACTCAAGCGGAGCTGTAGCGGCCCCGAGCATGGGTGACCTTTGGGATGCCGTGACATCAATGGTCACCCCACACGTTATGGCGGAAATAGCCGGTATCATCCCAAAAGCGACAGGTATTGCAAAGAACATTGAAAAGCTTCTAACGCTGTCCAAGTTGTACGTCTCACTTTTTTCGGACGAGACCAGCACAAAAGTCCAAACTTTTATAGATAACGCCGAAAAGGCCATCCTCGCTCGGGTTGATTTCGTAACCGCGGAAACAGACTTATCCAGTCACCGATCTGTCATTCGCAAGCTTGCGCGGAGAGGTATCCGAAAACCTCGCACAAAAGTTTTTACGACTAACTACGATCTGTGTTTTGAGTATGCGGCACAGGGCCAGCAATTCGTGGTGGTGGACGGATTCTCGCACACCACCCCACAAGTATATGACCGAGCACATTTCTCTTATGATACCGTTCGGCGAGGCAGCCCGGAAGATGCGCCAGACTACATCGAAAATGTATTCCACCTTTACAAGCTGCATGGATCGCTAGATTGGCGTCGCGGACCTTCGTCAATCGTTCGAAGCCGATCGGAATCAGACGGATTGCCAGTTCTGATTTTCCCTCGTGACACCAAATATCAGGAAGCCTTCGAGACACCTTACCTCGATATGATGGCGGCGTTCCAGACTGCTCTTCGAGAACCGGACGCATCTTTGATCGTCTCCGGCTTCGGTTTCAATGATGACCACATTGCCAAGCCGATCATGGCCGCCGTTGAAGCTAACATGGGGCTTCGTGTTGTCGTCTGCGACTTCTCTTTCATCGCTGAGGGACCGCTGGACAGCGATCCAGATGTCATTCCGGCAGATGTGCCGAGATGGTCGTCCAATTCCTACTTTGATCACTTCGTTGCGCTAGCTGACCAAGGGGACACCCGCATCACTCTAATCAACGGACGATTCGAAGACTTGGCGCTCGCGATTCCAGATTTGGTAGCGCAAACCGAGCGAGAACGACACGTGGAGCGGATGATGGCTGTACGGGCCAGCACAACTGCGGGACCCTTTAATGAGCAAGGCTAGTCTCGTCGATCCGCAGCGATATCTTGGCACAGTTACCTTGGTCGGGGCGTCACTGGTCCAAGTAAACATGCCACACGCGACCGCATCGCCCGAAAGACGATCGCTCGCTCGCGGCGTTGTCGGTGACTTCGTCTTCGTTGATTGCGAAATGGTGAAGTTGCTCGGTCGCATCGTGGAAGCAAAGATACCAGACGCAGAGCGCCTTACGGTCGAGCCATCATTGGGAAAGGTGTCAGCGACGCACCCAGTAGGCAAGATTCAGCTTCTAGCTTCGGTTAATCAGCGTTCCAATAAGCTACTCCGGGGCTTAAAGGAGCATCCCCGAATCGGCGACGCAGTGTATATGGCTGATCCACAGTTGCTCGGTGAGTTGTTCGCAAACGCTCTAAACACAGATGGTCAATTGACCGTTGATGTGGGCACGCTAAGTGCTGGTTCGGATATCATGCTCCGGTTGCAGCCGGAACGTCTTTTCGGGAGACATTGTGGAATTTTTGGTGCGACAGGCGGGGGAAAAAGTTGGACGGTTGCCTCTGTAATCGGCCAGATAAAAGAGAAGGGTGGAAAGGCTATCCTCTTTGATCCAACCGGAGAGTTCGCAGGCTTGCCCGCAATCTCTAAACATTATGCTTTTGACGCTGAAGAAATCGGGACCACACGTGTCCACTTCCCTTACCGAAAAACTACCGAGGATGACCTCTTCGCACTTTTTCGTCCAGGTGGACAGAGCCAAGGCCCAAAGCTGCGGGAGGCTATTAGAAGCCTCAAACTGATAACAAATCTCAGTGGCGTTTCACAAACATTGACCATCTATGAAGGAAGGCTGCTAACGAAGCGACAGCGGCCAAGAGCAGCTTTTTACAATGCTGTTGCTGCAAACTCCAGCGCACTTCATAGCCCGTACTGCGAGTTCAAGATTGACGACCTGCCGGAGCAGATCGCTGCGGAGTGCATCTATGGCTCAGATTTTGATATCCCAGCCAATTTTGGCAAGGCCGATCAACAGGCGATGGGTCACTGTGAAAGTCTGATCTCACGAATCCGAACGCTGGTCCATTCGGCCGAATTGTCCTGTCTCTTTGGGGCAGAAGGACCCTCGCTTGCCGAGATTATCGATCAGTTTATTGAGGACGATGACGATGACGTTATCAGGATATCATTCAAGAATGTTCGGTTTGAGCACAATACCCGCGAGATTCTTATGAATGTTATAGGCCGTTACTTGCTTGGTAGAGCGAGAAACGACGTATTTCGGAATCGGCCGATGATTGCGATTCTCGACGAGGCGCATCAGTTTCTTGGGCGAACCGTGGGTGATGAGTACGTGAGCGTACGGCTGGAGGCATTCGGCCTAATAGCCAAAGAGGGCCGCAAATATGGGCTTACCTGCGTATTGGCAACTCAACGGCCCAGAGACGTACCCGCGGACGTTTTAAGTCAGCTGGGAACATTCATAGTCCATCGACTAACCAACGACGAGGATCGAATGGCCGTCGAACGGGCTTGCGGTGATCTTGATCGCAACGCGGCTTTATTCGTACCCACGCTTGCTCCCGGCGAAGCTATCATAATAGGGCCGGGGTTGCCCGCGCCTGTACCGGTTATGATTCAGGAGCCGATGTTTCCGCCAAACTCAAAGGGCCCGGATTATGCGACGTTCTGGCAAGGGCGAAAAGAGTCGCCACCAACTTAGATGCGACGGCCGCCGTGTTTGAATCGCATGGCTACGCTGAGCCTTTGCTGAATGGCGTGAGCGACTTTCGGAACAAGGACCCAGATTATGCACGTGTCCAAATTGGTGGCATTGGATAGCAGCCATTGGGCAAAAAGGGATCCATGACGCTTTCTCAAGTGATCAGACAGTTCGGCGTATGGCTTTCAGCTTCGCTGAGGATCTCCTTTCGCTTGGCTACACTATCCTGTTCAGCTGGCATCATCTTGAAGAACTTTTGGCGATCAACGACGACGAGGTCGTTGAGCGCCGGTTGCGCTTCATCGCTTCATCCGCAATATACCCTTCTTATCTTGGATCGGTAGGATCGGCGATGACGACGGCTTGGGTAGTATGGCCGACGTTATGGCAGCTGAGGTTCTGACGGCTTACCGAAGCGGCAACGACGTCTCCGGGGTGCGACAGGCGGCAAGATTGCTTCTTCTGCGCTCCGGGCCCGGTCACGATCTCCTCCCAGATCACCCTCTCTTTCTACCGATCATGCAAAAGTGGTCCCGAGAGAGCGCCGACCGTGCGCGCACGATCACCGCTATATCTCCATTTACGTTCATCGATCCAAACAGGACCGTCGGCGAACTCATGGCGGGCAAAATTCGATCTCCGGAACGAACAAAACGAGCGTTGCGCGCGCAACAGCGGCAGTTGACTGCGGAAAAGCCCACGGTGACAGTAAGATCACAAACGCGAGTGAACGAGCAGGTGATTTTATGCATGAGGTTTTGGATTTTGCACAAGACATGCCGTTGACAGCTCGCGAGTTGGTGCTGCGAGGTCTGGCAGCACAAGGAATCGATGAGGACGAATTCAAACCGACTACAACGATGGAGCAGATCGATCAGCTTGGGCTCTTCCGATCTCAGCTTCGCGTTGTCGCACCGAAGACGGGCATCTCGTTTGAGATTTTGAAGCGTTCCGTTAGACCTGATCAGCTGCCAAGCCGGGTGATTGGTAACGCTCTGCGTTTTCACGGATAGAAGGCTAATAAGCGCAAAGGTAGCGACCTAAACGATGGATATCTGGCAACACTCAGTGCCTACGCTGACGTGCTGTACGTTGATAAGCGCACTGCCGAAAACTTCCGACGCGCCATTTGCAAGGAGCCGACAATCTACATGTTGATGGGGGGAATTGAGAAGACGTCAGACTACAGAATGATACTTAGCAGTCTTCGCGATCGATCCTGAGTTGCCCATGTTGCCCATCGAGAGGGCCGGAAACAGATGATAACAGAGGCCTTTGAGGGATTTGCCCATTCACTCCGTATTCTGCTTGAAGCCGTGCATCGCTCTCACGACGTTCTCTTGGTCGATGCTCATGAAGCCGCTGGAAACATCGAGCAGGGGCTGACGAACGCTCTGAATGCGTATCATCGCGTCTATGACAGTTCTCTCAATGATGACCGGTTTTCGTTCGACTGGTACGGAACCCCGGAGACCGCGACCTTGCTTGCGGTGAGGAATGCCCGCCATCACAATGTCGCGCATCGCATCCGCGGCCTATACACCTACCATCTGCAGCAGCTGAGGCCGGAAGAACCTAGGCCATATATTTTCGTGACTTATCCGGAAGCCGAAGATGGTGGCAGCACATTCGATGTTCCTATTTCCTGGCACAACCTTCGTACCTTGCTAATGATGCCACAGTCGGAGAGCAGGCTGCGAGCTGGCGTCAGCAAGGCAATCTACAGTTACCTCGCCGGTGAGAAACTCGACTCTTACGCGAGACACGCGATGTCGATGCGGAGGGTGTTTTTCTCAATGCAACATCTTTGATTGTCAACGCCGCCCGCAAATTTGTTCCGGTGGTCAAATCTATGAGCGAGACGAATCTCTGGACATTGGAAGTATCGACCTGATTCTCAAACAGGATATTGAGCGCCGAATTGAGGCCATGAATACAGCAGTCGAACGGCGTAGCGAACTTCTAGACTCTCATCGAAAAGAACTGGGCGATTTTTGGGACAGCTAAGAGAGGAGCTGTTCCTACGTTGGATTGACCCGTCACAAGGGAGCACGGAGGCGCTATGCTCAGCGACAAACAGCGGATGTTGGAGTTAGGCCAATGGGGAGAGAACAAGACGCTCGCTCTGCTCAAACACGCAGGCTTCGTGAAGGTGAAAGATGTAAACGTCGAGACTTGCAACCAACCATTCGGCGACATCTATGCTGAGCGGGGCGGGCTGATGTATCTGATCAGCGTGAAGACCCGCAACAAATTTCAGGCAAGCGGGCTTCTGAACCCCTGTTACAACGTGCGCAAGAAGGGCGCTGACCTTCTCGGTGTTGCCCGGCGCTACCACGCGCAACTCGCTTGGGTGACCGTTCAGGTCATCCCCGAGCGGCAGTTGTTCTGCAGTTATTTCGGCACGATTAGCCAGATTCAGGAGCATGGCGAGCGCTTCTCCATCCCCATGCAGGCAAGCGCGACTTCGAGATACGAATGCCTGGCGGATGAAGTTACGGACCTGGCGATACGGCCAGAATGGACGAACGGTGGCTACAGCAGGAGCCGTGAACGCCCATTGATATCGAGTTGATCAGCGGAGTGATGGACGAAGGCGCCACCGCGAGCGAGATGGCGGGCTATCTCTTCACTGTAGCCACCGACCACATGGGACTAACCGACTGCGGACGGCTAGCTGAGAGAAGCGATCAGGTCGCCAAGCTACTCTTCAGTCTCCGACCTGAGTTCAGTACCCACTGATGCAGCGATTCGAGGCTGCCGGAGTGCAGCGCGGCCCTGAAGCAGGCCGTGAAACGATCGCAATCGCGAATTGACGCTGCCCGGCGGTTGGCGAAGTTTGCTCATAGGGCCGTACTTGCTGAACCGATGCTGATCCAGATGTGCGAGCAGCGCATCGATTTGCCGCCCATCCAGCGCCTCGAAGGCTGTGCATATATCGATCTCGCACGCCTTCAGGATTTCGCGGGCGCGCTTCGCATTTTCATTCCGTTCATGCATCAGGGTAGTCTCCGATTATGGCGGCAGTCGCTTTGGTCAGCAGCATAATCGGTTTACCGCAGAGATTGCGAGACCGAAAAGCCAATCCGGGCGGCCTTGGCCGGGTGGCTACCGCTAGGCCGTGGTCGCCACCGCAACAGAAACCGGCAGGCGAGCCCGCTGAGAGCGCGCGCGCGGTCGAGACAATCTCCACGCTTCAGGCTGAGCCCCCACGCCTCAAGCCCCGGATCAATGTCGTGAAGGGCGAAATCCACCGGGCAGTCAACCAAGCGATCGCCGTCCGCTCAAACCGGGACTTTGGCATCTTCTCACGCGCAGACGAACTTGTTCGCCCGGTCACCCACCGCACTCCCTCTCAGACCCTGACCGTTGCCAAGCAGGGCGAGAATATCAGCCGCGCTGACGGATCGGTGATCGTCACAACCCTTACGGAGGCCGCGCTAACTGAGGCCCTAACGGAAGCAGCGCTGTTTATGAAGTTCAATCTGCGGGTCAATGACTTCGTTGCATGCGACTGCCCGCCTGAGGTGGCAAAAATGATCCTTGCGAGAAAGAGCCATAACTGGACCATGCCGCGACTGAGAGCGGTTATCAGCGCGCCGACGCTCCGGCCTGACGGAACAGTGATCAGCGAGCCGGGGTATGACGCTGAGACTGGCCTACCCTTGTAGGTGAACGGCTCTGGCGGCATGTACCTGAAAGCCCGTCTAAACGCGAAGCTACGGAAGCTCTTGCCGTCTTGTCAGAACCGATCGCCGCGCTTCCCTTCGTGAACGAAAGCGACCGCGCCGCTGCCCTGGCACTGCTGATCACCAGCGTTCTGCGCCCCAGCCTGAAAAGCGCGCCTATGTTCGCGGTATCCGCCCCATCTGCAGGCACGGGCAAGAGCCTTGTGGTCGATGTCGCGGCGGTGATGGCGACGAGTCGGCGGGCGGCTGTCATCACTCCACGCCGGACGAGGCGGAACTTGAAAAGAGGATAGGGGCGTGCGCGCTCGCTGGCGATCAGATCATGAGCATCGACAACGTCACCTGGATCCTGCGCAGTGACCAACTTTGCGAGATGCTCACGCAAGATGAGGTTCAGGTCCGCGTGCTTGGGTCATCAAAGAACGTCCGCATTCCCGCGACCACCCTGATCTGCGCCACGGGAAACGATCTCACGGTCTATGGTGATTTGAACAGGCGAACGATCCAAATCCGGCTAGACGCCAAGTGTGAGCGGCCTGAGGAAAGACGTTTCGAGTTCGACGCGATTGACCTGGCCATGCGCAAGCGGCCCGAGCTTGTTGCGGCCGCACTGACAGTCGAGCGCGCCTACCTGTCGGCGGCCGCACCTAGCTAACAGAGCGTCACCCATGGGCGGGTTTGAAGATTGGAGCGATCTGATACGATCTTCCTTGATCTGGCTCGGGCTAGCTGATTGCCGGGGCGATGTAGCGGCTCAGAGAGCAGCGGACCCGGAGAAGGACGAACTTGCCGAGATCATCGAAGCCCTGCCAAACGGGCCGTTCACGACACGGGAAATAGCTCTCCGGGTCGCCGATAGCCTGCCTCTCAAGGAATCGCTAGGCGGCTTCATCGAACGAAGCGGCGCATTTTCGTCCAAGCGCTTCGGGCGGTATCTAGCGCGATATGCCGGGACGCGGATCGGCGGGCGATGGGATTGAACAACTGCCTCGCGACAGCAACAGCAACAGCACCGTGTGGCGAGTGGCCGGGGAGAGTAACGATCATTCGTCGTCATTGTCTGATGATCCGGAACCTGAGTTAGCTGGCTGGTGACCCCCGCACGCAAACGGCTTGCGAACGGTTGTAGAGCTCTACCCAGCCCACCGGCTCTGCCCCGTTCCATCTAGTGAACGACGCAACGGAGCGGCGGCTATTGGCTGGCGGCCTCCCGCAGGCCGTCTTGTGTTGCCGACACGATTAGGCGACTTGCAGCGGACATTTGACGTTGGACTTCATCGTGCGGAAGTTCAGGCCGGCAGCGGAGGAGTGAATCGGCCGCTGGGTCACTGGGCCGCAATCAAGTAGCGGCGGGTTTTTGCGTGGCGATGAGCTAGGAACACTATAGCAACTCCGATCGTTGATGGTTTTGATCGAGCCGCGGTCGTACCAGGCAAGCTGTTGAAACATTCCAACTGCCGGTTGGTAGACGCACGCCGCCGTCGAGCATAGGTTTCTAATCCGTGCACCGGGCACACCACCCCGCCCACACCCCGTGCCTGGCGAACGAGTGATCGCCCGCCGTGCCGAAAGGTGCGGCGGGCGCTTCCCGATTGCCGGGTTTTGTCGGCGCTCAGACCAGAGGCACGTCGCAGCGCGAGCGCAGTTTCTACCTAGTGGAAGTCAATCTTTTTTGACGACTGCGAGGTGTGGCTTTGGAGACTGATGAGCGCAGGCGTGTCGATCTTGGACGCTATGCGCCTGGCGAGTTCCCGCAATTCGAAAAAGCCGTCAATACTCATTAGGCTCAATGGTTGGCCTGACGAAGTGTCCCACCGCAAAGGTGCTTTGTCTTGCCTGTACGAAGATCCGTTCATCTCGCAAATGGCATCGTAAATCGCCTGTGCGATCGACATTTCGGCACGGATACGCTCTGCATCTTTTTGGCTAGTCACGAGAAGTTTCCCCCAAACCCGCGCTTCCCCTTAGCCGGTTTCATTAGAGGCCGCTAGATCACGCGGATGTGACGCGTCGGATAAAATCGATTGATATGGCGGAGGGAGCACGCCGGGCGTTTTGGTCTTGGCCGTATGTACGCCGTGAAAAATCGACGTTTTTGTCGACCCTTACCGCCTTGCCTTACGCCAGCCGGCCGCGCGCGCCTCGGCCTCGCTGCAGAACCAGCGCTCACCTTTGCTCGGCGTGATCACTGCCTCGTCGTAATACTCTTGGCCCGGCAGATGGTAAATATGCTCACCCGAGTTCACGCTGATATTGCCTTTGACGTTGCAGCCGGAGCCGAGCAGACCGAAGCCGGTCGATTGCTCGCTGACGGTCTCGACCTTGTCGGCATTCGCATCCCGCCAGTCCCATGGTTGATCGAAGCGGCCCTGCCAAACTCCGCGATGCGCGGCCTTGGCTGAGACTTGCTCGGCGGCAAATGCGCCGTTCGAATAGCGAGGCCAATCTAGAGCGAGGCCTTGTTCAACGAGCCATTTCTGAACGCTTCGGCCGTCGGCGCGATCGCAGTTACCGACAAGACGCCCGTGCCGATCACGATCGACAAACCTGCAATGCAGCGGTCGCGAAGCTGCCAGGAACTTGTCCAAGGCTTGGGCAGCGCGGCGCCCGCATGGGTAGTCAAAGCCCTTGGCGTCGCTGCAATATTGCCGGCTTTCCGGTGCGTCGATGCCATTGAAGCGGATGCGCTGGCCAGCAATCTCGACGGTGTCGCCGTCGATGATAGATGCCCGGCCTTGCATCGGCCTAGGCAGCGGTTCTGTCCAATTTGTTATCGTGCTCTGGAGGCCTGCGGTGCTCTGTTGGCCGGCGGTGCTCTGGATCGCGAATTGGGTGACTGCGGCGGCAAGCGTGCCGACGCCGAGGAAGATCAGCCCTAAGAGCGGTCGCGGCAGCCGCCGTGACGGCATTCTACGGCCGGCGCGTCTTCGCCACCGGTTACCCTGATCGGCACCCTGATATCGGTAGCCTTTGCCCACGCCCCTTCTCCCGGAATAGAGAATGCTTCCATTGCGGGCCAGAGTCCAGGCTTGCTCGGGCCTTTACCATGGCGTAGGCCGTGTGATGGTGTCGCTTCACGAGCGCGGCCCACTGCGCGAGTGCAATTAAATAGCGAGTCAGTCGTCTTCCATTTCAAGAGTCCGGTACTCGCCGCTTTCGTTGTCGTAGACCTCGACTTCAACTGTTGATCCGTACCGCCGAATGCTTTCAACGGTTACGTCTCGAAGTTCGCCAGCACCACCGTCAAATATCTCGATGTCCCTGCCCGTTCTAATAAAATTACCCTTGCCAATCTCAACCGTCTCGCCGGTCATCGTATCCGTCCCGTCCCAAGCATAGGCATCGGACGTGCCCAAAATGAATCCGATCGTGAGCGCAACACGCTTCATCATGACAGGATTTGCCTAATGGCAGTGATACTCGCCAGTTTTGTGGTTTGTGTGGCAGCCATTTGAGTCTGTTCCGCCACCATGGCTCAATGCCGGGGAAACACTATAGGCGCCAAAAAGAACACTAAGAACCAAAGTCAAATATCTCATTTCACCCTCACTAATATACTGGCATTCGGCGCTCAATCCCGACGAGAGTCAAAAGAACCGGACAGGCGGTATTGAAGAAAGGTAGCAGGACGAAAAGGAACCTGCTTTGCTTCCGGATTTCCGGATTTCCCGGATCGATTTCAGCCATGTCTAAGAATTTCGCAATATGGCCACGTACATATACGTCCGTACTGCTAAATTCCCGCGTTTAGATGTAGCAAATCCGGGAAATCTGGAAATCCGAAGTTGTACAATCGCCTCGATATTCGCGAGTAAGTTGCACCGCAGGAAGTAGCGCCGTCGCTACCGCTCGGCTGGCGAACGTTCGGCCTGCTGCCGGCACTCGTGGGCGCCATGGTGGTCGGCGCGCGTCTTGATGGCTGCTTGTCACCTTTCGTTTAAACGGTCCCTGGTCATGGCCGCGACGCGGGAAAGTGTCAGTGCAAAAATTCATGGGGAAGCCGAAACAACCCCTGCAATCCCCTGCACCTCTTTTCGTCTGCCTCGCGCAGCCTCAGCGCTTCCCGAAAATAGCTTATCCGTATCTGTTCGAGTGGCCCCTTGTCCGCCTCCGGCAAGTCCTCCAGGTCTTGCAGAGCCGTCAAAAGTTCTGAGGTTGTAGAGGTCAAATCCGGCCCGTCGAAGCCTACAAATCGACTGTCATTTCTGAATGAATCCAAAGAACTGCTTCATGTCTGTCAAACCGGCGCTATTTCTTCTTTTTCAGCCTTTGCGTAAGAGCGGATCCCGCGACCGATTTGACTGCCTTTGAGGAGCTCTTAGAACGAAGCAACTTGGATGCCGTAGAAGCAACTTTCTTGCTCGTAGTCTCATTGGGTTTCTTTGCCATTGGTTTCCCCGCGCGGTTGAGTTGGCGTAACACGCACTGTGATGCGTCCGCAATCAACTGCCGGAGAGCACTGCCCCCAACTTTCATTTTCCAACACTCGGTCCGATTCCGCAAACAACCCGCGATGCAGTGTTTCTCGTCGCAGTATTTGACAAGGTAGCCGTTGCGACCGCCGAGCCTGCTGCCGTTGAAGCAAAGACCAAGTCTCGCTGTTCATGTCGGCATCTCTCATTATTGTTGGTGAGATCGGCGACGGCGTAACTGTGAAGCCGGCGGCGCTTCGCGTTCTCGCGGCTGTGAGCGTGATCTCGCGGCGCTTCCCCTCCGCTGCGATCTAGCCCCGCCGGCCGATTTAACGCGTCAATTGGCGCAAGGTCATTGTCAGCGCGCAGCTTGAGATATTCGGGCCTCGACAAGCCGGCAGCGAGGATCGCCTGTCGGATCTTAGGCAGCGCCTGCTCGATGGATTCCATTGGTGGTGCGGTCCTGACATAATCCGCAGTGGAATGCCCTTGAGTCTTCACGTCAGTAGGCGAGGATACGTGGTCGCAATTGAGGGCTGTACGAAACTTCGAAAAATTGCGCGATTGTCGGCCAGCAAGGCAACCCATCCGGTCACGCAAATGGTCAAACGGCAGCAGTCTTCCGAGTTTGATAAATTCAAGGACCTCGCAATTGGGCAGCCGGATCCACTTCCGGTTCTGCCACACATCGGGTCGCGTCTGGCAGTGCGAACTGTTCGCCGGTCGCAGCTGCGAGAAATCGTCCCCTTATCGGACACGACCATTTATGAGATGGAACAGCGTGGCGAGTTCCCACGACGCTTCAATCTGACCCCCCGCTGTGTTGTTTGGGATCTGGCGGAGGTCGAAGCCTGGGTTCAGGCAAGGCGAAACGGACCGTCTGCCGGCGCGATCGAAATTGCCCCAGGTCCAGACGTGCGGTCGCGGAAGACGAGACCTGTCAAATCGGATCGAGGATGATCGCCGCCCCGGCAGCCGGCTGGAGTACGGGCGTGTGCTTCTTGCCCGCCGCCCATGCCTCAACCATGTCCGCCCATTCCTGCAGCATATGACGACGCTGCGGCTCATATTCAGCCTTGTTATAAACACCGCGCGAGGTACGGCTGTCTTCGTGGGCAAGGCATTTTTCGATCCAGTCGCGATTGAATCCGATCTCATTTAGGAGTGTCGAGCCGGTCCGCCGTAGGTCGTGCACTGTGAAGGGCGCAAGCGGCAATTCTTGTTTTTTTGCGCGGTCGACAATGGCCATGGTGACCCGATTGAAGGTGGCGCGCGACATGGGTTCGTCGGCGTCATAGCGAGATGGCAGCACGTATCGCGAGTTCGCTGCGCAAGTCTTGAGCGCAATCAGGATATCGAGGGATTGGCGGGACAGGTAGACGTTATGCGGCTTTTTCCGTTTCATTCGCTCTTTGGGAATGCTCCAAACAGCGTTCTCAAAATCGACCTCGTCCCACGTCGCGTCCAGCAGCTCACCCTTCCGAACCATCGTGAGCAGGATCAGCTTTAGGCCGAGCCGTATCGTCGGCAACGTTGGCACATTTTCCAACTCGTTCAGCATGATTCGGACTTCTGCGGGGGACAATGCTCGGTCTTTTGCCTCGAACGTGGCAATCGAGGCCGGTCCTACTTCGTCCGCTGGATTGGGAATCTTCTCGCCGTGCAGAATGGCATGACCATAGATCTGCTTAACAATGTCCCGGACATGAATGGCTGTTGCCGGCGCGCCGCGGTCGCGCACCTTTGCGCAGAGCGCCCGCAAGTCGTCAGCTGTTATTTCTGTGAGGAGCCTTTTGTCCCAAACCGGCAAGATGTCTCGATCGAAGATGGCTTTGCGCATTGAGCGCGTGCTATTCGCCATCTTGGCCTCCTTAAACCAGCCCCCGCCGGCATCGCCGAAGGTGGCCATTGCAGACAGGCGCCGCTTTTCACGCTGCTTTTCATGCGCCGGCGATTGTCCGGCTGCCACCATTTTTCGAGCGGCAATGCAGCGGTCGCGCGCCTCTGCTAGCGAGATGCCACCCTCACCATAGCGGCCCAGCGTGACTGTCTCTCGCCTTCCATTCATTCGGTAGTCGTATCGGAACGAGATCTGCCCGGCCGTGGACACCGTGGCGTACATACCGTCACGATCAGCGACCTTGTATAATTTGTCTTTTGGTTTCAGCTTTTTAAGCGCAATGTCGGTGAGCATGGCGAGGACAATCCAAGCGCGTGGCCGCATATCCAGCGCCAGATTTTACCGTCATCGTTTTTACCGTCAAGGCATGACCATATCGTTTGAGATTCAATGGCTTACCTAGAGATTACCTAACTCTCTAGGAAATAAGGTGGTGACGGTATTAGCTTCGAGCGGGAATGAAGAGGAATGGGATACCGTCAGGTCTATCGCCAAATGATCCCGCTTGCGGGCGATAGTTAGCGATAGGAAATGAGAGGAAAACAATTCTAGTTCAGTGAGTTAAGTGTCTGGCGCCGATAGTCAGCAAATGCTGGCGAACGACCGAACTTTATTCCCACTCGATTGTGCCCGGCGGCTTGCTCGTCACGTCGTAGACGACGCGGTTGATGCCGCGCACCTCGTTGATGATGCGGGTGGCGGCGGCGCCGAGGAACGCCATGTCGTAGTGGTAGAAATCCGCCGTCATGCCGTCGACCGAGGTGACGGCGCGCAGCGCGCAGACGAATTCATAGGTGCGGCCATCGCCCATCACGCCAACGGTCTGCACCGGCAGCAGCACGGCGAAGGCCTGCCAGATGGCGTCGTAGAGGCCGGCCTTGCGGATCTCGTCGAGATAGATGGCATCGGCCTCGCGCAGGATCTCCAGCTTTTCGCGAGAGATGCCGCCCGGGCAGCGGATGGCGAGACCGGGGCCGGGAAACGGATGCCGGCCAATGAAGCTGTCGGGCAGGCCGAGTTCCTTGCCGAGCGCCCTCACCTCGTCCTTGAACAGTTCGCGCAGCGGCTCGACCAGCTGCATGTTCATGCGCTCGGGCAGGCCGCCGACATTGTGGTGCGACTTGATGGTAACCGACGGACCGCCGGTGAAGGAGACGCTTTCGATGACGTCGGGATAGAGCGTGCCCTGCGCCAGGAAGTCGGCGCCGCCGAGCTTCTCGGCCTCTTCCTCGAACACCTCGATGAACAGCCGGCCGATGGTCTTGCGCTTCTTTTCCGGGTCCGTTTCGCCCTCGAGCGCGCCGATAAAACGGTCAGAAGCGTCGACCAGGATGAGCGGCAGATTGTAGTGCTGGCGAAACATCTCTACCACGCCTGATGCCTCGTCCTTGCGCATCAAACCGTGGTCGACAAGGATGCAGGTGAGTTGATCGCCGACCGCCTCGTGGATCAGCAGTGCGGCGACCGACGAATCGACGCCGCCCGAAAGCGCGCAGATGACCTTGCCCTTGCCGACCTGCTTGCGGATCGTCTCGACCGCGTGTTCGCGGTAGGCGTGCATCGTCCAGTCGCCTTCGATGCCGGCGATCTTGTGGACGAAGTTCTGCAGCAGCCTGGCGCCGTCCGGCGTGTGCACCACTTCGGGGTGGAACATGATGCCGTACATCTTGCGCTCGACATTGCCGAAGATGGCGAAGGGCGAGCCTTCCGATTTTCCGAACACCTCGAACCCCTTGGGCAGGGAGATGACGCGGTCGCCGTGGCTCATCCACACCTGGTGGCGCTGGCCGGGCGCCCACAGGCCCTCGAACAGCGGGCTGTCCTTCTGGATCTCGACGAAGGCGCGGCCGAATTCGCGATGGTCGGAGCTTTCGGCGATGCCGCCCATCTGCACGCACATGGCCATCTGGCCATAGCAGATGCCGAGCACCGGCACACCGGCGTCAAAGACGATCTGCGGCGCGCGCGGGCTGCCGATGTCGCCGGTCGAGGCCGGGCCGCCGGAGAGGATCACCGCCTTCGGCTTGATGCGCTTGAACGCCGCTTCGGCCGACTGGAACGGAACGATCTCGGAAAACACGCCGGCCTCGCGGATACGGCGTGCGATGAGCTGCGTGAACTGGCTGCCGAAATCGACAATCAGGACGGTGTCGGGGTGATTGGCTATCTTCATGGCGAGCGTTTAGAGAAAGAAACGAGTCGGCGCAATGGGTTGCGAAGGCGTCTCTCTCACTCCGTTTCCGCGTCATGCGATGGTCCAAACTGCAGTGCACCGGAGCCGATCGCCTGTTCCAGCCGTGTCACCGCATCCGCCAGCTTCTCGTCGATGACATGGAGATACTCCTTCCAGTCGCCGACATGCCTGAGATCGGCAGCCCCGTCGGAAATGCCGCGCAGGCCGACGAGCGGCACGCCGAACAGTTGGCAGGCTCGCAGGCAGGCGAAGGTCTCCATATCGACCATGTCCTCGGTAATCGCATCATAGGCGCTGCCGGAAATGATCGCCGCGCCGGTCGACAGCGTCGCCTCTCCTATGCCTGGAATCCTGAACGGCAGCGGCACGGTCACCGGCAGGTCGAGAAACGGCGTCGCCCCCTTCTCGAAGCCCAGAGGCGAGGCATCGATGTCGCGGTAGGCGACCGAAACGGCCTGGTAGATTTCCGTCTGTTCCAGTGTCCGGCTGCCGGCCGAACCGAGCGAGACGACGAGGTCCGGCAGCGCCTTTTCAGTCTTCAGCCATGACAGTTCCGCGCCCAGCCTGACGCCGGCCTCGACCGGCCCGACGCCGGTCATGACAGGCGTGAACAGCCGCTGCAGATGCGGGCCGTATTCGGCCTGCGCCGCCATCACGAAGAGGACGTCCCTACCCGCAATTCTGACGGCCTTGCGCATCGGATCAGCCTTCAATGCCATCGCGACCGACCACCGTCATCATCGTTCCGGTCATGGTGGCGATCAGCTTGGCCTCGCCGTCGACGGCGAAGGCATAGGCCTGGCCGTCGGCGACGATGATGGTGCGGCCGGGCTTGGTCACCGAGCCGCGGAACAGGAAGCGCTCGCCCCGGCCCGGGGCCAGCAGATTGACCTTGAACTCGATGGTTAGCACACTGGAGCTTTCCGGCATCAGCGAGAACGCCGCATATCCGCAGGCTGAGTCCAGCGCCGTCGAAATGACGCCGGCATGAAGAAAGCCATGCTGCTGGGTCAGCGCCGCCGAATAGGGCATCTCGATCTCGATGATGCCGGGCGTCACCAGCGTCAGCTCGGCGCCGATGGTGGTCATGGCGTTCTGGCGCGCGAAGGACGTTCTGACGCGATCCTCATAGTTGGGGGCGGGTACGATCTCTGCTGCCATAGCTTGTCACGCTCCTGTCAGAAAAGCTTATTGCAGAGGAACGAGCGGCAGGCAATCGCTATTGCTGCACTGCAGCAATCAGGTCCGTCGGCAACGTTCAGCCGCTCTTGCGCAGTGCGCAGACATAAAACCCATCGGTACCGCTCAGCGCCGGCGACAGCGAAATGCCGCCTGCTGCGCCGATACGCGCGGCCGTCTCGTGGCCCGGAAAGCGGCTGTCCCAGAGCTGGCGGTGATCGACCGGGGCAAAGCCGCTGTCACGATCCAGGAAGGCTGCGACCTGCTCGCCATTCTCCTCGTCGAACACCGAGCAGGTGATGTAGACCAGCAGCCCGCCGGGTTTGACGAAGGCTTTGGCCGCGTCGAGGATCGCCGATTGCTCGCCCTTGCGCGCATCGAGCTGCTTCTGCGTCAGCCGCCATTTGGCATCGGGCCGGCGCCGCCAGGTGCCGCTGCCGGTGCAGGGCGCATCGACCAGGACGATGTCCATGTGGCCCGAGAGGGTGCTGAGTTCCGCCGGCTTGGTGACGATTTGCACGTTGCGGTTTTCCGAGCGGCGGATGCGGTCGAAGATCGGCGCCAGCCGCGCCTTTTCGGCATCATGGGCAAACACCTGGCCGCGATTGTCCATCGCCGCCGACAGTGCCAGCGTCTTGCCGCCGGCTCCGGCGCAAAAGTCGAGGACCTGCATTCCGGCCTCGGCGCCAGCCAGCATGGCGGCGAGCTGCGAACCTTCGTCCTGAACCTCGAACCAACCTTTCTGGAAGGCCGGTTCCGCCTGTACGTTCGGGTGCCTGCCGTCGCCCGCGATCGGCGGGATGCGGATGCCGTGCGGTGCGATCCGTGCGGCCCTGGCGCCGGCCTCGGCCAGTTCGGCAAGAACCTTGCCGCGATCGGCCCGCAGCGTGTTGACCCTGAGATCGAGCGGCGGGCGGGTCGCCAGCGCCGCACCTTCTTCGACCCAGCTGGCGCCGAAGGCCCGTTCGAAAAGCGGTTCGCACCAGTCGGGAATGTCGGCGCGCACCGCTGGCGGTGCATCGTCAAGCCGGCGGCCGGCAACCGCCTTCAACTCATTGTCGTTGAGCAGCGGCGGCGCGAATTTGTCGCCATCGAGCGCTTCATTCAGAGATTGGGCTGTCTGGTTCCATTCGAGCAGCAGCGCGCCGAAAGCGACGGCGCGCGGCGTATCTTCGCCCAGCAAAAAGCCGGCCGAGCGCCTCCGGCGCAGCCCGTCATAGACGATGTTGCCGATTGCGGCCCGATCGCCGCCGCCGGCGAAGCGGTGCGACAGGCCCCAATCCTTCAGCGCATCGGCCACCGGCCGGTGCCGCCGGCCGATATCCTCCAGCACTTCGATGGCCGCCGCCAGCCGTCCGCCCAGTCTCATCTTTGTCTTCCGTTACTCAGCAAATTAATTCCGGCCCTGCTCTAAAGCGCGCGACTGGCGCACACAAGCGGGGAGAGCCTTGGAGGCAGAGGGCAATCGCTTCAGGTTTGCGCTGCCCCTCACCCTTACCCTCTCCCCGTGAACAACGGGGAGAGGGGGGCGCCGCGTGGTTGCCAAGACACGCATTTTCGAGAAGGACTGACGGCCGAAGGAAACCCCAATACAAAAAGGCGCGGGGCCAAGCCCGCGCCTTTTTGTTGCCAGAGCGCCTTGGCGCTAGAGCCCCATCCCGATGGAATCGGGATGGGGCTCTGTCTTTCTATTGAGCATGATCTTTTCCGAAAACCGGATTCCACTTTTCGGGATCATGCTCCTGGATCAGGCGAGTTCGAAGCGATCGGCGTTCATCACCTTGTTCCACGCCGCCACGAAGTCGTTGGCGAATTTCTCCTTGGCGTCCGCGGTCGCATAAACTTCCGCCAGGGCGCGCAGCTGCGAGTGCGAGCCGAAGATCAGGTCGACGCGGGTGCCGCTCCACTTGAGCTCGCCTGTTGCCCGGTCGCGTCCTTCGAACACATCCTTGGCGTCCGATGTCGACTTCCACACCGTGCCCATGTCGAGCAGGTTGACGAAGAAGTCATTCGTCAGCGTCTCGGGCCGTTTGGTGAAGACGCCGTGCGTTGACTGGTCGGTATTTGCGCCGAGCACACGCAGGCCGCCGACGAGGACCGTCATCTCCGGCGCCGTCAGCGTCAGCAATTGCGCCCGATCGACCAGCGCCTCCTCGGGCGACAAACGCTGCCTGCCGCTGAGATAGTTGCGGAAACCGTCGGCGGTCGGTTCGAGCGGGGCGAAAGAGTCGACGTCGGTCTGCTCCTGCGAGGCATCCATGCGACCCGGCGTGAACGGAACCTTCACGTCGTTGCCGGCGTCCTTCGCGGCCTTTTCGATTGCGGCGCCGCCCCCAATGACGATCAGGTCGGCAAGCGAGACTTTCTTGTCGCCGGACTGCGAAGTATTGAACTCCTTCTGGATCGCTTCGAGTTTCTCCAGGACCTTGGCCAGCTGAGCCGGCTGGTTGACGTCCCAATCCTTCTGCGGCGCCAGGCGAATGCGCGCGCCGTTGGCGCCACCGCGCTTGTCGGAGCCACGGAACGTCGAGGCGGACGCCCAGGCCGTCGACACCAGCTGCGGCACCGAAAGGCCGGAGGCGAGGATCTTCGCCTTCAGGGCGGCCACATCCAGCTCATCGACCAGAACATGATCGACGGCAGGGATAGGATCCTGCCACGGCAGCTCTTCCTTGGGAACGAGCGGGCCGAGATAGCGCACGATCGGGCCCATGTCGCGGTGGGTCAGTTTGTACCACGCGCGGGCGAAGGCATCGGCGAACTGGTCCGGATTCTGATGGAAGCGCCGCGATATCTTTTCGTAGGCAGGATCGAACCGCAAAGCGAGGTCGGTGGTCAGCATCGATGGCGCGTGACGCTTGGCTGCATCGTGCGCATCCGGCACCGTGCCGGCGCCGGCGCCGCCCTTCGGCGTCCACTGGTGCGCCCCGGCCGGGCTCTTGGTCAGCTCCCATTCGAAGCCGAACAAATTGTCGAAGAAGTTGTTGCCCCACTTGGTCGGCGTCGTCGTCCAGGTCACTTCCAGGCCGCTGCCGATCGCGTCACCGCCTTTGCCGCTGCCAAACGTGCTCGCCCAGCCGAGGCCCTGCTCTTCAATGCCGGCGGCCTCCGGCTCCGGGCCCACCAGCGTCGCATCGCCGGCGCCGTGGGTCTTGCCGAAGGTGTGGCCGCCGGCGATGAGTGCGACGGTCTCTTCGTCGCTCATTGCCATACGCGCGAAGGTCTCGCGAATGTCGCGCGCCGCGGCCAACGGATCCGGGTTGCCGTTCGGCCCTTCCGGATTGACGTAGATCAGGCCCATCTGCACGGCGGCGAGAGGGTTCTGGAGATCGCGGTCGCCGCTGTAGCGCTCGTCGGCCAGCCACTTGCCTTCCGGGCCCCAGTAGATGTCCTGTTCGGGCTCCCAGACATCGGCGCGCCCGCCGGCAAAACCGAAGGTCTTGAAGCCCATCGATTCCAGGGCGACGTTGCCGGTGAGAATCATCAGGTCGGCCCAGGAGATCTTGCGGCCGTATTTCTGCTTGATCGGCCACAGCAGCCGGCGGGCCTTGTCGAGGTTGACGTTGTCCGGCCAGCTGTTGAGCGGCGCGAAGCGCTGCTGGCCGGCTCCGGCGCCGCCGCGGCCGTCGCCGATGCGGTACGTGCCGGCGCTGTGCCAGGCCATGCGGATGAACAGCGGCCCGTAATGGCCAAAGTCGGCCGGCCACCACTCCTGCGAGTCCGTCATCAGGGCATGCAGGTCCTTGATCACGGCGTTCAGGTCGAGACTCTCGAATTCCTTGGCGTAGTCGAACGCCTCGCCCATTGGATCGGACAGTGCGGATTGCTGGTGGAGTACCTGCACATTCAGCTGGTTCGGCCACCAGTCACGGTTGGCCCTGGCGATAGTCGTGTGCACGACCGGGCATTTTCCCGCGCTGGTGTCATCGGTCTTTGCGTCCATCGTTCTCTCCGATTTGTCGTTTTCCGGGATTTGTTGATTTTCCGGGGTTTGTTGATTTTCCGGACGGGCCTTGAGCCACGCCATTTTGGAATGGTTCCAGACTAGGCCGCATTGCCGATAAAAACAAATTGCCTTTCCTGTTTATTGCGATAGGTTTTCCTTATGATTGGTCTCACCGTCCGGCAGATGCAATATTTCGAGGCGCTGGCGCAGACGCTGCATTTCGGCCGCGCCGCGAAGCTGGCCGGCGTCAGCCAGCCGGCGCTGTCCTCACAGATCGCCGAGATGGAGCTACGGCTCAACTGCCGGTTGTTCGAGCGCGGCGGCAAATCGGTGCGGATGACCGACGAGGCATTGGCCATGCTGCCGCGCATCGAGCGCATTCTTGCCGACATCCGCGAAATCGAGACCACGGCCCGGCGTGGCCGCCCCGCCATGGAAGGGCGCTTCCGGCTCGGCATCATCCCGACGGTGGCGCCCTATCTGCTGCCGCATGTGCTGCCGGAGCTGAAACGGCATTTCCCGGCCTTGCAGCTCGAACTGCGCGAAGCGGTGACCGCGTCGCTGGTCGAGGACACCGCCCTGGGAAAACTCGACGCCTTCATCGCGGCCCTTCCCCTCGAACAGCCCGGGCTGATCACCGAGCCGCTTTTCTCCGACCGGTTCTTCCTTGCCGTACCGGCCGGCGACCCCGCCTTCGCCTCGCCGCCGGTTCCGCCGGAAAGCCCGGCATTGGAAAGGCTGATGCTGCTTGAGGAAGGCCATTGCCTGCGCGAACAGGCGCTTGCCGTCTGCGGCAGCGTGCGGCCGGTGGCAATGGCAAGCTATGGCGCGACCAGCCTGACGACGCTGCTGCAGATGGTGGCGCACGGGCTCGGCGTCACGCTCATCCCGGAAATGGCCGCAGGACCGGCCAGCGCCATGCGCGATCTGAAGATCGTGCCGTTCCAGGAGCCGATGCCGCAGCGCACGATCTGCCTCGCCTGGCGACGCAACAAGGCCCGGCACGACGAATGTGTGGAACTGGCGAAGATTATTCGTGGGCTGGATGCGGCGGTGCTGGCGGCGTGAGGCGCGTCGCACCATCCAATGGAAAGTCTGCTATGACCCAAAGCAAATGTTCAAATCATCGCACTGAGAGTCAGGAATACGCCAAGGGGACGAAAGCAGCCCCACCTCCTGAAGGATGGCGTTCGGGATCTCAGGCATTCCAGGTGGAGCGTGCAACGGGTGCGGAGAGAGTTAGGGAGCGCAGTCAGTGTACGCTACGGGGACGTATCATTCCCCGTCCGTTCGGCCTGGGAAACATCAACTTCAATCAAATCACCGTGAATTGTACCGAACGCCCGGAACCGTCGACGCGTCTACGGCATTGATTTTGCGGAGAAGTCTGCGTCCAGAACAGGGAGCAGTATGATGGCTTACCGTGATTACATCCATACGCCAGTGACGCCGCGCGACATCCGATGGGGACTCCAGCAGGGGGCCGTTGCGGGCATTGTCGCAGGCATCGTCTTTGCGGCGTTCGAAATGACGGCGAGTGCGTTCATGATGGGGGCGGAAGCGTTCTTCATGCCCCTGCGCATGATCGGCGCCATCGCACTTGGACCGGAAGCTCTCGATCCCGGCTACCCGCTCCTGACGGCCAGCATCGCCGGCGTGATCGTGCATTTGATCCTGGCCATCGCCTATGGGATCGTGTTCGGGGAGATTGCCGCAATGCTGCGAGGGAGAGCAGCCTTCATTGGTCTCGGCAGCGTCTTTGGCCTCGCCTTGTGGCTCGTCAATTTCTATGTGATCGCGCCGATCGCATTCCCCTGGTTCCTGCAAGCAAGCCCGGTCGTGCAGTTCGTTGCCCACACATTCTTCTTCGGTACCGTCCTCGGCTGGTTCCTGTGGGAATCGCACGAGAGAAGCGGGCTCGAAGGACCGGCGGTTTAGCCTTTGCCAACATGCGCGATCTGAAGATCGCGCCGTTCCAGGAACCGATGCCGCAGCGCTCGCCTCGCCTGGCGGCGCAACAAGGTCCGGCACGACGAGTATGTTGAGCTGGCCAAGATCGTCCGCGGACTGGATGAGGCGGTGCTGGCGGCGTGAGGCGCGTCGTACGATCCAATGGAAACTCTGCTATGAGCCTATTGCCGAAGCTCGTTCGTCGTCGGCCGAGCCCATGATCTAAGCCGTCATTCGCTCGCGTCGATTATCGCCCGAAAGTAGACCTTCCGATCGCCTGTATCTCCGAGATCCTGCTTTAGCGTTCAAAAGGACATCCCGTGGGTCGAAGCGGCCGAAAACGCGCGGTCGCCCAAGGCATCCGAGAACAGAGTCTTTCTCAGCCGCCGTAAAGATAGTTCGGAAGCCAGAGCGCCATGCCGGGCCAGATATACATGAGGATCATGCAGAGGATGACGATCAGCATGTAGGGCATCATCCCGGCGAATATCTGGTTGAGCGTGACATGCGGAGGCGAAACGCCCTTGAGATAGTAGGCCGACATCGCGACCGGAGGTGACAGGAACGCCGCCTGCAGATTGACGAAAACGAGAACGCCCCAGAGAACCGGATCGATGTCGAAGTGCGTCAGCATCGGTAGGAAGATCGGCACGAAGATGATGATGATCTCGGTCCATTCGAGCGGCCAGCCGAGAATGAAGATGATCGCCTGCGACAGGATCATGAACTGCACGGGCGTCAGGTCGAGCGCGAGCACCCATTGCTCGAGAAGTGCCTGGCCGCCGAGGATCGCAAAAACGGCGGAGAACAGCGCCGAGCCGACAAAGAGCCAGCAAACCATGGCTGTGGTCTTGGCCGTCAGGAACACTGCTTCCTTGATGCGCTTCCAGTCGAGCGTTCGCGCCTGTAACGCCAGCAGAAAGGCACCAGCGGCGCCGACTGCCGCGGACTCGGTCGCCGTCGTGATTCCGAATAGGATGACGCCGAGCACGACGACAGTAAGTATGGCCAGCGGCATGACCGACGAGACCAGGAGCTTTACGACCTCGAGCCGTTCGGCAGTCATGTTCCGGTAGTAACGGACGAGCACCACTGCAGCGAGTGCTGCGATGATGCCGAAGGTGGCGTAGAAGCTGGTTGCCGGCCCTGCGTCCACTGCGGGTGCGCCGAGTTCCTCCACGGCCGGAGCGCCGAGCTGCTCCAATCCCTCTGGAGCTTCGACGTCGGCCGATGCCTGCGGATGGATGACGACATACCACCACACCAGCAGGAGGGTGAGTGCTGTCAAGGCGAGGGGTACCAGCGCAGCGCAGAAATTCTTAAACAGCTCCCAATATGTGAGGCGTCCGTTCTCCGTCTCGAGCGCCATCGCCCTGGACGGCGAGAACAAGGCGGAAAGAAGTCCAACAAGCATGTTGCGCGAGTAAACTGTCTGAAGGCTTCGCATCCACGCAGGCACCGGAACCCTTGTTTGATTCTCCGGCAACGGCGGGGCGATCTTCGGACTGATTGTCGCCCAGCCAAGAATGTAGATGAGATAGAGGAAGGCGAGGAAAAAACCGGGGAACATCGCCGCAGCATAGAGCTTCACGACGGACTGGCCTGCAACTGCCGCATAGACGATGATCATGACTGACGGTGGGATCAGGATGCCCAGCGTGCCGCCCGCGGTGATCACGCCGGAAGCGAGCTTCACATCGTATCCGGCTCGCAGCATCGGATTGAAGGCAATCACCCCCATCAAAACCACAACGGCGCCGACGAGGCCACTGGCGATGCCCCAGAAGGTGCAGACAATGAGCGTAGCGATGGCCAGCGACGCCGGTACTCGTCGGAACGAAAGCTGGATGCTGTAGAACATCTTGTCGACCAGCGCCCCGCGTTCCATCACATATCCCATGAGCACGAAAAGCGGGATGGAGATCAGAACGTCATTGGTCATTGCCCCATAGGTGCGCTGGACCATCAGATCGAAGACGCGGTTGTCGATCCAGTGCTCCGCCGGGTTGTAGAACGCGTAGAACCCGAAAAACATGCCAAGGCCCATCAGCGTGAAGGCTGTCGGGAAACCCATGACTATGACGACCACGATGAGCATAAGCATCGTGAGTCCGAGGGCTGGATCGCTCAACTCTGCAGGTCTCCACCCATTCCGCGCTGGCGCGCTTGCTCGTCTATCTTTTGTGCGCGCTCGATTGCGGTCTTGCGCGTCTCTTCATCCACAAATTCGCTGAGCGCGAGCTGTTCCTCCACGACGTCGATCTCCGCAACGTCCTTGCGCCGGCTGGGCCATTGCCCGGCCCTGAGACAGACGATGCAGCGCACGATCTCGGCCACGCCCTGGAGCATCACCAGGGCGCCGGCCAGCGGAATGACCGATTTGAAATGGTAGATCGGCGGACCCTCCGCTGTCACGGTCGAATGCTCCCCGATCCGCCATGAAATCGCGGCATAGTCGTAGCCTGCATAGACGAGCGCCGCGATCCCCGGCAGGAAGAAAACCACGTACAACAAAAGATCGAGCGCGGCTTGAGTCCGGGGCCGCATCGAGCTGTATAGAAAATCGCCGCGCACATGTGCATTCTGCGCCAGCGCATAGGCTCCGGCGAGCATGAACAGCGAGCCGTAGAACATGTTGCTGGCGTCGAATATCCACGCCGTGGGCATGTTCAGGATGTAGCGCTTGAAGACCTCGACGCAGACCAGCGTCATCAGCCCGATGATAAGCCACGCCGCGGCCTTGCCGACCCACGTGCTGATTGCATCGACTGTATTCAGGAAATGCTGGACGTTCATACGAGGCAGCCGGATGGCCAGAGTGTTGGTAAGAAGGCAAGGCACCGTCGGTCATGGCCCCGATGGTGCCTTGTCGGCTCGAACTGTGCTTCAGATCTTCTTTGCTGCCCCGTCAGGTCCGAAGTAATGATCGAAGACCAGGCGGCGGCTGACGACTACGTCCTGTTCCCATTGTGTTGCCCGCTGGGCAAAGGCGATCTGCGATTCAAGGACCTCCCGGAACAGCGGATTTTCAGCCGCCTTCTTCTTCACGACCTCGTCGTAGACCTCCAGCTGTTGCTTGAGGATCGCTTCCGGTGTCTTGTAGAATTTGACCTTGTCGGTCGTCTGCATCTCCAGATAGTCTTTCGAATAGCGGTCGATCGCCTTCCAGTGCATGTCCTGCGAGGCCGCCTCGACCGCATTGGTGATGATGGCCTTCATCTGGTCAGGCATGGCGTCGTATTTCGCCCTGTTGAACAAGATCTCGAACTGCTCGGCATTCTGGTGATAGCTTTGCAGCATGCAGATCTTGGAGACGTCCGGGAAGCCGAGGACCCGATCGGACGAGGCGTTGTTGAACTCGGCCGCATCGAGCAGGCCGCGATCCAATGCCGCGACGATTTCGCCGCCCGGCAGCGCGTTGACCGCAGCACCGAGTCCGGTGAACACGTCAATGGAAATGCCGACGGTGCGGAATTTCAGGCCCTGGAGATCCTCGGCCTTCGCCACCGGCTTCTTGAACCAGCCGAGCGGCTGCGTCGGCATCGGCCCGTAGAGGAACGAAACGACATTGGCGCCGATCGATTCATAGAGCTTTGCGAGCAGCTCCTTGCCGCCGCCATATTTGTGCCAGGCGAGCAGCATGTTGGCATCCATGGCGAAGCCCGGACCGGAACCCCACAGCGCCAGCGCCGACTGTTTGCCATAGTGATAGACGACCACGCCGTGGCCGCCGTCGAGCGTTCCTTGCGACACCGCGTCGAGCAGGCCGAAGGCCGGCACCACGGCGCCCGCCGGCAGCACCTCGATCTTCAGGTCGCCGCCGGTCATGTCGTTGACCTTCTTGGCGAAATCGAGCGCGAATTCGTGAAAGATATCCTTGGAAGGCCATGTGCTCTGCCAGCGCATGTTGACCGGCCCCTGCGCCTTGACGACGCTCGGCGCGGCAACGATCGCCGCAGCTGCCACGGCCGCCTCGCCAAGGAACTTGCGGCGCGACCTCATATTCTGGATCCTTGCTTTGGTCATCGGTTCCTCCCAAAGGTGTCGGGCTTTTCAAACCCACGTCCGACAAGACTAGTCAAAGACGGCCCAGCAAAAATTGCAGCGCACGTCCTATCGCCTAAACTAGGGCGGTTCTCTCTTAAGGACAGGTGCCGGGACTTTCCCAAGCAATGGGCGAGTAGCAGTTACGCATCGCGCCACTGAATGACCGCTCTCGCCAAGGACACAAAGGTCCGCATTTGGCGCTACCCAGTCGTAAGTGACTGATCGTCGCCGCAACGCAAGCTGGCGACGGCCGCACTGGGTGGCGAGCTGACACGCTCTGGCAGCAATTTGGCCGCAGGACGCGATGGAGCGTCAACCGCGCCGCGCCGCCTCGATCGCGGCGACGTCGATTTTCACCATGGTCATCATGGCATCAAACGCGCGCTTTGCCTCGTCGCCGCCAGCCGCCATCGCGTCAGTCAGCACGCGCGGCGTGATTTGCCAGGAAATCCCCCATTTGTCTTTGCACCAGCCGCACACGCTCTCCTGGCCGCCATTGCCGACGATGGCATTCCAATAGCGGTCGGTCTCCTCCTGATCGTCGGTGGCGATCTGGAACGAGAAGGCTTCGTTGTGCTTGAACTCGGGACCCCCGTTGAGGCCGATACAAGGAAGGCCCGCAACTGTGAATTCAACCGTCAACACGTCGCCTTCTTTGCCGGCTGGGTAGTCACTGGGTGCACGGTGCACAGCACCCACCACGCTGTCAGGAAAGATCCCGGAGTAGAAGCGGGCGGCAGCCTCGGCGTCCTTATCGTACCAGAGGCAAATCGTATTCTTTGCCATTTGCGGGTTCCTTTCGCTTTAAGGCCAGGATTTCGGCCTTGTTTCCCCATCCGCGCTCTTCCGAAATAGGTAGCCAACCGCTTTTCTCCACCCCCGGAAGCGTCTGTCTCGCCCGGGCGTCGCAAAGGGCAGCTTACCTTAACGTCACTGTCCGCTTGGGGCCGGGTTCCGGACGATGAGCGAAGGTCCGCTCCTGAAATGCGTCGGGAATGTTCGGGAAAATCCGCAAAGCGGACCAGCTTTGCAACTCCAAACCAGACGGCAGGGCCACGATCCGGCGCCCGCAGACCTCGCCCACCGGCGCTCCAGTCCGACACGTCATGTTCACCTGCGGCCCGGCAAGGCACAGTGGTGCTATCCAGGCGTGTTCGCCTTGACGACCTTTTGACATTCGGGCGTCAGCTCGCTCATGTGATCGGCCAGGCATTTGATGACGTGGCCGCCGCCCGGCAACACGCCCTTGCAGAACTTCTGGTAATCTGCCTGGCAGGCCTCACGCTCGGCCGCCGTCTGCGCCAGCGCCACGGTGGTTGCCATCTGAGTTGCCAAGAAAAGCACGCTCAACGCAATCCGCATGACAAACTCCCCTCAAACATGTAGATTAGCTCACTTTTATACAATGCGATATACACCGGGAAGTATATAGAGGGGGGAAATGCTTTTCCTATCGGGTAGAATCGCGCAGGCGGCAGGCTTGTTCGCCGTTACACTACTATTGTCCGCTTGTAGCGAGGAAAACACATACGTACCGCCACCTCCGCCCAAGGTCGACGTGGCGCTCCCGATGAAGCAGAGCGTGACCCCTTATCTCGAGGCCACCGGCATTGCCGCGGCGGTGAACACGACGCCCCTGGTTGCGCGCGTCTCGGGCTTCATCCAGGAAATCGATTACAAGGACGGCGACGAGGTCAAGGCCGGCGCCCGGCTGTTCCTGATCGAGCCCGATTCCTACCAGCTGGCGCTTGAGCAAGCCGAGGCCGGGCAGGGTTCATCTGATGCCGCCGCCAAGCAGTCCGGTGCTGACCTAAAGCGGCAGCAGGAGCTGTTGTCCCAGAAAATCATCTCGCAATCGACCGCCGACCAGGCGGCCGCGGCAGCAGACGTCGACATCGCCAAGCAGAAGCAGAGCGCGGTCGACGTCAAACAGGCTCAACTCAATCTGAGCTATACGGAGGTCAAAGCGCCGTTCGCGGGCATCGTCACCTTACGCCAGGTGTCGACGGGGCAGCTCGTCGGCGCCGGCAGCGTCACCACGCTGGCGACCATCGTTCAGACCGCCCCCATCTACGTCAATTTCAACATCTCGGAGCAGGATGTGCTGCGCATTCGCGCCGCCATGGCGAAGCGTGGAACGACCGCGCAGGATCTCAAGAAAATACCGGTCGAGGTCGGCTTGCAGACCGAGACGGGTTATCCCCACGCGGGAACGCTGGACTACGCCGCGCCAGAGGTTACCGCTGCCACCGGCACGCTAGCGGTCCGCGCAGTGCTCCCCAATGAAGGCCGGGAACTGCTGCCTGGCTATTTCGTGCGTGTGCGCGTGCCGATGAGCGTAGAGCCGAACATGCTGCTCGTTCCCGACCGGGCGATCGGTAGCGACCAGAAGGGTCGCTACGTGCTCGTCGCCGGAAAGGACGACGTCGTCGAACAGCGTCCGGTTGAGATCGGCCAACTCGTCGGCGCGTTGCGAGTGATCACCAAGGGTATCGCGGCGGACGACCATGTCCTTGTCTCCGGCCTGCTGACGGCCGTACCCGGCCAGAAGATCGAGCCGCAAGAAACGAAGCTGGAAGCAGTCGTCACGGACGGCGCCGCGCAATGATCTCCAAATTCTTCATCGAGCGGCCGGTCCTGGCGAACGTAATCGCCATCCTCATGGTCGTCATAGGCGTCATCTCGCTCTTTGCCCTGCCGGTGGCGCAGTATCCCGACGTGGTGCCGCCTACCGTTTCGGTGACCACGCGCTATCCGGGAGCGAGCGCGCGTGCGGTGATCGACACGGTGGCGTTGCCGATCGAGCAGCAGGTTAACGGAGTCGAGGGCATGATCTACATGCAGTCATTTGCTGCATCGGATGGCACCTATAACCTGACCGTCACGTTCGCGATCGGCACCGATCTCGACCAGGCGCAAGTGCGTGTGCAGAACCGTGTGTCCGCCGCCCTAGCGGCGCTGCCGCAAGCGGTGCAGGTGCAAGGTGTCACCGTTCAGAAGAAGTCGACCTCGATCCTCGAAATCGTCACGCTGACTTCGCCGAACGGAGAATATGACAGCCTTTATCTCGCCAACTACGCCACCATCCGGCTGAAGGATGAGCTCTCCAGGCTACCCGGAGTCGGCAATGTCAATGTCTTTGGCGCCGGTCAGTATTCCATGCGCGTTTGGCTCGATCCCGAGAAGATGCAGGCGCGCGGCCTTACCACGCAGGACGTCGTCCAGGCGCTGGGGCAGCAGAGCGAACAGGTCACCGCAGGCCAGATTGGCGCGCCCCCGACGCCCGGGAGCCAGTCCTTCCAGTACACGATCGAGGTGTCCAGCCGCCTTGACGATCCCGATCAGTTCGGCGCCGTGATCGTCAAGACTGGCGCCAATGGCGACATGACGCGCGTGCGCGACGTCGGCCGGGTCGAGCTCGGCGCCCAGACCTATGGGCAGCTCTTCAATCTCGATGGCCAGGAAGCGGCGGGTCTGGCTGTTTTCCTGTCGCCGGGCGCCAACGCGCTCGATGTGGCCGGCAAGGTCGAGACAAGGATGAAGGAGCTGTCGCGCGAGTTCCCGCAAGACCTGGCGTACTCGATCCCCTTCAACACCACGATTTTCGTCAGCCAGGCGATCCACGAGGTCTACAAGACGCTGATCGAAGCCGCCGTCCTGGTGCTCATCGTCATCCTGCTTTTCCTGCAGGACTGGCGGGCGATGCTGGTGCCGGCAACGACCGTTCCGGTGACGATCATCGGGGCGTTCGCGGCGATGGCGGCGCTCGGCTTTTCGGTGAATCTGTCGACCCTGTTCGCCATCGTGCTTGCCATCGGCATCGTCGTCGACGACGCCATCGTCGTGGTCGAGGGAGCCGCTCACAATATGGAGCGCGGCATGTCGGGCCACGACGCGGCGATTGCCGCCATGAACGCGCTGTTCGGACCGATCATCGGCATCACCTTGGTGCTGATGGCGGTGTTCCTCCCGGCTGCGTTCCTGCCCGGGCTCACGGGGCAAATGTACGCGCAATTCGCACTTGTGATTGCGGCAACTGCCATAATCAGCGCCATCAACGCGGCCACGCTCAAGCCGACGCAGTGCGCGACCTGGCTGAGGCGTCCGGTGCCGCCGGACCAGCGCAATGTCTTCTTCCGCGGCTTCAACACGATCTACCAGCGCATGGAGAACCGTTATGCCGGCCTGATCGGCTCCATGGTGCGTCACAGTGCGGTGATGGGCGTCATTGCGCTGCTGATCATCGGTGCGGCGGGCTATGGCATATCGCGCGTGGCCACCGGCTTCATTCCAATCGAGGATCAGGGTTACCTGCTCGCCGCGGTTCAGCTGCCCGATGGCGCGGCACTGGGCCGTACGCAGGAGACGCTGCAACAGGTTTCGAAGATCGCCAAGGCCACGCCTGGCGTCGATCAGGTCGTGACCATCGCCGGCATCTCGGCACTCGACAATAACTCGACGCTGGCGAACGCCGGCGTTGCCTACATCATCCTCAAGGACTGGAAGCTGCGCGGCAAGAGCGAGGATCTTGCGTCGCTATATGCGACGCTCAACAAAGGTCTGTCCGACATGGATGACGGACGTGTGCTGGTGCTGCCGCCGCCGCCGATCCAGGGCATCGGCAACGCGGCCGGGTTCACCATGCAGGTCGAACTGCGTGACAGCAGTTTTGACCTCCCCAAGCTGCAAGGCGTGGTCGAGGCGGTGACCAGGACCGCGGGGACGCAGTCGGGCATACAGCGCGTGTCGGCACCGTTCCGGGCCAACGTCCCGCAATACGCGGTCGAACTCGATCGCGAGAAGGTGCAAACCCTTGGGCTGACCACGGACCAGGTCTTCCAGACGCTGGCCGGCTATCTCGGCTCGACCTATGTCAGTCAGTTCAACAAGTTCGGGCGGGTGTTCCAGATTTACGTGCAGGGCGATTCACAATTCCGCCTGACGCCGGAGAATATCGGCCGTCTGACTGTGCGCAACCAGAACGGCGACATGATTCCGCTCGGAACGCTGCTGACGGTCACACCAAGCGTCGGCCCGTCGCTGATCAGTCTCTACAACCTTTATCCCTCGGCATCGATCATTGGCGTGCAGGCGCAAGGTTTCTCGTCGGGCGACGCGATCAAGCTGATGGAGGAGGTCGCGGCCGACACTCTGCCGCCCGGCGCCGGCTTTGAGTGGACGGCGTTGTCCTTCCAGGAGAAGCTCGTCGGTAACCAGATCTATCTGGTGTTCGGCCTGGCGCTGCTGCTGGTCCATCTGGTGCTGGCAGGCCAGTACGAGAGCTGGCTGGCGCCGATCTCTGTCTTGCTCGCCGCGCCGCTGTCGCTGGTGGGTCCGGTCCTGGTCCTCACCATCGTAGGCGTCGACAACAATCTCTACGTGCAGATCGGCCTGATCCTGCTGATTGCGCTTTCGGCCAAGAACGCCATCCTTATAGTCGAGGTCGCTCGCGAGTTGCGCGCCGCCGGCAGACCGATCGTCGAAGCGGCGATCGAGGCAGCACGAGCGCGCTTCCGGCCCATCCTGATGACGTCCTTCGCGTTTATCCTTGGTGTCGCGCCGCTGGTGGTGGCGACAGGCGCTGGGGCCAGCGCGCGCAAGTCGATCGGCATCACGGTCTTTTCCGGCATGATCGCCTCGACCTGCCTCGCCATTCTCTTCGTGCCTTCCTTCTTCGTCATTCTGCAGCGATTCGAGGAGTGGCGCGCCGCGCGAAAGAGGAGGCGTGAGTACACACCTACACTTCCGGGGTAGCAGTACGACATTATCGCTGCCTGTCACTGGTGCTGGCTCAGGGTCCGTCGTCGCAGATCTCAGCGGGGACGCCGCGTTCGACCGGGTCATTGTCGCCCGACATTGAGACAACGCCTCTGTTCTTGAAACGCGTACGGGAGCCCGTTGCCCGCTCAGGCGGTCTTCGGCGTCACCAGCCCCAGTTCGTCAACCATCGCCTCGCGCATCGAGGGTGCTCATATGAGAACGGAGTTTCTGGGCAACATGTTGCTCAACTCTTCATTGCATCGGGTCGTTGGGGGCCTGCAGGCGCAGTTTAAACCTCATGCATCCAGGGTGCATAGGACATGCCGACGATCGCTCCTTCAATCGTCAGGACTCGGGCGACGGTCTGGCCCCAGGGCTCGGTGCGTGCACCATGGAGCAGGTCATACCCTTTTTCCTGAAGCTCCTGTGCGGCGGCAGCAACGCTGTCTGGGGTTTCGACTTCGAACTCGATACAGGCTTGCGGTATCGGCCGATCCGCCGGCCACTCGCGTGTGCCAAAGCACGCTTCGGCAGCCTGCGAGAGCGGCCATACGCCAAAATGCTTACTGCCGCCGATGCTCTCGCTGAAGTAGTACTCATCGCCCTCGTGGCGCTTGAGCGGCAAGCCCAGCACGTCAATGAAGAGCTTGCGGCTCTCGGCTGGATCCGGCGCAATGATGGCCATACTCGAAATGAACAAGACCTTCATTTTTGGACACTCCATTCTGACGGCAATTCTATTGCTGATTTGGCCAGATCGCGGTGACCGAATCCCGCCTTGGAATCGTGGGAGCGTAACGGCCGCGTGGCGCGACGCGGACACCCCGCTTCAGGCGGTCCTCGGCGTCACCAGCCCCAGTTCGTCAACCATCGCCTCGCGCATGAGAAACTTCTGCGGCTTACCGGTCACCGTCATCGGCAATTCGGTGCGGAAGCGGATGTGGCGCGGGATCTTGTAATGGGCGATCTGGCCGGCGCAAAAGGCCTTGATCTCCTGCTCGGTGGCGATCTGGCCCGGCTTGAGCACGATCCACGCACAAAGCTCCTCGCCGTATTTCGGGTCGGGAATGCCGAAAACCTGCACTTCCCTGACCTTGGGGTGGCGGTAGAGAAACTCCTCGACCTCGCGCGGATAGACGTTCTCGCCGCCGCGTATGACCATATCCTTGACCCGGCCGACAATGTTGCAATAGCCCTCGGCATCGATCGTGGCGAGGTCGCCGGTGTGCATCCAGCCGTCGGCGTCGATCGCCTCGCGGGTTTTTTCCTCGTCGTCCCAATAGCCCTTCATCACCGAATAGCCGCGCGTGCAGAGTTCGCCCGGCGCGCCGACCGCAACGGTGGCGCCGTCGGCATCGATCGCCTTGACCTCGACATGGGGGTGGACGCGCCCGACCGTCGAGACGCGCTTTTCCAACGGATCGTCGACGCTGCTCTGGAACGACACCGGGCTGGTCTCGGTCATGCCATAGGCGATTGTCACCTCCGCCATGTGCATCAGCGACACCACCTTCTTCATCACCTCGATCGGGCACGGCGAGCCGGCCATGATGCCGGTGCGCAGGCTGGTGAGATCGAAGGTGTCGAAATCCGGATGGTCGAGCATGCCGACGAACATGGTCGGCACGCCGTAGAGGCCGGTGCAGCGCTCGCCCGCCACCGCCTTCAGCGTGGCGCCGGCATCAAAGCCCTCGCCAGGGAAAACCATGGTCGCGCCCTTGGTGACGCAGCCGATCGTGCCCATCGACATGCCGAAACAGTGATAGAGCGGCACCGGGATGCACAACCGGTCCTCGACGGTCACCCTGATCGCCGAGGTGACGAAATTGCCGTTGTTGACGATGTTGTTGTGGGTCAGCGTAGCGCCCTTTGGCGCGCCTGTCGTACCTGAGGTGAACTGGATGTTGATGGCGTCGCCGGGCTTCAGCCCCTCGGAGATCCGGTCGAGGCTGTCATGCTCGTCGCGCCCGGCCATCGCCAGCACGTCGGCGAAATTGAACATGCCGGGCGAGTTCTCCTCGCCCATGCGGATGACGATTTTTAGCGCCGGCAATTTCTTCGCGTTGAGCTCGCCCGGTGTCGCCGTCGCGATCTCCGGCGCCAGCGTCTCGATCATGCCGAGATAGTCGGAGCTCTTGAATTTGACGGCCGTGACCAGCGCTCGGCAGCCAACCTTGTTCAGCGCATAGTCCAGCTCGGTCAGCCGGTAGGCCGGGTTGATGTTGACCAGGATCAGGCCGATGCGCGCGGTGGCGAACTGCGTCACCAGCCATTCCCAGCGGTTGGGCGACCAGATGCCGACGCGGTCGCCTTTTGCCAGGCCAAGCGCCAGGAAGCCTGCGGCCAGCGCGTCCACCGTGTCTGAAAGTTCGCTCCAAGTGAAGCGCTTGTCCTGGTCGACAAAGACGGCGGCATCGAGCGTGCCGTATTTGCTGACGGTATCGGAAAGCAGTGCCGGGATGGTCTGCTGCAGCAGCGGCATGGTGCGCTCGCCCGACACATGCGCCCTGCCGTCGACCGGCGCGACGAACGTGGCGCCATTGCGCGGGCGGCGGCCGCGCAGGTTGGTGGCATTCTTCAACTCGTCGAGATTGATCGGCATCGCCGTCTCCTCCGCAGGCGACCGAGTCTATCAGCCTGCCGGGGTGGTGGAAATCCCGTTGATGGTCTGGAGCGCCATCCCTCCCCCTTGTGGGTGTTTGGACTGGGGACATCGCGAACAGGTGTGCGAGGACATCGCGAACAGTTTTGCGCATTGTGCGCGAGGGGGTTCGGGATGCCGTTCAAGG
>NZ_JBVVQC010000035.1:0-69515 GCF_055811515.1 Mesorhizobium sp. WSM4841
AGAGAAGCTGCGCTTCGCCATCCGTGAAGGCGGCCGCACCGTCGGTGCCGGCATCGTCGTCACCATCAAAGAGTAATTTGGACTTAAACCGATCTGTCGCGGGCGCTGCCCGCGCCGCGCCAGAACAAGGAAGTGACGCATGAACGGACAGAATATCCGCATCCGCCTGAAGGCGTTCGATCACCGGGTGCTTGACGCCTCGACGCGGGAAATCGTGTCGACGGCCAAGCGCACCGGCGCCAACGTCCGCGGCCCCATTCCGCTGCCGACGCGGATCGAAAAGTTCACGGTCAACCGGTCGCCTCACGTCGACAAGAAGAGCCGCGAGCAGTTCGAGATGCGCACGCACAAGCGTCTCCTCGATATCGTCGATCCGACCCCGCAGACGGTCGACGCTTTGATGAAGCTCGATCTTGCTGCCGGTGTCGACGTCGAGATCAAGCTCTAAGGAACCAGAGGGGCGGGGCGACCCGGAACTCTGAAGGAACAAGAGGCGTGGAGGGGCGACAGCCCCGACAGGGAACTCTAAAGGAATTGAACCGATGCGTTCAGGTGTGATTGCAAAGAAGGTGGGAATGACCCGCATCTACAACGATGCCGGGGAACATGTTCCCGTCACTGTTCTCCAGATGGAGAACTGCCAGGTCGTGGCGCAGCGCACGCAGGAGAAGAACGGCTATACCGCCGTCCAGCTCGGCGTTGGCCTTGCCAAGGTGAAGAACACGTCGAAGGCGATGCGCGGCCATTTTGCGACCGCTTCCGTCGAGCCGAAGGCCAAGGTTGCCGAATTCCGTGTCTCCGCCGACAACATGATCGATGTCGGCGCCGAGATCACCGTCGATCATTTCGTCGCCGGCCAGAAGGTCGATGTGACGGGAACCACGATCGGCAAGGGTTTCCAGGGCGTTATCAAGCGGCACCACATGGGCGGTGGCCGCGCGACCCACGGCAACTCGGTCTCGCACCGTACCCACGGCTCGACCGGCCAGCGCCAGGACCCGGGCAAGGTGTTCAAGGGCAAGCATATGGCCGGCCACATGGGTGACACCCGCGTCACCACGCAGAATGTCGAGGTCGTCTCGACCGACGCCGATCGCGGTCTGATCCTGATCCGCGGCGCGGTTCCCGGTTCGAAGGGCGCCTGGATCCTGGTCCGTGACGCGGCCAAGGTTGCGCTGCCGGCCAATGCGCCGAAGCCCGCCGCAATCCGCGCCGTTGCAACCAGTGATGGCGCCAAGAACGATGCCCCGGCCACAGTAGATGCCCCGGCCACAGAGGGAGCGGAATAATGGACCTCAAGATCACAACGATTGGCGGCAAGGACGCCGGCAAGGTGAAACTCTCCGAGGAGATTTTCGGCCTTGATCCGCGCGAGGACATCCTGCAGCGCGTCGTGCGCTGGCAGCTTGCCAAGAAGCAGCAGGGCACGCACAAGACCAAGGGTCGCGCCGAGATCGCCCGCACCGGCGCCAAGATGTACAAGCAGAAGGGTACGGGCCGCGCCCGTCACCATTCGGCACGCGCTCCGCAGTTCCGCGGCGGCGGCAAGGCCCACGGTCCGGTCGTCCGCAGCCACGAGCACGACCTGCCGAAGAAGGTGCGTGCGCTGGGCCTCAAGCATGCTCTCTCGGCCAAGGCCAAGAGCGCGTCGCTCATCATCATCGACGAGCTGATGCTGACCGAGGCCAAGACCAAGGCACTGATCGCGAATTTCGCGACGCTGGGCCTGTCCAACGCCCTGCTGATCGGCGGCGCCGAGCTCGACAAGAACTTCAAGCTGGCGGCCACGAACATCCCGAACATCGACGTGCTGCCCATCCAGGGCATCAACGTCTACGACATTCTGCGCCGCGGCACGCTGGTCCTTTCGAAGGCCGCCGTCGAGGCTCTCGAGGAGCGTTTCAAATGACCGACCTTCGTCACTACGACGTGATCGTCTCGCCGGCGATCACCGAAAAGTCGACCATGGCTTCCGAGCAGAACCAGGTCGTATTCAACGTCGCCAAGAAGGCGTCGAAGCCGGAAATCAAGGCTGCCGTCGAAGCGCTGTTCGGCGTCAAGGTGATGGCCGTGAACACGCTTGTCCGCAAGGGCAAGATCAAGCGCTTCCGCGGCACGATCGGCCGCCAGAGCGACGTCAAGAAGGCGATCGTGACGCTGGCTGACGGCCAGTCGATCGACGTCGCGACGGGTCTCTGAGCAAGACCGCGAGGACAACAAAGATGGCACTGAAAAAATTCAACCCGATAACGCCGAGCACCCGCCAGTTGGTCATCGTCGATCGCTCGGGCCTCTACAAGGGCAAGCCCGTCAAGGGCTTGACCGAAGGCCTGACCAAGTCGGGCGGCCGTAACAATTACGGCCGCATCACGGCCCGCTTCATCGGCGGCGGTCACAAGCGTACATACCGCATCATCGACTTCAAGCGCCGCAAGTTCGACATTGTCGGCACTGTCGAGCGTATCGAATACGATCCGAACCGCAGCGCCTTCATCGCGCTGATCAAGTATGACGATGGTGAGCTGTCCTACATCATCGCCCCGCAGCGCCTTGCTGCCGGCGACAAGATCGTGGCCGGCGAAGCGGTCGACGTGAAGCCGGGCAATGCGATGCCGCTGGCCTCGATGCCGGTCGGCACGATCGTCCACAACATCGAGCTGAAGCCGGGCAAGGGCGCCCAGGTTGCCCGTTCGGCTGGCGGTTATGCCCAACTCGTCGGCCGTGACCAGGGCATGGCGATCCTGCGCCTGAATTCGGGTGAGCAGCGTGTCGTCCACGGCTCGTGCATGGCCACTGTCGGCGCCGTGTCCAACCCGGACCACGGCAACATCAATGACGGCAAGGCAGGCCGCACGGTGTGGCGGGGAAAACGTCCGCACAATCGCGGCGTGACCATGAACCCGGTCGACCATCCGCATGGCGGCGGCGAAGGCCGCACCTCGGGTGGCCGCCATCCGGTTTCGCCTTGGGGCAAGCCGACCAAGGGCAAGAAGACGCGGTCCAACAAGGCGACCGACAAGTTCATCCTGCGCTCGCGCCATCAGCGCAAGAGCTAAGAAGAGGTAACGCCAAGTGACTCGTTCGATTTGGAAAGGCCCCTTCATCGACGGCTACCTTCTCAAGAAGGTGGACAAGGTTCGTGAAGGTGGTCGCAATGAGGTGATCAAGATGTGGAGCCGTCGCTCCACCATCCTGCCGCAGTTCGTCGGCTTCACCTTCGGTGTCTACAACGGCCAGAAGCACGTTCCCGTTTCGGTGAACGAGGACATGGTCGGCCACAAGTTCGGTGAATTCGCTCCGACCCGGACCTATTACGGTCATGGCGCGGATAAGAAGGCGAAGAGGAAATAATCATGGGCAAGGCCAAAGCTCCGCGCAGGCTTGCTGATAACGAAGCGCGCGCCGTGTTGCGCACGATCCGTATCAGCCCGCAGAAGCTGAACCTGGTTGCCGCGCTGATCCGCGGCAAGAAGGTCGCGACAGCGCTTTCCGATCTCGAATTCTCGGCCAAGCGGATTTCCGGCACGGTCAAGAAGACGCTGGAATCGGCGATCGCCAACGCGGAAAACAACCACGACCTCGACGTCGATGCGCTGATCGTGGCGGAAGCCTATGTCGGCAAGTCGATCGTCATGAAGCGGTTCCATGCCCGTGGCCGTGGCCGCGCCAGCCGTATCGAGAAGCCGTTCTCGCACCTCACGATCGTCGTTCGTGAAGTCGAAGAAAAAGTGGAGGCCGCATAATGGGCCAGAAAATCAATCCGATCGGTCTGCGTCTTGGCATCAATCGCACCTGGGATTCGCGCTGGTTCGCCAACACCGGCGAGTACGGCAAGCTGCTGCATGAGGACATCAAGATCCGCAAGTATCTTGAGAAGGAACTCAAGCAGGCTGCGATTTCGAAGGTCGTGATCGAGCGCCCGCACAAGAAGTGCCGCGTCACCATCCATGCGGCGCGTCCGGGCCTGATCATCGGCAAGAAGGGCGCCGACATCGAGAAGCTTCGCAAGAAGCTGATGGAGATGACGAAGTCCGAGACGCATTTGAACATCGTCGAAGTGCGTAAGCCCGAGATCGACGCCACGCTGGTCGCCCAGTCGATCGCCCAGCAACTCGAGCGCCGCATCGCGTTCCGCCGCGCCATGAAGCGCGCCGTGCAGTCTGCGATGCGCCTCGGTGCCGAAGGCATCCGCATCAACTGCGCCGGCCGTCTCGGCGGCGCCGAGATCGCGCGCATGGAATGGTACCGCGAAGGTCGCGTGCCGCTGCATACGCTGCGCGCCGACGTCGACTACGGCACGGCCGAAGCACACACCGCCTACGGCATCTGCGGCGTCAAGGTCTGGGTGTTCAAGGGCGAAATCCTCGAGCACGACCCGATGGCTTCGGAGCGCCGCGCCACCGAGGGCGATCATGCCCATGGCGGTGGTGGTGAGCGCGAACGCGGTCGCCGTCGCGAAAACGCCTGAGACAGTTGAGAATTTGGAGTTAGAACGATGCTGCAGCCAAAGCGCACAAAGTTCCGCAAGCAGTTCAAGGGCCGTATCCATGGTGCCGCCAAGGGTGGCACCAATCTGGATTTCGGCGGTTTCGGGCTGAAGGCGCTTGAGCCGAACCGCGTCACCGCGCGTGAGATCGAGGCGGCCCGCCGCGCGATCACTCGCGAAATGAAGCGCGCCGGCCGCGTCTGGATCCGTATCTTCCCGGACGTGCCGGTGACGTCGAAGCCGACCGAAGTCCGCATGGGCAAGGGCAAGGGCGCGGTCGATTACTGGGCGGCGCGCGTCAAGCCGGGCCGCATCATGTTCGAGATCGACGGCGTCAATGAGGAAACCGCCCGTGAGGCGCTGCGTCTCGGCGCGGCCAAGCTCTCGGTCAGGACGCGCTTCGTACAGCGCATCGCAGAATAAGGACGGGCTGATCATGAAAGCCGAAGACATCCGGACCAAGACCCAGGACCAACTGACCGACGACCTGGCCAGCCTGAAGAAGGAGCAGTTCAACTTGCGCTTCCAGAAGGCTACCGGCCAGCTCGAGAAGACCGCGCGCGTGAGGCAGGTCCGCAAGGACATTGCGCGTATCAAGACCATCGCTGCGGAAAAGTCCGCGGCTAAGAAGGCTTAAGGACGAAAACCATGCCAAAGCGCATTCTGCAGGGCACCGTCGTCAGCGACAAAAACGAGAAGACGGTTGTCGTCAAGGTCGAACGGCGCTTCACGCATCCCGTGATGAAGAAGACCGTGCGCATGACCAAGAAGTACAAGGCGCACGACGAGAACAACGCCCACAAGGTTGGCGATCAGGTGTTCATCCAGGAATCGAAGCCGATTTCCAAGGACAAGCGCTGGACCGTCGTGTCTTCGGACCAGGCCTGATCAGGGCGAACGAAACGAATTTTGGACAGACCGGGGAAGGGTGAAGAACCCGTCCCGTTAGAAGAGAAGAAGGCGGCCAGTCATGATTCAGATGCAAACAAACCTCGACGTCGCGGATAATTCCGGCGCCCGTCGTGTCATGTGCATCAAGGTGCTGGGCGGCTCGAAGCGGAAATACGCTTCCGTGGGCGACATCATCGTGGTGTCGATCAAGGAAGCAATCCCGCGCGGCCGCGTCAAGAAGGGCGATGTGATGAAGGCGGTCGTGGTTCGCACGGCCAAGGACATCCGTCGCCCGGACGGCAGTGTGATCCGTTTCGACAAGAATGCGGCCGTTCTCGTCGACAACAAGAAAGAGCCGATCGGCACGCGTATCTTCGGACCGGTTCCGCGCGAACTCCGCGCCAAGAACCACATGAAGATCATCTCGCTCGCGCCTGAAGTGCTGTAAGGAGCCGGACCAATGCAGAAGATTAGAAAAGGCGACAAGGTCGTCGTGCTGGCCGGCAAGGACAAGGGCCGTTCGGGCGAAGTCCTCTCGGTACAGCCGAAGGAAGACACCGCGCTGGTGCGCGGCGTCAACATGATCCGTCGTCACCAGAAGCAGTCCCAGTCCCAAGAGGGCGGGATCATCACCAAGGAAGCGCCGATCCAGCTGTCGAACATCGCGCTGGCCGACCCCAAGGATGGCAAGCCGACTCGCGTCGGCTTCATCTTCCAGAAGGACGGCAAGAAGGTGCGCGTCGCCAAGCGCTCGGGAGAAGTCATCAATGGCTAAGGCTCAAACCAAGCAGGCGACTGCCCAGAACACGCCGCGCCTCAAACAGGTCTACAACGAGACCATCCGCAAGGCGCTGCAGGAGCAGTTCGGCTACGAGAACGAGATGCAGGTTCCGCGCATCGACAAAATCGTGCTGAACATGGGTGTCGGCGAAGCGACCGGCGACTCGAAGAAGCCTTCGATCGCGGCGGAAGATCTTGCGCTGATCGCCGGCCAGAAGGCCGTCGTCACGCACGCCCGCAACTCGATCGCCGGCTTCAAGGTCCGCGAAAAGATGCCGATCGGCGCCAAGGTCACGCTGCGCAAGGAACGCATGTACGAGTTCCTCGACCGTCTCGTGAACATCGCGCTGCCGCGCGTCCGCGACTTCCGCGGGCTCAATCCGAAGAGCTTCGATGGCCGTGGCAACTATGCCATGGGCATCAAGGAACACATCGTGTTCCCGGAGATCAACTACGACAAGGTTGATCAGATCTGGGGCATGGACGTCATCGTTTGTACGACTGCGAAGACGGACGACGAAGCCAGGGCATTGCTCAAGGCCTTCAACTTCCCCTTCCGCCAGTAACGGCAGCGAGAAAAGGAAAAATCTGAAATGGCAAAGACCAGCTCAGTCGAGAAGAACAACAGGCGCCGCAAGCTTGTGGACCAGTACGCTGCCAAGCGTAAGGCCCTCAAGGCGATCATCATGGATCAGTCCAAGCCGATGGAAGAGCGCTTCCGCGCTCAGCTGAAGCTTGCGGCACTGCCGCGCAACTCGGCCAAGATCCGCATCCGCAACCGCTGCGAAGTCACCGGACGCCCGCGTGCCTACTATCGCAAGCTCAAAGTATCGCGCATCGCGCTTCGAGATCTCGGCAACAACGGCCAGATCCCGGGCCTGGTCAAGTCGAGCTGGTAAGGAGGACATAACATGTCATTGAGCGATCCTCTCGGCGATATGCTGACCCGCATCCGCAACGCCTATGGCCGCAAGAAGTCGAGCGTTTCGACGCCGGCCTCGCGCCTGCGTACCCGCGTCCTCGACGTGTTGAAGGCGGAAGGCTATATCCGCGACTACAGCCAGACCGACTTCGACAACGGCAAGTCCGAAATCGAGATCGAACTGAAGTATTTCGACGGTGCGCCGGTCGTGCGCGAAATCGCCCGCGTCTCGAAGCCGGGCCGTCGCGTTTACGTTTCGGCGAAGTCGATCCCGCACGTCGCCAACGGCCTCGGCATCGCCATCCTTTCGACACCGAAGGGCGTGATGGCCGACCACGAAGCGCGTGAACAGAATGTCGGCGGGGAAATCCTCTGCCAGATCTTCTGATCTGGAGCGCGATCCCGAACCGAACCACGCAGTGAAAAGTGGAACCCGGCCTTCGGACAAGATCACGCTCGAAACAGAGACCTGAAACAAGAGAAGTGACGAGGACAACAAAATGTCTCGTATTGGAAAGAAACCCGTTTCGCTGCCGCAGGGCGTGACCGCGACCGTCGACGGCCAGACCGTCACGGCGAAGGGCCCCAAGGGTGAGCTGAAGTTCGTGGTGAACGACGAAGTGCTGGTCAAGATGGAAGGCAGCGAGATCGCTGTCCAGCCACGCGACCAGACCAAGACCGCCCGTTCTAAATGGGGCATGTCGCGCACGCAGATCGTCAACATCCTGCAAGGCGTCAAGGACGGTTTCGAAAAGAAGCTTGAGATCACCGGCGTCGGCTATCGCGCCGCCATGCAGGGCAAGAACCTGCAGCTGGCGCTCGGCTTCAGCCATGATGTCGTCTACGAAACGCCGCAGGACATCACGATCACCGTGCCGAAGCCGACGGAAATCACCGTGACCGGCATCGACAAGCAGAAGGTCGGTCAGGTTGCTGCCGAGATCCGCGAATATCGCGGTCCCGAGCCGTACAAGGGCAAGGGCGTCCGTTACGCTGGCGAGAAGATCGTCCGCAAGGAAGGCAAGAAGAAGTAGTTTCGTCAATGGTGAATGGTGAATGGTAAAATGGCAGTAGGATAGAACAGGGGCCGGGTGGCACTTCGTTTCTACCACTTCACCATTTTTCCATTCACCATTCACTGCAAATCAACGCCGCGGGGAGCGGTCGCGGGAGGCTTGTCCTACCGCATAGGGTTGCCCCCGTTTTTTGAAGGCAAGGAACTGATATCATGGGCTCGAAAGAATCCACACAACGCCGCGCTCAGCGCGTCCGCCGCCAGATCAAGAAGGTCGCCGGCGAGCGTCCGCGTCTGTCGGTCCACCGCACGTCGAAGAACATCTACGTCCAGGTGATCGACGACGCCAAGGGCCACACCATCGTTGCCGCCTCGACGCTTGAGAAGGACCTCAAGGGTTCGCTCAAGACCGGTGCAGACACTGCCGCCGCTGTGACAATCGGCAAGCTGATCGCCGAGCGCGCTTCGAAGGCCGGCGTCAAGGAAGTCGTCTTCGACCGCGGACCGTACATCTATCACGGCCGCGTCAAGGCGCTGGCCGAGGCCGCCCGTGAAGGCGGCTTGAGCTTCTAAAGCATGATCCCGAACCGGAGGTCAGCGCAGCAAAAGTTGCAGACTTTTCGGATAAGATCATGCGAAGGGAAAAATGAGTTTCGCCCCCGGCAACCCACAGAGGTGCCGGATATCATCATCAACCGTGCTTCCGGAAAAAAACAAGGAACAGGATATGGCACAGGAACGTAGGGATGGCGGCCGCGGCCGTGATCGCGAAGAGCGCGACGACGGCATGGTGGACAAGCTCGTCCACATCAACCGCGTTGCCAAGGTCGTCAAGGGCGGCCGGCGCTTCGGCTTTGCAGCACTCGTCGTCGTCGGCGACCAGAAGGGCCGCGTCGGCTTCGGTCATGGCAAGGCGCGCGAAGTGCCTGAGGCGATCCGCAAGGCGACCGAATCGGCCAAGCGCGACATGATCTTCGTGCCGCTGCGCTCGGGCCGTACGCTGCACCACGACGTCGAGGGACGCTGGGGTGCCGGACGCGTTCTCCTGCGCGCTGCCAAGCAGGGTACCGGCATCATCGCCGGCGGCCCGATGCGCGCCGTCTTCGAGACGCTCGGCATGCATGACGTGGTCGCCAAGTCGATGGGTTCGTCGAACCCGTACAACATGGTTCGCGCCACCTTCGACGCGCTGAAGAGCCAGATGCATCCCAAGGATGTGGCTGCTGCGCGCGGCATCAAGTATTCGACCCTTCAGGCCCGCCGCGGCACCGCCGTTGCGGCCGAAGAATAGTCGACGCTGACCAGGGATTGTGACCATGGCCAAGAAAGCAACCAAGACCATCACCGTCGAGCAGATCGGTTCGCCGATCCGCCGGCCGAAGGAGCAGCGCGCGACGCTGGTCGGCCTCGGCCTCAACAAGATGCACAAGCAGCGCACGCTGGAGGACACCCCCTCCGTGCGCGGCATGATCGCTGCCGTCCAGCATCTCGTCCGCGTCGTGGACGAGGGCTGAACCAGAGCGCAGGAGAACTCAGATGAAACTCAACGATCTGCGTGACAAGGACGGCGCGACGCATTCCAAGAAGCGTCTCGGCCGCGGCATCGGTTCCGGCTCGGGCAAGACCGCCGGTCGCGGCGTCAAGGGCCAGAAGGCGCGCTCCGGCGTCGCCGTCAACGGCTTCGAGGGTGGCCAGATGCCGCTCTACCGGCGCCTGCCGAAGCGTGGCTTCAATAACATCTTCGCCAAGAGCTTTGCCGTCGTGTCGCTGGCCCGCATCCAGGCCGCGCTCGACGCCAAGAAGCTCGACGCCAAGACGACCGTGACAGCCGAAGCGCTGGTCGCGGCCGGCGTCATCCGCCGCGTCAAGGACGGCGTGCGCATCCTCTCGGACGGCGACATCAAGGCCAAGCTCGCCTTCGACGTGGCCGGCGCCTCCAAGGCTGCCATCGAGAAGATCGAAAAGGCCGGCGGTTCGGTGAAGCTGCCGGAAAAGGCAGCCGCCGAGTAACGGCGATTTGAAGCGCGATCGGCAAGAGTGGGACACGTTTCGCTTTCGATTTGCGCTTTGATTCGAGCAATATGGCGGCCGCATCAACGCGGCCGCTTGCATGTTTGCAGTCCGGAGCTTATCTCGTGAGCTTCGGTGACACGCGCCGCCTGAGTTGCGGGCCATCGAGCGTGACCAAGCGGAGAATCAGGCATGGCTTCGGCTGCTGAACAACTAGCCTCGAATCTGAATTTCTCGGCCTTCGCCAAGGCGGAGGATCTGAAGAAGCGCATCTGGTTCACGATCGGCGCGCTGCTCGTCTACCGCCTCGGCACCTATATCCCGCTGCCCGGCATCAATCCGGACGCTTTCGCCCAGGCCTTCTCGTCGCAGAGCAAGGGCGTGCTTGGCATGTTCAACATGTTCGCCGGCGGCGCCGTGGAGCGCATGGCGATCTTTGCCCTCGGCATCATGCCCTATATCTCCGCTTCCATCATCATGCAGCTGATGACCTCCGTCATCCCGTCTCTGGAGGCGCTGAAGAAGGAAGGCGAACAGGGCCGCAAGGTAATCAACCAGTATACCCGCTACGGCACTGTGCTTTTGGCACTGGTCCAGGCCTACGGCATTGCGGTCGGGCTGGAAGGCGGCAACGGCATCGTCAGCGATCCCGGCATGTTCTTCCGCATCTCGACCGTCATCACGCTAGTCGGCGGCACCATGTTCCTGATGTGGCTCGGCGAGCAGATCACCGCCCGCGGCATCGGCAACGGCATTTCGCTGATCATCTTTTCCGGTATCGTCGCCGGCCTGCCGCAAGCCATCTCCGGTACGCTGGAACTTGGCCGCACCGGCGCGCTGTCGACCGGCCTGATCCTGGCGATCATCGTTCTCGCCGTCGTCGTTATCGCGCTGATCGTGTTCTTCGAACGCGCCCAGCGGCGCTTGCTGATCCAGTATCCCAAGCGCCAGGTCGGCAACCGCATGTTCCAGGGCGACACCTCGCACCTGCCGCTCAAGCTCAACACAGCCGGCGTCATTCCGCCGATCTTCGCGTCTTCGCTGCTGTTGCTGCCGGCGACGGTCGCCGGCTTCTCGCAGACGACCAACATGCCAGCCTGGGCCAGCACCGTCCTGGCGGCACTCGGCCATGGCCAGCCGCTCTACATGGCGTTCTATGCGGCGATGATCGTGTTTTTCGCCTTCTTCTATACGGCGATCGTCTTCAACCCGAAGGACACCGCCGACCAGCTCAAGAAGCATTCGGGTTTCATTCCGGGCTACCGTCCGGGCGAGCGCACCGCCGATTACATCGACTATGTTCTCACCCGCATCACCGTCGTCGGCGCCATCTATCTGGTGCTGGTGTGTCTGCTGCCCGAGTTCCTGATTTCAGCGACTGGCGTACCATTCTACCTCGGTGGCACATCGCTTCTGATCGTGGTCAGTGTAACGCTCGATACGGTGGCGCAGATTCAGGGTCACCTGATCGCGCACCAGTATGAGGGCCTGATCAAGAAGTCGAAGCTGCGCGGGGGGAAAAAGGCCAGATGAGGTTGATATTGCTTGGACCGCCAGGGGCGGGCAAGGGGACGCAAGCACAAAGACTGGTAGAAAAATACGGCATACCCCAACTCTCCACGGGCGATATGCTGCGCGCTGCTGTCCAGGCCGGTACCGAAGTCGGCAAGCGCGCCAAGGCGGTGATGGACGCTGGCGAACTGGTTTCCGACGCCATCGTCAACGCCATCGTGGCAGAGCGTATCGATCAGACCGATTGCGCAAAGGGTTTTATCCTTGACGGATACCCGCGAACCCTGGTGCAAGCGGACGCGGTTGAATCGATGCTCTCGGATCGCGGCCTCACGCTCGACGCTGTCATCGAACTTGTCGTCGACGACAAGGCACTGGTTGGTCGAATCGGCAAGCGCGCCGAGGAGGCCATGGCCGCGGGTCTGCCGGTGCGCAAGGACGATAATCCGGCGGTGTTCGAAGAGCGCCTGAAGGAGTACTACAAGAAAACGTCGCCGCTGATCGGCTACTACTATGCCAAGGGCAAGCTGAGAGGTGTCGACGGCATGGCCGACATCGATGCGGTGACGCGACAGATCGAAGTGGTGCTCTCGGCTGCGACCCCAGCGGCGGCCCAAGGGTCTGCGTACGGAAAATAAACGATTACGCTTGACTGGAGCGGTTCGCTGGGGTATGGCGGCCCGTCTTCCTATCAGGCATGAGGCTTGCTTGCCCGCAAGGGCAAGGCAGCCGCTTTGAACTGGAAACTCCCGCATGGGCCGGCCTCCACCGGACGCGGGGCAACTTTGATAGCGCCGGCTTGCCCGGCCCACATGGAGAAGAGAAGAACATGGCTCGTATAGCCGGCGTCAACATTCCGACCAACAAGCGCGTCGTCATTGCGCTTCAGTACATTCATGGCATTGGCAAGAATTTCGCCCAGGAGATCGTCGACAAGGTCGGCATCCCGGCCGAGCGCCGCGTCAACCAGCTGACCGACGCGGAAGTGCTGCAGATCCGCGAGACGATCGACCGCGACTATCAGGTCGAGGGCGATCTGCGCCGCGAAGTGTCGATGAACATCAAGCGGCTCATGGACCTCGGCTGCTATCGCGGCCTGCGTCATCGCCGCTCGCTACCGGTTCGCGGCCAGCGCACGCATACCAATGCGCGCACCCGCAAGGGCCCGGCCAAGTCGATCGCCGGCAAGAAGAAGTAATTTAGGGCAGTACGGGAGTAGGGCAGTAAGGCAATAGGATCGGCAGATATACTGCCCTACTGCCGTATTCCCCTACTGCCTTCTCCCTGGTGGAGCCGCTGGCATTACGGCGGTGTAGAGATCAACTGAAAGGACCATCATGGCCAAGGAAGCCACACGTGTTCGCCGTCGCGAACGCAAGAATATTTCGTCGGGCGTTGCCCACGTCAACTCGACCTTCAACAACACGATGATCACCATCACCGACGCGCAGGGCAATTCGATTGCCTGGTCGTCGGCGGGAGCCCAGGGCTTCAAGGGGTCTCGCAAGTCGACGCCGTTTGCTGCCCAGATGGCTGCCGAGGACGTTGCCAAGAAGGCCCAGGAACACGGCATGCGCATGCTCGAGGTCGAGGTCTGCGGACCCGGCTCCGGTCGTGAATCGGCGCTGCGTGCGCTGCAGGCAGCCGGCTTCACCATCACCTCGATCCGTGATGTGACGCCGATCCCGCACAATGGCTGCCGCCCGCGCAAGAAGCGCCGCGTCTAAGAATTACCGAACGCCGCGCGAACGCCAGTAGCGTTCCTCCACGGCATTCCAGGTCGCCCGCCACGATTGGATGGTGGCGGGTCAACGGAAGGAAAGCATCATGATCCAGAAAAATTGGCAGGAACTGATCAAGCCGAACAAGATCGAGTTTTCGTCGAAGAAGAAGACGCTGACCACGCTGGTCGCCGAGCCGCTCGAGCGCGGCTTTGGTCTCACCCTCGGCAATGCGCTGCGTCGCGTGCTTCTGTCTTCGCTGCGTGGCGCGGCTGTGACCGCCGTGCAGATCGACGGCGTTCTGCATGAATTCTCGTCCATCGCCGGCGTGCGCGAGGACGTGACCGATATCGTCTTGAACATCAAGGAAATCGCCATCCGCATGGAAGGTGACGGCCCCAAGCGCATGGTCGTGCGCAAGCAGGGACCGGGCGCCGTTCTCGCCGGCGACATCCAGACGGTCGGCGACGTCGAGATCCTCAATCCCGACCACGTCATCTGCACGCTGGACGAGGGCGCTGAAATCCGCATGGAGTTCACCGTCGATACCGGCAAGGGCTATGTGCCGGCCGACCGCAATCGCGCCGAAGACGCGCCGATCGGCCTCATCCCGGTCGACAGCCTCTACTCGCCGGTCAAGAAGGTTTCCTACAAGGTCGAGAACACCCGCGAGGGCCAGGTTCTCGACTATGACAAGCTGACCATGACGATCGACACCGACGGTTCGATCTCGGGCGAGGACGCGGTGGCTTTCGCCGCCCGCATCCTGCAGGACCAGCTTGGCCTGTTCGTCAATTTCGACGAGCCGCAGAAGGAAGTCGCCGCCGAACAGGTGACCGAACTTGCCTTCAACCCGGCGCTGCTCAAGAAGGTCGACGAGCTCGAACTTTCGGTGCGTTCGGCCAACTGCCTGAAGAACGACAACATCGTCTATATCGGCGACCTGATCCAGAAGACCGAAGCCGAGATGCTGCGCACCCCGAACTTCGGCCGCAAGTCGCTGAACGAGATCAAGGAAGTCCTGGCGGCGATGGGCCTGCACCTCGGCATGGAAGTGCCGGATTGGCCGCCGGAAAACATCGAAGACCTCGCCAAGCGTTACGAAGATCAATATTGAGGCTGTGGCCTCTTGAACCCGGAATGAAGGAGAAGAGCCATGCGCCACGGATTTAAAGGCCGCCGGTTCGCCCGCAGCATAAGCCATCGCAAGTCGATGTTTGCCAACCTTGCCGTATCGCTCATCGAGCATGAGCAGATCCTCACCACCTTGCCGAAGGCGAAGGATCTGCGTCCGATCGTCGAGAAGCTGGTGACGCTCGGCAAGCGCGGCGATCTGCATGCCCGCCGCCAGGTGATTGCCCAGATCGGCAATGAAGGCGTCGTCAAGCGCCTGTTCGACACGATCGCGCCGCGCTACGCCACCCGCAACGGCGGCTATCTGCGCATCATGAAGGCGGGCTTCCGTCACGGTGACAATGCCGCGATGGCGGTCATCGAGTTCGTCGATCGCGACACCTCGGCCAAGGGCGCCGGCGACCGTGCCCGCATCGAGGCAGAAGGCACCGACGAGGAAGCCGCAGCCGCATAAGCTTCGGTTTGCTTGAAAGAGTTCAAAAGGGCCTGCGGGCCCTTTTGTGCATTCTGGAAGCGGTACGGAGCATTGCGGCGATTTTCTTGACTCAGCTCATGTCTTTTCCTCGAGAATAATTCGATTTCATTGCCTTAGCCATTCATTTTGCACAATCGTCGGGACAATGGCGCCCGACCCGGAGGATTCGGAATGCGCGTAAAACGGCTGTCCCTTGTTCTACTCTGCGCCTTGATGGCGCTGGCAGTCGTGCCGGCGGCCAGGCAGGCGCTGGCTCAGGACACCAAGGCCGATCCCGGTCTGTCCGATGTGCTGACCGACATGCTGCGCGGCGCCGAAGGCGAAAATGCCACCTCCGGTCCAGACAAGCGCGTGCCGTTCGGCCGCGAGGAGATGCAACTGTCCTTCGCGCCGCTGGTCAAGCAGACGGCGCCAGCCGTGGTCAATGTCTATGCCTCGCAAACGGCCAAGTTGAGGTCGCCCTTCGACGGCGATCCTTTCTTCGAAGAGTTCTTCGGCCGTTCGCAGCCGCGTGCGCAGTCCTCGCTCGGCTCCGGCGTGCTGGTCGATCCGACAGGCATAGTGGTCACCAATTTCCACCTCATCAAGGACGCCGATCAGGTCAAGGTCGCCACCGCGGACGGGCGTGAATTCGACAGCAAGGTGCTGCTCAAGGACGAGACGCTTGACCTCGCTGTGCTCAAGATCTCCTCCGACAAGCCATTTCCGGTCGTCGCCATCGGCGATTCCGACGCGCTCGAGGTTGGTGACCTGTTGCTGGCCATCGGCAATCCCTTCGGTGTCGGCCAGACCACCACCAGCGGCATCGTTTCGGCGCTTGCCCGCAGCCACATCGGCGTTTCCGATTCCAGTTTCTTCATCCAGACCGACGCCGCGATCAATCCCGGCAATTCCGGCGGTGCGCTGATCAACATGGGTGGCCAACTGGTCGGCATCAACACGGCGATCTACAGCCGCAGCGGCGGCTCGATCGGCATCGGCTTTGCTATTCCCTCCAACATGGTTCGCGCGTTTGCCGATGCGGCCAAGGCCGGGCGCGACTTCTTCGAGCGGCCCTATATCGGCGCCGAATTCGAGCGCGTGACGCTGCAGATCGCCGAATCGCTCGGTCTGGAGACCCCGACCGGGGCGCTGGTTTCGACCGTCGAAGAAGCAGGGCCGGCGGCCACGGCGGGGCTCAAGCCCGGCGATGTCGTGCTGTCGCTCAACGGCACGCCGGTCGAGAGTATCGAGGCGCTGGATTACCGGATGGCGACGCTGTCGATCGGCACCAATGCCAGCTTCGGCGTCCTCAGCAAAGGCCAGCAAGCGACGATGGAGATTGCGCTGGAGCGCGCGCCGGAAGGTGCAAAACTCGCGGCGTTGACACTGCGCGGTCGCAGCCCGTTTTCCGGTGCCAAGGTTGCGGAACTGTCGCCCCGGCTCGCCCAGCGGCTCGGCATGCGTACCGATGTCAAGGGTGTTACGGTGGTCGACATCAATCGGGGTTCGCCCGCAGCCGATTTCGGGTTCCAGCCGGGCGACATCGTTCGCGAGGTCAATGGCTTGACCATCGATACCGCCGCGACCCTGGAACAGGCAGCCATGGAAGAGACGCGCTGGTGGCGCTTTACCGTCGAGCGCGGCGGGCAGATACTGCGCCAGGTGTTGCGTTACTGAGCCCGAGCGTCGATCCTTCGGACGAGATCGCGCTCCAACGAAACGAAGTGCATGGCCGATCTGTTCAGTGTCGATGAACCGGAAAAGGCGCCGCCCGGCAGGCCGCTGGCCGACCGGCTGCGCCCGAAGAACCTCGGCGAGGTCGTTGGCCAGGAGCATCTGACCGGGCCCGACGGCGCACTGACGCGGCTGATCGGCTCTGGCTCGCTCGGCTCGATGATCTTCTGGGGGCCGCCCGGGACGGGCAAGACTACGGTCGCGCGGCTGCTTGCCGGCGAAACCAGCCTTGCCTTCCAACAGATATCGGCGGTGTTTTCCGGTGTCGCCGACCTGAAGAAAGTGTTCGAGGCGGCGAAGCTGCGCCGCTCCAACGGCCGTCAGACGCTGCTCTTCGTCGACGAGATCCATCGCTTCAACCGCGCCCAGCAGGACAGTTTTCTGCCTGTCATGGAAGACGGCACCGTCGTGCTGGTTGGCGCCACAACCGAGAACCCGTCCTTCGAGCTGAACGCGGCGCTTCTATCCCGCGCGCGCGTGCTGGTCTTCCATTCGCTCGGTGAGGACAGCATCGCAAAACTGCTGGCGCGTGCCGAGGAGACCGAGGGCAGGGCGCTGCCGCTCGACGACGAGGCGAGGGCGATGCTCATCCGCATGAGCGATGGCGATGGCCGCGCGGCGCTGACGCTGGCCGAAGAGGTCTGGCGCGCCGCCAAGTCAGGCGAGGTGTTCGGCGCCGAGGGCCTGCAGCGCATCGTCCAGCGCCGGGCGCCGATCTACGACAAGGGCCAGGACGGCCACTACAATCTGATCTCGGCACTGCACAAATCGGTGCGCGGCTCCGACCCCGACGCCGCCCTCTATTATCTCGCCCGTATGTTCGACGCCGGCGAGGATCCGCTCTATCTCGGCCGCCGGCTGGTGCGCATGGCGATGGAGGATATCGGGCTGGCCGACCCGCAGGCGCTGGTCATCGCCAATGCCGCCAAGGATGCCTACGACTACCTGGGCTCGCCAGAGGGCGAGCTCGCCTTCGCCGAGGCCACCGTCTATCTCGCCAGCGCGCCCAAATCCAATGCCGTCTACACCGCCTTCAAGGCCGCCACTCAGGCGGCGAAGGAGTTCGGCTCACTGCTGCCGCCCAAACACATCCTCAACGCGCCGACCAAGCTGATGAAAGAAGAAGATTACGGCGCCGGCTACCGTTACGACCACGACGAGCCGGACGCTTTTTCCGGACAGGATTATTTTCCGGAAAGGATGGGCCGCCGCACATTCTATGATCCGCCGGAGCGCGGTTTCGAGCGTGATATCAGGAAACGGCTCGACTATTGGGCGAAGCTGCGCGGCGAGCGGCAAAAGTAGGCTCGCGCGGCCCTGCGGTCTCTTGAGACCAAGAAGGCCGGAGCTGCCTGACACCGTAGCTTGACCGGCAAGAGGGAGCATGATGTATCATCTGTTGTTTGTCTGTCTTGGCGGCGCGATCGGCGCAATGGCCCGCTTCTTCCTGTCCGGCTTCGTCGCCCGCCGGGTCGGCGAGACCTTTCCCTGGGGCACAATGGTCGTCAACGTTTCGGGGGCATTTGCGATCGGTGTTGTTGCGCATGCGGTGGCGCGCGACAGCATGCCCGCCATCTGGGCCTTTGCCGCAACCGGCGGCCTCGGCTGCTACACCACGGTTTCCTCCTTTAGCCTGCAGACGCTGGCACTGGCGCGCGAGGGCGAATGGCTGCGCGCCGGTGGCAATGTGCTGCTTTCAGTCTTTCTGAGCCTCGGTGGTGTGACGCTGGGTTTTGCCGCAGGAAGTCTTCTGATTGGCAGTGGGGCGCCATGAGCAGCCCGCGGAAGCTCCGCTCCGGCGGGATGGACACCGCCGCAGCAGAGCATGCGGCGCGCCTCATTAGCTGGCGCAAAACGAACGAAGCGGTTCGGATCTATGCGACCGTGGCCGCAGGCAGCATGATTGGCGGCGTGCTGCGGGCGCTTGCCTCGCTGACGAGCACTGCCCTGTGGGGCAATGGATTCCCATTCGGCACGCTCCTCGTGAATATTGTCGGCTCATTCCTCATCGGCTTCTACGCGACGTTGACGGGGCCGGATGGCCGTGTCTTCGCCAGCCCGTTGCAGCGCCAGTTCTTCATGACCGGCTTCTGCGGTGGCCTGACAACCTTCTCCGCCTTCAGCCTTGAAACGCTCACCCTCGCGCAAAGCGGGAAGCTTATGGCGGCTGCGGCCAATATCGCGATCTCCGTGGTAACGTGGCTTGCCGCCGTCTGGCTTGGCCACATCCTTGCAGTGCGCCTCAACCGGCTGAGAGGATCCAGGCAATGAAGATACCAAGACAGGCGCAGTTGCTGCGCATATTCATCGGCGAGAACGACAGGGCAGACGGCCGTCCGCTGTATGAGGCGATTGTGCTGAAGGCCCGCGAAATGCAAATTGCCGGCGCTACCGTCCTGCGCGGGGCGATGGGGTTCGGCCATTCCAGCCGGCTTCACACCACGAAGATCCTCCGTCTGTCGGAGGATCTGCCCCTTGTGATCGAGATCGTCGATGACGAGGAAAAGATAGCCGCTTTCCTGCCTGTCCTTGAAACAATCATGACAAGTGGTTTGATCACACTGGAGAAAGTTCAGGTTCTGCAATATGGAACCGATAACGAATGATCGAGTGTGAGGTTGCGGGTGCCGGTGAATGCCGTTGCATGCCCGCGAAACGGCGATTGGAATTATGGCAGGCGTAGAACAGATCACGGTGGAGGCCGGCGAGGCGGGCATGCGGCTCGACCGCTGGTTCAAGACCCATTTTCCGGGTCTTGGCTTCGGCCATCTGCAAAAGCTGCTGCGCTCCGGCCAGATCCGTGTCGATGGTGGCAGGGTGAAGGCCGATACCCGCGTCGAGCCGGGCCAGATGGTTCGTATCCCGCCGCTCGAAGTGGACAAGAAAGGCGAGAGCCCGCTCACCGGTCACTCGATCCGCAACCAGGGCGACGCCGACGTTCTGGCCAAGATGCTGATCCATGAAGATCCGAAAGTCTTCGTCTTCAACAAGCCGGCCGGCCTCGCCGTCCAGGGTGGCTCGGGCGTCACCCGCAATGTTGACGACATGCTGGAAGCCTGGCGCAGCCAGAAGGGCGAGAAACCGCGTTTGGTGCACCGGCTCGACCGCGACACGTCAGGCGTGCTGGTCGTCGCCCGCACCAGGCTCGCCGCCATGAAGCTTGCCGAGGCGTTCCGGGCGCGTGAGACCAAGAAGACCTATTGGGCGCTGGTCAAAGGCGTGCCGCCGAAGCGCGAGGACAAGATCTCGACCTGGCTGATCAAGGAGCCGACACCCGACGGCGACCGCGTTCGCGTCGCCAAGCATGGCGAAAAGGGTGCCGACCACGCGGTGTCTTACTACCGGATCGTCGAACAGGCGGCGCAGACCCTGTCCTGGCTGGAAATGGAACCTTATACCGGCCGTACCCACCAGCTTCGCGTCCATGCCGCTCACATCGGCTGCCCGATCATCGGTGACCCTAAATATTTCGAGGCCGACACCAATTGGGATTTCCCCGGCGGCATGCAGAACCGCTTGCATCTGCACGCGCGCCGCATCGTCATCCCGCATCCCGACAAGGGTTTTATCGACGTCACCGCACCGATGCCGCCGCATATGCGCCAGAGCTGGAATCTGATCGGCTTCGACGACGCCAGCGCGGAGGACTAGGTCCAGTGGGTATCGCCACCGAGACACTCGACCGCCGCGACAGGGTCGACATGGCGGCAGCTGCCATCATGGTCGGACTGACCTTTTCCTGGGGGCTGAACTACGTCGCCGCCAAAATCTCCTATGCCGGCTATGATCCCGTTTTCCTGTCGATTGCGCGGTCGATCATTGGCGGGCTGTGCGTTCTCGCCTGGTGCTGCTGGCGCGGTATTGTGCTTTTTACCCGCGACGGAACGCTTGTCGCCGGCATTCTGGCAGGCGCGCTTTTTGGTCTCGAGTTCCTGTTTCTCTATGTCGGGCTCGAACAGACGACCGTCGCGCGCAACACCTTGCTGGTCAACACCATGCCGTTCTGGGTACTGGTCGGCGGGCATTTCCTGCTGGACGAACGCATCACCGCGCGCCGGCTCGTCGGACTTCTGCTCGCATTCGCTGGATTGGTCGCGGTGTTCTCCGACCAGTTGAGCGCCGATAATGGTGCGACACTGACCGGTGACCTGCTCAGTCTTGGCGCCGGCATTCTTTGGGCATTGACCTACATCGTCATCAAGCGGACGAAATTGGCGGAAACGAGCGCCGAGAAATTGCTGCTCTACCAATTGGCCGGCGCTGCCGTGGTCGGCGCCTTGGTGGCGCCTTTTGCCGGGCCGCCTGTCCGCGACTTCGCCGCGTTGCCGACCTTGGCTCTGCTTTTTCAGGCGGTCTACATCGTCGCCTTCACCTATGTGCTGTGGTTCTGGCTGCTGCGGCGCTATCCGGCGTCGGGCCTGTCGAGCTTCACCTTCCTGTCGCCGGTGTTCGGCGTGCTGTGCGGCGCCATCTTCTTGAACGAGCCGCTGACCATTCGTATTTTCCTGGCACTCGGCCTCATCGCAGCCGGCCTGATCATTGTGAATCGGCCGGCCCGAAAACAGATCCCCGGATGAAAGGCTCCGGCATGCGCGATATTCTCAACGACCTCGAAGCGGGAAAGCAGCTCTCCGATCCGGATCCGGTACGCCGTGCCCAGATCCAGATGAAGACGCACCTGCCGAAACGCTTCTACAAAGCCGTCTCGGTCGCACCGGCCGAAGCTGGTTTTGCCGTTCATCTCGATGGCAAGCCGGTTCGCACGCCGGGCAAGGCGCTGCTGGTGCTGCCGACCGAAAAAGCGGCCGCGCTGGTCGCCGACGAGTTCGCTGCGCAAGGTGAGACCATCGATCCGATGACGATGCCGGTCATGCGTCTGGTCAACACGGCCATCGACGGCGTCGCCAGTGACCCGCAGGCGGTGCTGGAGGACATCCTGCGCTTCGCCTCGTCCGACCTGCTCTGCTATCGCGCCGACGCCCCACAAGGGCTGGTCGACCGTCAGAACGAACATTGGGATCCCATCATCGACTGGGCGCGGAGCGCGCTCGGCGCCCGGTTTCACCTCGCCGAAGGGGTGATCCATGTCGAGCAGCCGCGCGAGAGCATCGCGGTGCTCGGGGTTCATCTTGCCCAGCGTGCCGACCCGCTGCGGCTGGCGGCCATCCACGTCATGACGTCGCTGACAGGATCGGCTCTGCTGGCGCTGGCCGTCGAGTTCGGCGAGATCGACGGCGACGCCGCCTGGACTGCCGGCCATGTCGACGAGGACTGGCAGGCCGAGCACTGGGGCCATGACGCGGAGGCCGTCGCCCGCCGTGCCCACCGCAAGCGCGACATGATGGCCGCCGTCGGCCTTCTCGAGGCGCTCAAGGGCTGACCACAATCACCGCCCTCATTCGTTTCGTGTTGCCCATTAGAGCGACGTGCGTTCCAGTTGGACGTGCAAAGTACGCTCTAACACCTTGAATCTATGCATCATGCTTTCCGAAGATCGATTCCGATCTTCGGGCCGATGCATTGGACCAAAGTCATAATCCCAAAGGCGGGCTGCCTCTGGGCGGCGCTTTCTGTCATTTCTCGCGGCGATTGCTGCCCGAGTTCGTGTCTAGGCACGACACCGCGCAGCATCAAGCACAGCGAGATGTCACGGGAGGACAAATTCATGGCAATGGCAGCGACCGCCGGCAGAGCAAGCCGCGGCATGACGCGGGAAGAGAAGAAAGTCATCTTCGCTTCCTCACTCGGCACCGTTTTCGAATGGTATGATTTTTATCTCTACGGCACTTTGGCGGCCGCGATCGGCGCTGCGTTCTTCACGCAATATCCCGAAACAACGCGCAACATCTTCACGCTGCTGGCTTTCGCCGCAGGCTTCCTCGTGCGCCCGTTCGGTGCGCTGGTGTTCGGCCGCATCGGCGATCTCGTCGGCCGCAAATACACTTTTCTCGTCACCATCCTGATCATGGGCCTGTCGACCTTCCTGGTCGGCATACTTCCTGGCGCGGCCAGTTGGGGCATCGCGGCGCCGATCATCCTGGTTGCGCTGCGCATGCTGCAAGGCCTGGCGCTCGGTGGCGAGTATGGCGGTGCCGCGACCTACGTCGCCGAGCACGCTCCCGACGACCGTCGTGGCTTCTACACGTCGTGGATCCAGACGACAGCCACGCTCGGCCTGTTCCTGTCGCTGATCGTCATCCTGACCGTGCAGAATTCACTGAGCAAGGAAGACTTCGCGGAGTGGGGCTGGCGCATTCCGTTCCTGGTTTCGGCGATCCTGCTGGGCATTTCGGTCTGGATTCGCCTGTCGCTTGCCGAATCGCCGACATTCCAGCGGATGAAGGACGAAGGTAAGGGTTCCAAGGCGCCGCTGACGGAAGCATTCGGCCAATGGAAAAATGCCAAGATCGCCATTCTGGCGCTTCTCGGCCTTACTGCCGGCCAGGCCGTGGTCTGGTACAACGGCCAATTCTACGCGCTGTTCTTCCTGCAGAACGTGCTCAAGGTCGACGGCCAGTCTGTCAACATCATGATCGCCATCGCGCTGGCGCTCGGCACGATCTTCTTCGTCGTGTTCGGCTGGCTCTCCGACAAGATCGGCCGCAAGCCGATCATCATGGCGGGCCTGGCGCTGGCGATCGTCACCACCTTCCCGCTGTTCAAGGCGCTGACCTGGGCAGCCAACCCGGCGCTCGCCACTGCGCAGCAAAACACCCGTGCGACGATTACCGCTGCGCCTGGCGACTGCAAGTTCCAGTTCAATCCAACCGGAACGCGCAAGCCTCTCACGTCGTGCGATATTGCGACGGATTTCCTTGCCAAGAGCTCCGTCCCCTATGACATTGTCACGACAGCGGCAGCGGGCACCGCGGCCAGCGTCAAGATCGGCAACGAAACGGTGGCGTCCTATGATGCCGTGGCAGCCGCAGACAAGGCAGCTTCAAGCGACTCCGCGTTCAAGAAGGCAATCAACATTGCTTTGCAGGACGGCGGCTATCCGCTGAAGCGTGCTGCGGCCAAGGTCGCCGACCAGAAGCTTGACGCCTTCGTCGCGGCCAATCCGGAACTGAAGCTCGACGCCGCCGCAATCCGCGCCGGCGACAAGACGACGGTTGCGGCCGACCAGGCGATCAAGGACAAGCTGCTGACGGCCGACGAGGCCGCGGCGGGAGCGCCTGAGGTCACCGTCTACAGCGTCCCGGCAGCAGGCGCCTTTGCGATGTTTGCCGACCCTGAACAGGTCAACTGGGCAAAGGTCATCGGCATCCTGTTCGTCCTGGTCCTTTACGTGACCATGGTCTACGGACCGATCGCCGCGATCTTGGTCGAGATGTTCCCCACACGCATCCGCTATACCGGCATGTCGTTGCCCTATCACATCGGCAATGGCTGGTTCGGCGGCCTGCTGCCGGCGACGGTGTTCGCGCTCAGCGCCTACAGCGGCGATATCTATTACGGCCTCTGGTATCCGGTGGTGATCGCGGCGATGTCGCTGGTCATCGGTATGATCTTTGTCAAGGATACGCTGGGAACGGACTTGCACGCCAAGACCTGATCCTCGCCTGACAGCAAAAATGAAAAGCCCGGCGCGAGTGATCGCGCCGGGCTTTGCAATTCGTCAAAAGCGATGCGGACGAAAGGTTTAGCTCTTCCGGTCCTGTTTTTCTTCCTCGATGGCCGCTTCGTGATACCAGCCGCTTCCGAAATCCGTACGGTTGCGCAATGAAGCAAGTTCTGCCGCGAACTTAGCCTTTCCGCTTAAATTTGAGGCAGAAGCGCGCGCTGCCACCGGGAACATCAGGATTTTGGCCGACTGACGGGCAGGAGTGATTTCCATTGTCGGTCTCCCTTCTTCTGCAGAGCCTTGCCGATTCAATCTTTCCCCAAGATAAGTTCTGCAATCCAGTTAGGCAATATGATTATAAAAAGATCAGTATCTGCCTGTTATTTATGCAGAACATGCTTGTGATTGATCCGGACGCATTGCGATTACGCGGCACCGGATTTGTCGGGATGCGGCGTCAGTTTTGTCGCATCCTTGGCCGGTGAAAATGGCACACGAATTGCTTTTTGATAGTCCGGCAGGTCGGCTGCAGGGTGGCTGGCATGCCGGCGCCGTCCAAGGTTCGGTGATCAAAGCAACGAGAGGCTAGAATGACGAAATACAAGCTCGAGTACATTTGGCTCGATGGATACACCCCGGTTCCCAACCTTCGCGGAAAGACGCAGATCAAGGAATATGCCGAATTCCCGACGCTCGACCAGCTTCCGCTGTGGGGCTTCGACGGTTCCTCGACCATGCAGGCCGAAGGCCACTCGTCCGACTGCGTGCTGAAGCCGGTCGCCATCTATCCGGATCCCGCGCGCACAAACGGCGTGCTCGTCATGTGCGAAGTCATGATGCCGGACGGCATGACGCCGCATGCATCCAACAAGCGCGCAACCATCCTCGATGACGAGGGCGCTTGGTTCGGCTTCGAGCAGGAGTATTTCTTCTACAAGGACGGCCGCCCGCTCGGCTTCCCCGAGAGCGGTTACCCTGCGCCGCAAGGCCCGTACTACACCGGCGTCGGCTACAGCAACGTCGGCAGCGTCGCCAGGCAGATCGTCGAGGAGCATCTCGACCTCTGCCTTGCCGCCGGCATCAACCATGAAGGCATCAACGCCGAGGTGGCCAAGGGCCAGTGGGAATTCCAGATCTTCGGCAAAGGCTCCAAGAAGGCCGCCGACCAGATGTGGATGGCCCGCTACCTGATGCAGCGCCTCACCGAGAAATACGGCATCGACATCGAATACCACTGCAAGCCGCTCGGCGACACCGACTGGAACGGTTCCGGCATGCACGCCAATTTCTCGACCGCTCATATGCGCGAGGTCGGCGGCAAGGACTATTTCGAGGCGCTGATGGCCGCCTTCGACAAGAATCTGATGGATCACATCGCCGTCTACGGCCCGGACAACGACAAGCGTTTGACCGGAAAGCATGAGACCGCGCCGTGGAACAGGTTCAGCTATGGCATCGCCGACCGCGGCGCCTCGATCCGCGTGCCGCATTCCTTCATCAGCAACGGCTACAAAGGTTATCTTGAGGATCGCCGCCCGAACTCGCAGGGCGACCCCTACCAGATCGCCTCGCAGATCCTAAAGACGATCGCCTCTGTCCCGACCAGCGCCCAGGTTTCGGCTGCCGCTTGAACATGTAGTCACGGTGCGGACCTGAGTGTCTGCGCCGTGACTGCTCCTCGTCGCGTCGGCGTTTTGCCAAGGGCGACTACACCAACTGCTCGATTGAGTATTTTCTCCATCCCAAACAAAACCCCGCCGGATCGCTCCGGCGGGGTTTTGTTTGTCCCTTAGCCGATCCGGGTCAGATCGAATAATACATGTCGTATTCGACCGGATGCGGGGTCATTTCGAAGCGCATCACTTCGGCCATCTTGAGCTCTATATAGCTGTCGATCTGGTCGTCGTCGAACACGCCGCCGGCCTTCAGGAAGCCGCGATCCTTGTCGAGGCTCTGAAGGGCTTCGCGCAGCGAGCCGCAGACGGTCGGGATTTTCTTCAGTTCCTTCGGCGGCAGGTCGTAGAGATCCTTGTCCATCGGCTGGCCGGGATGGATCTTGTTCTTGATGCCGTCGAGGCCGGCCATCAGCATGGCGGCAAAGGCGAGGTAGGGGTTCGCGCCGGGATCGGGGAAGCGGACCTCGACGCGCTTGGCCTTCGGCGACGAGCCGAATGGGATGCGGCAGGAGGCAGAACGGTTGCGGGCCGAATAGGCGAGCAGCACCGGCGCTTCATAGCCCGGGACCAGGCGCTTGTAGGAGTTGGTCAGCGGGTTGGTGAAAGCATTGATCGCCTTGGCGTGCTTGATGATGCCGCCGATGTAAAACAGGCAGCTCTCCGAGAGGCCGGCATATTCATTGCCGGCGAAGGTCGGCTTGCCTTCCTTCCAGATCGACTGGTGGACGTGCATGCCCGAGCCGTTGTCGCCGAAGACCGGCTTCGGCATGAAGGTGGCCGTCTTGCCGTAGGCATTGGCGACCTGGTGCACGACGTACTTGTAGATCAGCATCTTGTCGGCGTTGCGGACCAGCGTGTCGAACTTGATGCCGAGTTCGTGCTGGGCAGCGGCCACTTCGTGGTGATGCTTTTCGACCCGCACGCCCATTTCGGCGAGCACGGTCAGCATCTCCGAGCGCATGTCCTGCGCCGAGTCGATCGGCGGCACCGGGAAATAGCCGCCCTTGATGCGCGGACGGTGACCGAGGTTGCCGGTCTCATAGTCGGTGTCGTCGTTGGACGGCAATTCGGTGGAGTCGAGCTTGAAGCCGGTGTTGTACGGGTCGGCCTTGTACTTGACGTCATCGAACACGAAGAACTCGGCTTCCGGGCCGACGAAGATCTGATCGCCGATGCCTTCCGCCTTCATATAGGCTTCGGCCTTCTTGGCGGTGCCGCGCGGGTCGCGGTTGTAGGATTCTCCGGAGATCGGGTCGAGGATATCGCACAGGATGACCATGGTCGACTGCGCGAAGAACGGATCCATATGCACCGTCTCGGTATCGGGCATCAGCACCATGTCGGACTCGTTGATCGCCTTCCAGCCGGCGATGGAGGACCCATCGAACATGACGCCGTCGGCAAACATGTCTTCCTCGACCTCGACGACATCCATCGTCACGTGCTGCAGCTTGCCCTTCGGATCGGTGAAGCGCAGATCAACGAATTTAACGTCGTTGTCCTTGATCTGCTTCATGATGTCTTTGGCTGTCGTCATGTCATGTTTCCCTGTCTGATGACGTTTCGAGGAAATGATCTGAAATCAGAAAGCTCAGACCGCGTCCATCCCTGTTTCGCCGGTGCGGATGCGCACGACTTCCTCGATGTTGGAGACAAAGATCTTGCCGTCGCCGATGCGGCCGGTCTGGGCCGCCTTGCGAATGGCTTCGATCGCGCCTTCGACCGCCTCGTCGCCGAGCACGACCTCGATTTTCACCTTGGGCAGAAAATCCACGACATATTCAGCGCCGCGATAGAGTTCGGTATGGCCCTTCTGGCGGCCAAAACCCTTGGCCTCCGTAACGGTGATGCCTTGCAGCCCGGCCTCCTGAAGCGCTTCCTTCACTTCGTCTAGCTTGAACGGCTTGATGATCGCTTCGATCTTTTTCATGTAAAAAATGGCCTCCACTGCCAAAAAGACGGGTTGTGAGCCCCGCTTGCGCCTCCTTCAAGCACGAATTGTGCCAATTTGAGGGGATTCGAAGCGGTATCACGCGATTTCGATGCCATGCCGCGTTGGGGGGTAAATTCGCGTCATTCGCTGCGTTGGATGCGTCATGGATACCGGGAACCTACACATTGTCGGCGCTTTCGTCCGCACAATAATTGGGCAGACAGAGCATTTCGTGAGCATTTGTGCTTCGACGAAGCCATTGTCCCCAAGATGTGCTTATGGATTGTGCCACCTCATCACCGTTTGCTTCGAACCGAAAACTGGACAATGTTTTGACCACAAGGATCGGGCTTGAGCCAATGCGGATCGGCATCCATGAACAATGAAATTTTGTCTCCGGCCGAAATGGCTGAGGCCGACCGGTTGACGGTCTCCGCCGGACCTCTCGACGGCATTGGCCTGATGCGCAATGCAGGTGCCGCGGTCGCTGCGGTGGTGCTCGCCCATTTTCCGGCTGCCAGGCGCGTCCACGTGTTGTGCGGGGCGGGCAACAATGGCGGCGACGGATATGTCGTCGCCCGCATTCTTCAGGACAGCGCCATCGACGTCTTGACGTGGGCATCCGGCTCGGCCAAAGCCGGCAGCGACGCGGCGCTCGCCGCTTCGGAATGCCCCGTCAGGCCTCGGCCGCTGTCGGAATTTGCCGCCGAGACAGGAGCGATCCTGGTCGATGCGCTTTATGGGGCAGGGCTGTCCAAGCCGCTGTCCGGTGATGCCGCCAGGGCGGTCGAAGTTGCGACAGAACTGAACCTGCCTGTCGTCGCGGTCGATCTGCCCTCAGGCGTGTCCGGCGAGAGCGGCCAGATTCTCGGCCAGGCATTCCGCGCCCGAATCACGGTGACGTTCGCGCGAAAAAAGCCCGGCCATCTGCTGTTGCCTGGGCGCGAGATGTGCGGCGAACTCGTGCTTACCGACATCGGCATCGGCGATAGGATCATTGCGCAGCTTGAACCGCGGACCTTCGAGAACACCCCGCCGCTTTGGTTAGAAAGTTTCCCGATTCCAGCCGTCGACACGCATAAATACAGGCGCGGCCATGTCGGCGTTTTTTCGGGCGGGCCATCTGCGACGGGTGCGGCACGGCTGTCGGCGCTTGCCGCGGCCAGAAGCGGGGCAGGGGCGGTGACCGTGCTGTCGCCGGCGAATGCGGTGCAGGTGAATGCCGCGCATTTGACTTCGATCATGTTGCGCAAGGCCGACACCATCGCGGACGTACAGGAATTCATCGGCGACCGCCGGCCGTCGGCTTTCGTCCTCGGACCCGGATTTGGCGTCGGCGAAAAAACACGCGATTTTGCCCTCGGCGTACTGGCCGCCGGACAACGGCCAGACGGCAGGGTCGACGGGCTGGTGCTCGATGCCGATGGCATCACCGCGTTTCGCGATACGCCCAACGTTTTGTTCGAAGCCGCCCGCCGCCCGAACGCACCGGCGTTGGTGCTGACGCCACATGAGGGCGAATTCGCCAGGCTGTTTCCGGACATCGCCGGAGACAAGAACCTGTCCAAGCTGGCCAAGGCGCGCTCTGCCGCCGCGCGCGCCGGCGCCATCGTCGTCTACAAGGGCGCGGACACGGTGATCGCGGCGCCCGATGGCAGGGCGGCGATCAACGGCAACGGCGCGCCATGGCTGGCCACAGCTGGTTCGGGCGACGTGCTGTCGGGCATCATCGCCGGCTTCCTGGCGCAAGGCATGCCGGCTTTCGAAGCCGCCTGCGCGGCGGTCTGGATCCATGCCGAGGCCGGCAGCCGTTTCGGGCCTGGGCTGATCGCCGAAGACCTGCTGGTGCCGGTGCTGCGCGAGCTTGTCGAAAATCGCCACGGGATGACCGCTGAATGAACCGTCGGCTCGCCTTGATCGCTGTGATTTTCGTCAGCCTCTTCCTAGCCAACCTCGCGCGCGCCGAAGGTCCGGTGATGATCGTCGACGATCCGGCCTTGCTTGCCGCCCTCGACACCAAGGGTTTTGGCTTCGCCGGCATTTTTGGCGTCGATGGCGGGGGCGACCTGAAGGCGCTCTATGACAAGACGCCTGCTTATCACCAGATCGTCGAAACGGTTGCCGGCGATGTCGCCGCGCTGCGGGCCGAGATGAAGGCTGGCGGGCGGCCGCTCTACGAAGTCACCGACGGCAATGTCGGCCGCATCATGGACATGCGCTGGCTGAAGACCGACGCCGCCCGTTTCCGGCTGGTCGGTGTCGTCAACCGGCTCGATCGGCGTGATTTCGCCGATATACGAGGCGACGGGCGCTGCGGCGAGGTGCGTTTCATCTATCGCCTTGCCTACAGCTTCAAGAAAAACGGCAAGGTTCTGGCCTCGCGCCTGCCGTTCAACTTCAATGCTATCTACAGCGCCGCGCCGGACGCCGACGGCGGCTGCGTCGGCGTTGCCGGGCGCTGGACGCCGCAGCTCGACGAGACCGTCGATACCGGCTGGCTCATCGGCGGGCCGCTGGAGAAGGCCGGGCTGACCTTCAAGCAGCTCGAGCTCAACGCCCAGGTGGTGCGCTTCCCCTCCGGCCAGGAGACCGAATTCGGCGGGCAGGCCGCCTATCTCATGCGGATTTTCGGCGTCGATGGAGAAACGGTCAGCGAAAAGCCGCTGGAAAACACGCCGGATGTGGCGCTGCTCTCGGAAAACGCCGCTCTGAAAGCAAAACTTGCCGACTATATCAGCTCCAATCTCGCGGCGGTCGATCTCGGCGTCTATGAAATCCCCGATGAATTCCTGGCGAAGAAGGTCATTTCGTGGTCGACTTTCGGCAGCGCAAGGCAGGCCAATCACCCGTTCACGCCGCTGTTCCAGCCCGCGGATTTTTCTGGGCTCGACTATTCCGCACTGAAGCTGGTGCGCACGCCGGAAGCGCTGGTCGAGCGGCTGGATAATGGCGCCTGCCAGGGTTGCCATCAGGCGGGTTCGACCGCCGGTTTCCATTTCATCGGCCTCGACGACAAGACCACATCGCCGCTGAACCGCATCGAAGTCGGCATCTCGCCGCATCTCCACGCCGAGATACCGCGGCGCGAAGCGTGGCTGCGCGCGACCGTCGAGGGCAAGGAGCCGAACCGCCTCCGCCCGCTGTCCTTCGCGCCGCCGGCCGCATGGCAGGACGCCGGCGAGGTCGCCTATCTGCCGGCCGAGGTGGCGATGCCGTGTCTGATGCCGGAGGACGCAAAGCACTTCGCTGCGGGCTGGCAATGCGGCGGCGGCACCGTCTGCACGGTGCTGGCGACTGCATCGGGCGTGCGGATGAAACTGGCGCAATGCCTGCTGCCCAAGCACAGCGAAAAGATGTTCTCCGGCCATCCATGTCTGACCGGCTCGATCGCCAGCAACCCGGCGCAGCCTTTCAAAGACCGCTACATCATATCAGGCCAATTCGCGGCCTTCGCCACCGATATTTCGCGCACCGCCTACACTTGCCGGCCGCCGAAGATCGGCGTGCCGGCCGGCATCGCCTATCGCGGCTGCAATGACAAGGATCGTGCTTTTGCCGGCTTCAAGCCGGGCAAGCCGATGCCGAACGAGATCTGCGGGCTCGTCGGCGGGAAAAAATTCGACATTTGCGTGGCGACCAACAATTTCGACCAGTGCCTCGGCGGCGCCGTTAATCGCGGCAACAGGCCGGCCTGCTCGGCCGATCATTTCTGCCGCGAGGATTATATGTGCCAATCGCTGCCGCCCGATACGCCTGGTATCGGCAAGGTGAAAGGTATCGGCTTCTGCTCGCCGACCTATTTTATCTTCCAGATGCGCATCGACAATCATGCCACACCCTGGGCGGGCGCTGTCCGCGCCACCATGTGGGCGGGGTCTGGCGCGGCGGAAGCGGAGTGAGCTTTTGCTGTGGTCGCTTTCGCGACATCAGCGTCTCACAACGGAATGTTGTCGTGCTTCTTCCAGGGGTTCTGCATATCCTTGTTGCGCAGCATGCGGAGCGCGCGCGCAATGCGGCGGCGGGTCGAATGCGGCATGATCACCTCATCGACATAGCCGCGCTCGGCGGCGACGAAGGGCGACAGGAAGCGATCCTCGTAAGCCTTTGTATGCGCTGCGATCTTCTCCGCATCGCCGATGTCCTTGCGATAGATGATCTCGACCGCGCCCCTAGCGCCCATCACCGCGATCTGCGCCGACGGCCAGGCATAGTTCATGTCGCCGCGCAGATGCTTTGACGCCATCACGTCATAAGCGCCGCCATAGGCCTTTCGGGTGATGACGGTGATCTTCGGGACCGTCGCTTCGGCATAGGCGAACAAGAGCTTGGCGCCGTGCTTGATCAGCCCGCCATATTCCTGCGCGGTACCGGGCAGGAAGCCTGGAACGTCGACGAAGGTGACGATCGGAATCGAAAAACAGTCGCAGAAGCGCACGAACCGCGCCGCCTTGCGGCTGGCGTCCGAATCGAGCACGCCGGCCAGCACCATCGGCTGGTTGGCGACGAAGCCGACCGTGCGGCCCTCGACGCGCCCGAAACCGGTGACGATGTTTTTCGCAAAATTCTGCTGGATCTCGAAGAAGTCACCCTCATCGGCAACTTTAAGGATCAACTCCTTGATGTCGTAGGGTTTGTTGGCGTTGTCAGGGATCAGTCGATCGAGCGACAAATCGTGATCGGTGACCGACTGGTAGCATTCGATCTCGGGGATATCAGCCGTGTTGGAGGCAGGCAGCAGATCGACCAGCCGGCGCATCTGCAGCAACGCCTCGACGTCATTGTCGTAGGCGCCATCGGCGATCGAGGACTTGGTCGTGTGGACGAAGGCGCCGCCGAGGCTCTCGGCAGTCACCGTCTCGTTGGTGACCGTCTTCACCACGTCCGGCCCGGTGACGAACATGTATGAGGTGTCACGAACCATGAAAATGAAGTCAGTCATCGCCGGCGAATAGACGTCGCCGCCGGCGCAAGGGCCCATGATCAGTGAAATCTGCGGGATGACGCCGGAGGCGAGCACATTGCGCTGGAAGATCTCGGCATAGCCGCCAAGTGCTGCCACGCCTTCCTGGATGCGAGCGCCGCCGGCGTCGTAGAGGCCGATGATCGGCGCGCGGTTGCGCAACGCCATCTCCTGCACCTTGACCACCTTTTCGGCGTGGGCCTCGGACAGGGAGCCGCCGAACACAGTAAAATCCTTGGCGAAGACATAGACCGGGCGGCCGTTGACGGTACCCCAGCCGGTGACGACGCCGTCGCCGGCGATCTTGGTCTTCTCCATACCGAAATCGGTCGAGCGATGCTCGACATACATGTCGAACTCCTCGAACGAACCCTCGTCGAGAAAGACGTCGATGCGTTCGCGCGCGGTGAGCTTGCCCTTCTTGTGCTGGGCGTCGATGCGGGCCTGGCCGCCGCCCATGCGCGCCATATCGCGGCGGCGCTCGAGTTCCTTCAGCACGTCCTTCATCGGTCGATCCCCAAATGGAAGCTGATTTGTGGTATCATGGCGACAGGGGAGCGCAAGCTCTGCTTTCGTCACGGCTTTTGCTGCGCAATACTGGCCGCGCTTTTGCCTCCGGTCTCGATACGCCGGTGCCCCATGGCTGGCTCTCCCGCGGCGAAACTTCTTGGCAGGCATTCGCCTGATATGGCAGACTAGAGCTATGAAGAACGACATTGAAATATCCGAGGACTTGAGCCGCCGGATCGACATGCTGGCCTCACGGTCCACTTTGACTCGCGATCAGATCATTGAGGATGCGCTGTCGCACGGCCGTTCTCTGGCTTGGCAGGAAAAATGGATCGCCGGTGTCCAGGCGGGAATCGAGGCCGCCGACCGTGAGGACTTCGCAAGCGAAGAAGAGATTACGGCGGTTCTCAACAAATACAGTCGGGCATAAAGGTCTGTGCGGATTGTCTGGACCCGACATTATCTGATCGAGCTTGCATCAATCGGCGACCATATCGGCCAACACAACCCACGTGCTGCCGCCCGTGTCGTCAATGATATTCATTCAAAGACTGCTCGGCTGTTGTCTGCCAATCCGTTTATCGGGCGCATCGGTGAGATCAAAGGCACTCGTGAACTGGTGATTTCCGGCACACCCTACGTCGTCGCGTATCGCGTGAAAGACACTCAAATAGAAGTTCTATTCGTCCAGCATGGGGCGAGGGAATGGCCGGACGAAGTTTAAGTTGACGTCCACTGCTGCTCCTGGCTGTTTTTGTTGCGCTGCAACATGACGCCCCTTGCATTTCGCGGCGAACTGGGCCATATGCGGCGACATAGGCGCTTGGGCCGGGACCATCCGGCCTTCTCGACGAATGAGACTGGTTGCGTCTGTTTTCCCTCTTTCCGACATCTCGGCAAGGCGGCGAAAAGCCCCGTGGCATGATGCCTGCGGGCACGACAGCGCAGCCGTGCGGACGATAACGTCCGACGCCTTGTCGTTTCATGACAGTTTTTTCGACGGCAGGTTGTTGCGCCCTGCCGCCATCGATGTTTGCGGCCAGGAGCCGCGTGAAAGAAGAATATTTTGACCAACGAAAACACTTTGACCGGCAAGGACACTGGGGAACTTTCAGGTTTCGCAGCACTTGGAATTACGGGCGCGCTGCTCAAGGCCACCCATGGCGCCGGCTTCACCGATCCGAAGCCGATCCAGGCGCAGGCGATCCCGCCGCAGCTGGAAGGCCGTGACATTTTCGGCATCGCCCAGACCGGATCGGGCAAGACTGCGGCGTTCGCGCTGCCGATCCTGTCGAAGATCATCGCGCTCGGCACCAAGCGCCGGCCGAAGACCGCTCGCGCGCTGATCCTGGCGCCGACGCGGGAACTCGCCGTGCAGATCGAAGAGATGATCAAGCTGCTCGCCAAGGGCGCGCATGTCTCGACAGCACTCGTGCTTGGCGGCGTCTCGCGCTTCAGCCAGGTGAAAAAGATTGCTCCCGGCGTCGACATCCTTATTGCCACACCCGGCCGGCTGACCGACCTGGTGCGTGAGGGCGATCTCGTGCTTGCCGACACCAAATGGCTGGTGCTGGACGAGGGCGACCGCATGCTCGACATGGGCTTCATCAACGACGTCAAGCGCATCGCCAGGGCGACCGCGCCGGACCGTCAGACGGTGTTGTTCTCGGCGACCATGCCGGCCGAAATCGCCGAACTGGCCAAGGGTCTGCTGAAGAACCCGATCCGCGTCGAAGTGGCGCCTCACAGCACTGCGGCGGCCGAGATCGTGCAGGGCGTCGTCTTTGCCCGTACCAAGCAGAAGCGCCAGGTGCTGTCGACGATGCTCGCCGACGACGCCATGAAGTCCGTCATCATCTTTTCGCGCACCAAGCATGGCGCCGACAGGGTGACCAAGGACCTCGAGCGCGACGGCTTCAAGGCCGCCGTCATCCATGGCAACAAATCGCAGAACGCCCGCCAGAAGGCGCTGAATGATTTCCGCGAGGGTTCGGTGCGTATTCTTGTGGCGACCGATATCGCGGCGCGCGGCATCGACGTGCCCGGCATCAGCCACGTGGTGAATTTCGACCTGCCGGACGAGGCGGAGAGCTATGTCCACCGCATCGGCCGCACCGGTCGTAACGGTATGGACGGCATCGCCATCACGCTTTGCGACCCGTCCGAGAACAGCAAGCTGCGCCAGGTCGAGCGTATCATCCGCACCAAGCTGCCGATTGTTGCCGACCATCTCGGCAGCCCCGATCCGCAGCGCAATCCCGCCGAAAAGAACGAGCGCAGCTTCGAGCCGGCCAACGACCGCAATGGCCGTCGCGACGGCAGGCGTCCCGGTGGCCAGAACAACGGCTTCGGCAAGAAGCGCTTCGGCGAGGCCTTCGCCGGCGAGCGTAAGCCGGAAGGCGCCAAGCCCTTCAAGGGCAACAACAAGCGTCGTTTCGGCGGCAAGCGGCCAGCGGCGCGGGCTGCGTAATAGTGCAGCCGGCCGAGCCTGTCGGGCTCGGCTCGGCTGCTCACAATTGAAAAAGGCGATCGGAGCGATGCTTCGGTCGCCTTTTTCGCCTGAGATCTACTTCACCACCGCCTGTACCCACACGACAATGCGCTGCGCGAGGAAAGCTGTGGTTGCTGGCGACAGCGCGTCACCGGCAATGACGTGGTTGTCTCGATCGCCGGTATCGTCGACCGGCACCAGTTCGTGCGCGGCGCCCCAGCGCCCGGCGATTTCGCGGGTGCGGTCTTGCCGCACGATCTTGTCCGAATCCGAAAAGATGAAGAGGGCAGGGATGGTCGCCTTCTCCACCGGCGCGCCATAGGCAAGCTCGGTCAGCGCCACCATCGGCAGGGTCGCGGCGATCGGATAGCGGTAGGTCCAGAATCTCTCGTGCAGCGCATTGCGTGGCACGAAGCTGCGCTCCTTGCCGGCGACCAACTCGGCGATCTCTCGGCCCCACGGCATGGTCAGAAGTTCGGCGCCGGAAGCCTTGACGCCGAAATTCGGCGAGATGAACGCGATTGCCGCCACTCCGTCCGATGCGCCCGGCTGCGTCGCAGCCCAGGCTGCCAGCGAGCCGCCGGTCGAGGTGGCGATGACGATCACCTTGTCGCCGATCGCCCGGCCTATGGCGAGAGCTTCCTCATAGTCGTTGATCCAGGCGTTGACGCTGCCGTCCGCCATTGCGGCACCGCCCCGTCCGTGGCCGGTGAGGCGGGTGTAGTAAAGATTGGCATCGAGCTGGTCGGCCACCTCGTCCGGCAGCGGACGAACCTCGCCCTTCGACGCCGAAAAGCCGTGGATATAGACGATCGACAGCGGCGTCCTGGCGTGAACCATCGGATTGGCCCAGATGATCTCCTTCTCCAGCCCGTAGTAGACGCCCGGTACGGCAGCCTCCTTGCGTGCCAGATAAGCTTGTGGATCATCGCCGATCACGGAAGGATCGAAGCGGATCGTGGTGTCGGCTTGGATGCGCGGGCCAAGCGCGAAGGCCAGGACAAGAATGACGGCGAGACCCAATACCGCAAGCACGATCCGTCGCCCCATCGCAGACTCCACGCAACAATCTGCAACCTATGGCCGCGATGGCAAACAGGCAACGGCGTCTCGCCGGCGGCGGGATCGCCAACTTTGAAGGCCCGTCTATTCGCTTGGCGGCTTGCGGTCGAAAATCAGCGGACGCGCCTTCCAGCGGGTCGCGGTGCCGATGACCCATCGGCAGAACGGTCTCGGCAGGATTCTGAGCAGCTTCAGGCCCCAGCTCAAGCGGCGCGGGAAGGTGACTTCGAAGCCGCCGGATTTGATGCCGCGCGCCATGCGGCGCGAGGCGCGATTGACGGGCATCAGACCGGGCATCGGCAGCAAATTCTTCTCGGTCAGCGGGGTGTCGACGAAGCCCGGATTTATCACCTGGATGCGGACGTTCATCTTGTCGAAATCGTATTTCAGCGACTCTGCGAGGATATTGACCGCTGCCTTGGTGCCGCCATAGGCGGCCGTGGTCGGCCAGCCGAAATAGGCGGTGACCGAACCGACCAGGACGATATGGCCGCGCGCGCGGACGCGCATGCGTTCGATGACCGGCACCAGGCCGTTGATGATGCCGAAATAATTGACATCGAAGGACTGGCGAAATCCATGGACGGTGAGGTCTTCGCCGGCGGTCGCAATATAGCTCCCGGCATTGAAGACGGCCAAGACGATCGGGCCAAGATCCTTCTCGATCGCCGCGACTGTCTTTGCCATGCGCTTCTCGTCAGTGACGTCGCAAGGATAGGCCGTGACATGGCCCGGCATCTGCGCCGTCTCGACAACAAGCGTGTCGATCGGATCGTCGTCGAGCGCCGTCACCGCGACGGCATAGCCTTGCTCCGCAAGGTCCTTGGCCAATGAACGGCCGATACCGCTGCTGCCGCCCGTGATCCACGCGACGCCGTCTTTCGGGTTGGCCCGGTAGAGAGTCATGCTATGCCCTGCGACTTTTTTAGCCTGTGCTCTAGCGGTGAAGAAATCGAATGAAAAGAGCGCTTTTCAGTGGGAGCTTCAACGAATAGCGGAAGGCGACGTCTATTTTAGGAATTGCAGCCCAGAAATGCCGCTGGACCAGACAAATTCTTGCCTTGAAACCGAAGCTTCGGGTTTCTAGGGTTCCGCCGCAAGCATAAAGGAATCTCCATGCCCCGTTCTGTGATCGAAGCGATCGGCAATACGCCTCTGATCCGCCTCAACAAAGCCTCGGAAGAAACCGGCTGCGAGATCCTGGGCAAGGCCGAATTCATGAATCCGGGCCAGTCGGTGAAGGACCGCGCCGCGCTGTTCATCATCCGCGACGCCGAGCAGCGCGGGCTCTTGAGGCCGGGCGGGGTCATCGTCGAGGGGACGGCCGGCAACACCGGCATCGGATTGACGCTTGTGGCCAAGGCGCTTGGCTACCGCACCGTGATCGTCATCCCCGACACGCAAAGCCAGGAGAAGAAGGACACGATCAAATTGCTTGGCGCCGAGCTGATCGAGGTGCCTGCCGTTCCCTACAAGAACCCCAACAATTATGTGAAACTGTCGGGCCGCCTGGCCGAGCAGATGGCCCAGTCCGAGCCGAACGGCGCGATCTGGGCCAATCAGTTCGACAACGTCGCCAACCGTGACGGCCATACCCGCACCACGGCGGAAGAAATCTGGGCCCAGACTGGCGGCAAGGTCGACGGTTTCGTCTCGGCGGTCGGCTCCGGCGGAACGCTGGCCGGCGTCGCCTTCGGGCTTAAGTCCAGGAGCAAGGACGTCAAGATCGCGCTCGCCGATCCGCTGGGTGCGGCGCTCTATAGTTTCTACACCACCGGAGAGCTGAAATCCGAAGGCAGCTCGATCACGGAAGGCATCGGGCAGGGGCGGGTCACCGCCAATCTGGAAGGGTTCACACCGGATTTCTCCTTCCAGATTCCGGACGAGGATGCACTGCCGATCGTCTTCGATCTTATCCAGGAGGAGGGTCTGTGCGTCGGCGGCTCGACCGGCATCAACATTGCCGGCGCGATCCGGTTGGCGCGTGAGATGGGTCCCGGCCACACCATCGTGACCGTGCTTTGCGACTACGGCACGCGCTATCAGTCGAAATTGTTCAACCCTGAATTCCTGCGCCAAAAGAAACTGCCGGTGCCGGGCTGGATGGAACAGCGGAGCACAATTTCGGTGCCGTTCGAGAAGGTCGCGTGATGGCTTACAAAACGGAAGCGCTGTTTCGCGACGACGCCTATCTCAGGACGGCTGATGCCACGATTGTCGCCGTCAACGACCGTGGCGGCATCATTCTGGACCGGACGGTCTTCTATGCCACGTCGGGCGGGCAGCCGGGCGATACCGGCACCCTCGAACGCGCCGACGGCAGCCTGATCAACGTTGCCGCCACCATCACCGGCGAGACCAAGGACGAGATCATCCATGTGCCGCCTGAGCAGGCAGTGCTTGAGGTCGGCGAACCGATAAAGCTCGCCGTCGATTGGGAGAGGCGGTATCTGCTGATGCGCATGCACACAGCCTGCCATTTGCTCACCGTCGTCTGCCCGTTCCCGATCACCGGCGCCTCGGTTTCCGAGGACGACAGCCGTGTCGACTTCGACATCCCGGATGCCGGGTTCACCAGGGAAGACGTGACGGCCAGGCTGATGGATCTGGTGCGGGCCGACCACCCGGTCTTTGTCAGGCTGATCACAGACGAGGAACTGGCGGCCAATCCGGGACTGGTGAAATCGAAAAATGTTCGGCCACCCGTCGGCACGGGCAAGATCCGACTGGTCTGCATTGGCGAGAATGCCTCGATCGACAGCCAGCCTTGTGGCGGCACCCATGTAAAGAGCACTGGAGAAGTCGGCGAGATCCATATCGGCAAGATCGAGAAGAAGGGTCGCGAGAACCGGCGCTTCCGAATACGCTTTGGACCGATGCCGCCGGCCTGATAAACAGATGTCAAAGGCGTGCAGGAGAAGAAGAATGGCCGAAGACGGCCCTTTCACCGTCGATGCGGACTGGTTGCAGAAGCGCCTCGGCGAGCCTGGCCTGACCATCGTCGACGCGTCCTGGTATCTGCCGGCGCAGAAGCGCGACGCGCGCGCCGAATATGACGCAGCGCACATTCCAGGCGCCCGTTTCCTGGATCAGGATGCGATCTCGGATCCTGATTCCCCACTGCCGCACACGCTGCCGTCGCCGCAGCATTTCGCCCAATATGTCGGCGCCATGGGCATTTCGGCCGACGACACCATCGTCGTCTATGACGGTCCGGGCTTCTTCTCGGCGCCGCGCGCCTGGTGGATGTTTCGTGTCATGGGGGTGTTCCAGGTCTACGTATTGGACGGCGGTTTCGACCGCTGGAAAGCGGAGGGACGGCCGGTAACGGCGGAGCCGACGAAGATCGCGCCCTGCGTGTTTCATGCCGACTTCGATGCCGCTCGCGTCGCCAGCCTGGCCGATATGCGCCGGATCGTCGAGACCGGGGAAAGCCAGATCGCCGACGCGCGTTCGCCTGGCCGGTTTGCCGGTACCGAGCCGGAGCCTCGCGCCGGCATCCGCTCGGGCCATATGCCCGGCGCGCACAATGTGCCGTTTTCGGCGCTTGCCGAGGACGGCGAGCTGCTGTCGAAAGACCGATTGCGCAAGGTGATCGAGGACGCAGGCATCGACCTGTCGAAGCCGGTTGTCACCTCTTGCGGCTCAGGCGTCACTGCGGCGGCGATCACGCTGGCGCTTGAGACGCTTGGCCATACCGACAACAGGCTCTACGACGGTTCATGGACGGAATGGGGAGGGCTTGGCGATACGCCCGTCGTGACGGGCAAGGATCGACAGTGATGGAAAACGGAGCGCTTGAAGACATCGAGGTCACGGTGACGTTTCTCGAAATGCATGTGCCGCCGGCCTATTCGCCGCCGGTGCCGTACAACCGCCAGGTCGCTCTGCTGAAGACCAAAGACATTCCGCTGCATTTCTACCGCTATTTGATGGATCGGGTAGGCCGCAAATGGCACTGGGTCAACGTGCTGAGGCTGAGCGACGAGGAGCTTTCTGCAGGCATCCATCGCGAGGACCGCGACATCAGGGTGCTGTATCTCGATGGATCTCCGGCCGGCTTCTTCGACCTAAAGCCGCATCTGCCTGAAGAAGTGGAACTTGCCTATTTCGGCATGATGGAGCACGCGACCGGCCAAGGCATCGGCCGTTGGTTCCTCGGTGCGGCGATCGCCGCCGCCTGGTCGCACGGCCCAAGGCGGGTGACGGTGCAGACCTGCACGCTCGACCATCCGGCGGCATTGCCGCTCTACCAGAAGCTCGGCTTTGCACCGGTCGCGCAAAAGAAGGAGATCGTGCATCCAATGACCTTCGCCGAGCGTGCGGCCAGTGTCATGCGGCCATGATTTTCTCCGCAAACTGAACCTATTGTTCATCAATGCTTCAGCTTGTCTTTGCCATCTTGCCGGCACCATCAATGCGGCAGAGGCCGAAGGAGAAAAGACATGCTGACCCGACGCACATTTGCCGCCGCGCTGATTGCGGCCCTCGCCGTGCCGACCTTTGCCGCCGCCCAGGCAACCACGCCTTCGGCGGCGACGATCGAGCGTCAGCTCGAGGCCGCACCCCGCGTTAAGCTGCGCCCGAACCAGCGCGTCTCCATCCGCGAATTCAAGAGGCGGCCGGACCTGCGGCGCATGGCCCGTTCGATCGATATCCAGTCGATCAATTTCGCCTTTGGCTCGGCGGCCATTTCCGAATCGCAATATGGCAAGATCGAAAATATCGCCGATGCGCTTCGGCGCATCCTGCGGCGCGACCGCGGTGCCCGCGTGCTGATCGAAGCCATACCGACGCGGTCGGCTCTTTCCAGTCGAACCAGATCCTCTCCGAACAGCGCGCCGCTTCGCTGAAGCGCACCTTGGTGCGCGAATTCGGCGTGCCGGACTATACATTGGAAACCGTCGGCTACGGCGAGGAATTCCTGCTGGTGCAGACGCAGAACGAGAATTGGCGCAATCGCCGGGTGACGCTGCGCCGCTTCGACGACTTCATCCGCTGAGCCTGTCCGAAATCCGCATTGGCGGCCATCTGAAGGCGTTTTCTGCGCTTCCGGTTCTCGAAGACACCATCATCTGACTCGCCGCTGTAATTTTCGAAACAGGCTCAGTCACTGCGGTCTGGATCAACAGCCGAAAAAGAGCCTGGCTTGAATGAGTCGCGCTCTTTCCATATCGCTGTCGGTCAAAGCCTACCGCATCGGCCCGAAAATCGGGATCGATTTTCGGAAAGCACGATGCGTAGACTCAAATGTTGGAGCGTCCTTTGCGCGTCCAAAAAGGACGCGTGGCGCTCCAATGATGATGGAGGATCAAACGATGACGATTCGGGTGGTGATGGCCGGTGCGACCGGCTGGATCGGCAAGGCACTGGTTCCGGCGATCGGGGCGCAAGGCGACATGGCACTGGCCGGGGCTGTGTCGCGCAGCGGCGCGGGGCAGGATTCCGGCCTCCTGGTTGGCATGCCGGCCAACGGCATCACCGTTTCCGCCTCGCTGACCGAGGCGCTGGAGGTACCGTCGGACGTGCTGGTCGACTACACCAGGCCGCATGTGGTGAAAGACCATGCGCTGCTGGCCATAGAGAAGGGGCGGCACGTTGTGATCGGCACGTCGGGGCTGGGTGCGACCGATTTCGGCGAGATCGACGCTGCAGCACGCGCCAATCGTGTCGGCGTCATTGCAGCCGGCAATTTTTCGATCACCGCCACGCTGATGAAGCGGTTTGCCCTGATGGCGGCGAAATACGTGCCGGATGTCGAGGTGATCGACTATGCGAGCGCCAAGAAACCCGACGCGCCGTCCGGCACCGCGCGCGAGCTTGCCGAAGCGCTGGCCGATGTCCGCAAGGCTTCGACGGTGCGGCCGGTCTCGGAGGTCTCGGGTGTGCCGGGAACCCGCGGTGCGGCGGTCGGTACGGGCGAGGGGGTGCAGGTGCATGCGCTTCGCCTGCCTTCCTACATCCTGTCCTGTGAGGCGCTGTTCGGCCTGCCCGACGAGCGGCTGACCATTCGTCACGACGCCGGCTCGTCCGCTGCTCCTTACGTGGCCGGCACACTGCTCGCTATCAGGCGGGTACAGGAGATCACAGGGCTGGTGCGCGGTCTCGACGCCTTGATGGACTGATCCAAATTGGCAGGAATCGGGTGGGAGACGCTGGCGCAGCGGCGTAATTTCCGGTCGACGATACCGGAGATTTCGCCATGACCATCCAGTTCAAAGCCTTGCCCACGGAAGATGTCAGAGCCTTGCAGCGCGGCGCGCCGGACGCCTATGGCCTGATACCAGAGCGGAAAATATCCGACGGCGACGGCGTGCCTTGCCGCCACTGCCTGAAGAACGTGATCGCCGGAGGCGCCTATCTCATCCTGGCCTACCGGCCATTCCCGGAATTGCAGCCCTACGCCGAAACCGGACCGATCTTTCTGCATGCCGAGGAATGCGAGCGCGCCGCCGAAGCCGAGGCGCTTCCAGAAATGCTCGAAAGTGCCGACTACATCGTGCGCGGCTACGGCAGGGACGACCGCATCGTCTATGGCAGCGGCGGCGTCATTCCAACGGCCGCTATCGCGGCGCGGGCCGAGACCTTGTTCGAGCGCAACGATATCGCCTATGTGCATGTCCGCTCGGCGCGCAACAATTGCTACCAGTGCCGGATCGAGCGCGCGTGACGATCCGGGCGGTATTCATCGGTCGCAGCTGTCGTACGCCTGTCGCATTGTCGCGTTACGGAATGACTGTCGATCGATTTGCCGACCGCGGATGAACCGGCGGGAAGTCTCGATATCAGAGGAAGCGGGGCTTTGGCTCCGCTTTTTTGTTGCCCGCCCTGTCCGCCCCGCATTTCTTCCGCCCCAAAGAAAAAGCCCGCCGGAATGACCGGCGGGCTTTGACTGTTGTCTGGACGGTTTTTAGTTGAACTTGTACTTCGCGCCGATGCGGACGGTATGGAACGAAGGCGTGGAGGTGGTCCGGCAGCCCAAGTTCCGACGAGAAATCCTTCTCGGAGAACTGCGAATAGCGGTACTCGAGGCCGACGGTCACGTTGCTGGACATGGCCGTTTCCAGACCACCACCCACCGAGAAGCCGCTGGAGTCCCAATCGAGGATATCGCCGATGGGTGAAGACGCGTTCAGATCGAAGTGCTGCCAACTGTAACCACCGAGCACGTAGGCGAGGGTTGATTCGTTGACTTTCATACCGACACAACCAAGCACATCGAATCCGTAATCAATATCCAGATTGATCGACCCGCCCGGGATCTCAAGTTCCGAAGTCATGCCGGAGTAGCGGGCATCCACCATGACGCCTGCGACCCAGCTGCCGAAATCATGGTCGTAGCCGACGTTCAATTCGCCGAACACGCCTTCGCCACCGATCCCGTTGAACTCGAGGTCGCCAGCCGGCGGAACGTCGATCTGATGCACCGATGCACCCGCACCGGCGGCGCCGCCGACGTAGAAGCCGGTCCAGTTGTAGGCAGGAGCCTCAAAAGAGGCGGCGCCACCATTCTGGGCGCCAAAGCGATAGTTGGCCGCAACCTGGAACGTATGCCGCGACGTGTCGAGGTTGAGGGTGCCATCCGGCACACCGAAATCGGAAAGGAGATCATCATTAGTACCGAAGCGGGTATAGCGATATTCTGACTTGATGGTCCAGTTGCTGTTGATGGCCGTTTCAACGCCAGCTCCGACGAAGTAGCCGCTCTGGTCCCAATCGAGATCAAAACCAGCGTTCGTGTCGAGTTTGTATTTCTGCCAGGAATAGCCACCCAGCACATAGCCCAAAGTGTTTGGCGTGAAGAGATAACCAAGCCGCAACCCAGCGTCGAAACCGTAGGTCTCGCGGACCGAAGCTTCAAAACCAGCAACATCGAGCGTGGTTTCAATGTTGCCGGCATGGGCATCCAGAAGTCCGCCGATCAGGAAGCGCGGCGACACCATTAGTCGTACCCAACTGTCAGTTCACCGTATACGCCTTCACCGCCAATGCCGTTGACGGCACAACCGCGTCGGCGGCATGGGAAACCGATCCGAGCGCCAGAACGGAAACTGCGCCAAGAAGAAGAGATTTTGCGAATCGGAAGCATGACGGGCAAAGCCGGTCAGCCAATCGCAAACCGTGAAATTTGCTTGTGGAAAAAAGAGCCGCCGAGGGCGTCGGCGGCTCTGTCGGGAGAGGATTGAGCGGCGGGTTCAGGCGGCGAGAACGGCCTTCGGCTCGACCAACTCATAGCCGAGTGATTCGGCCACCGCGCGGTTGGTGATCTTGCCCTTGTGGACATTCAGGCCGTTGCGCAAATGATGATCGTCGATCAGCGCCTTCAGGCCCTTGTCGGCGAGCTGCAGGCCGTAATGCAACGTTGCGTTGTTGAGCGCGTGGGCCGAAGTGACCGGCACCGCACCCGGCATATTGGCGACGCAATAGTGAATGACGCCGTCGACCTCATAGGTCGGCGCGGCATGAGTTGTGGCGTGCGAGGTCTCGAAGCAGCCGCCCTGGTCGATGGCGACGTCGACAAGCACCGAGCCTTTCTTCATGCCCGACAGCATCTCGCGCGAAACGAGTTTCGGCGCGGCGGCGCCCGGGATCAGCACGGCGCCGACGACGATGTCGGCCGAAAAACATTCCTCTTCCAGTGCCTCGACGGTCGAATAGCGGGTGTGGACGCGGCCGCCGAAGATATCGTCGAGCTGGCGCAGGCGCGGGATCGAGCGGTCGATGATGGTGACGTCGGCGCCAAGGCCGACCGCCATCCGGGCGGCGTGCAGGCCGACGACGCCGCCGCCGAGCACCGTGACCTTGCCGGGCAGAACGCCGGGCACGCCGCCAAGCAGCACGCCGCGGCCGCCATTGGCCTTCTGCAGCGCGGTGGCGCCGGCCTGGATCGACAGGCGGCCGGCGACTTCCGACATCGGCGCCAGCAGCGGCAGGCCGCCGCGGTCGTCGGTGACCGTCTCGTAGGCGATGGCCGTCACGCCGGAGGCCATCAGGCCCTTGGTCTGCTCTGGATCCGGGGCGAGATGGAGATAGGTGTAGAGGATCTGGCCGTCACGTAGCTGGACCCATTCGTCGGGCTGCGGCTCTTTGACCTTGACGATCATGTCGGACTTGGCAAACACGTCGGCGGCCGTCTTGGCGATGGTGGCGCCGGCTGCGCGATAGGCGTTGTCGTCGGCGCCGATGCCGGCGCCGGCACCGGCCTCGATCAGTACTTCGTGGCCATGCGCGACATATTCGCGGACCGAGCCCGGCGTCAGGCCGACGCGGTATTCGTGGTTCTTGATTTCCCTGGGGCAGCCGACGCGCATCTTCTTCTCCTCCTGATCCGGCCCTTTGAGGCACGTTCCCTGTTTAGACATAGTGAACCACGAATCGTCCCGTAGGTGTTTGCGAATGCGCTTGCGCAAGAGGGCACGGTTCGATAATCGTTGCGCAAAACAGCCGGATTGTCGCAGGAATCCTGAAAAATGCCACTCGACAGGATCGATATCGCCATTCTCGAAACCTTGCAGAAGGATGGGCGGATACCCAACGCGGCGCTTGCCGAGAAGGTCGGATTGTCGCAGTCGGCCTGCTCGCGGCGGCTGGACAATCTGGAGAAATCCGGAACCATCCGCGGCTATCACGCCCGGCTTTCCAATGCCGCTCTTGGCCACCAGATGACGGCGATCGTGCATATATCGCTGTCGGGGCAATTCGAGAAGACGCTGTCGGATTTCGAGGCGGCGATAAAGCGCTGCCCGAATGTCCTGTCCTGCCACCTGATGTCGGGTGAATACGATTATATCCTGCGCATCGCGGCAAAGGACCTCGTCGACTATGAGCGTATCCACAAGGAATGGCTGTCGGCGATGCCGCATGTGACGAAGATCAATTCATCCTTCGCCTTGCGCGAGATCGTCGACCGGACGGCGGTGGGGATGAAGCCGGAACTTGCTTAGGCCTTGAAGGCCCCCGTCACCACCCGGTCCATCGGGATGTCGTGCGGCTGCGGATAGATGGTGGCAATGCGCTGCAGTTCGTAGCCGACACCGATGACCAGCGGCTTGAAAGGCATCGCCGCCAGTGTGCGGTCGAAGAAGCCGCCGCCATAGCCCAGCCGATACTGTCCCGGATCGATGCCGACGATCGGTGAGATGACGATGTCGGGCAGCACCGGATCGCCTTCAGCTGGGATCGGGATATTCCAGACGCCCTTCTCCAGTCGGTCGCCCGGTGTGTAGGCGCGAAAGACTAGCGGCCGGCCTTTCTCGATCACAACAGGCAGTGCGGTACGGCCGCCGCGCTCATTGACGGAAGCCATCCATGGCCGCAGGTCCGGCTCGCCGCGGAACGGCCAGTAGAGGCTGACCACGCGGCCGGCGACGTCGCCGATAACCGCGTCGAGGCTTTCGCCGATGCGCTGCGACATTGCCGTTCGCGCGTCAGCCGAGACAGCGAGGCGCGCCGCAATCAGCCGCTCGCGCTCGGCCTTGCGCCATCGTTTCACGTCGGTCCAGTCGGATAGGGGCGCCCGGAATTCCAGGTCGTGCATGAAGCAAGGGGGCGAGGAATAGTGAGCCGGACCTTCATCGTCATGATCGCTATCCAAGTTCCACTCCTGTCGTCAGTTTCAATGAAATTATACTCGGCGGCAGGATAGGGCATGTACATTCGCGACATCTTAGGGCGGGCAGTCAGCAAAGTCGGATGTTGTTGCAGTGCACAAACGTCCCTACATCAGATTTGGCGAAATTGCTCTCCAGCCTGCTCTCCCGGCCAACCTGTTCTCCCGGCCAACCTGCTCTCCCGAAGTGAATGAGATGAACGAATCCAGCCATCGTGTCGTCGTCGTCGTCGGGGCGGGCTTTGGGGGGCTCGAATTCACCCGCGCGCTTGACGGTGCGCCGGTGCGCATCACCATGATCGACAAGCGCAACCATCATCTCTTCCAGCCGCTGCTCTACCAGGTGGCGACCACGGCGCTGGCGACCTCGGAAGTCGCCTGGCCGATCCGCCATCTCCTGCGCAAGCGCAAGGACGTGACGACGCTGCTCGCCACCGTCAGCGGCGTCGACCCCGTTGGCAAGCGCGTGCTGTTCGATGATGGCGGCGCGGTCGCCTACGACACGCTGCTGCTGGCCACCGGCGCCCGCCACGCCTATTTCGGCCATGACGAATGGGAGCCTTTCGCGCCAGGGTTGAAGACGCTGGAGGATGCCACCACCATTCGACGGCGCATTCTGCTGGCCTTCCACCAAAAAATTACCGTGCCCGCGGGCGGCAATTCCCGGAGATCAACGCCTCGAAGATCATCTGCGAGGCGCCGGACACCAACCGCGACGTGATTGTGCTACCTCATCAGCCAGGGCACGATCAACCCGTCGGCGGACGCCCTAAGCCCTGTAAACCACCTGGCGCACATCGATGTAGCTGGCGCGGAAGCCAGCTTCGCAATAATGCAGGTAAAACACCCAGAGCTTCTTGAAGCGGTCGTCGAAACCGAGTGGGACGATCTTTTCCCATGACCCCCAAAAGCGGTGGCGCCATTCGGCGAGCGTGCGGGCATAGTCGTCCGGGAAAATGCGCTCGCGCAGATGAGCAAGGCCATGGTCTTTGCCGAGCGTTTTCAGGATCGACGGCGTCGGCAGCATGCCGCCCGGGAAGACGTAACGCTGGATGAAATCCGGCCGGGCGCGATAGGTGTCGTAGGCTTTCTCGTTGATGGTGATGATCTGCAGGCCGGCGGTGCCGCCAGGCCGCAGGCAATCCTTCATCTTGCCGAAAAACACTGGCCAGTATTTTTCGCCGACCGCCTCGAACATCTCGATCGAAGCGATGCGGTCGTAGGAACCGGTTTCGTCGCGGTAGTCCTGCAGCTTGATGTCGACCTTGTCGGCAAATCCAGCCTTCTGGACGCGTGCGCTGGCGAAATCATGCTGCTCGCGGCTGATCGTCAGCCCGGTGACGCGGCAGCCGATCTCGCGCGCCGCGAATTCGGCAAAGCCGCCCCAGCCGCAACCGATTTCAAGCACGTGGTCGTTCGCGCCGATGCCCGTGTCCTTGGCCAGCGCGCGATATTTGGCGGCTTGCGCGCTTTCCAGATCGTTGGCGCCAGCCGCATAGAGCGCCGACGAATAGGTCATGCTCGGATCCAGCCATTCCTTGTAAAAGGCGTTGCCGAGATCGTAATGCGCCGAAATGTTGCGCTTCGAGCCGGTGCGGGTGTTTTGGTTGAACCAGTGGCGAACACGCTGGACGGCGTTGATCAGCCAGTTGGCGCCGCCGGCGATGCGCTCTCCGATTTCTGAATTGACTACGAACAGTTCCAGGAAACTGGTCACATCGGGACTGTCCCAATCGCCGTCCATGTAGGATTCGGCGATGCCGATGGTGCCGCCGGTGAAGGCACGGCCGGGCAAGCGCCAGTTCTTGAGCACCAGTTCGGCGTCCGGACCCGGGCCCTTGCCGCCGACGAGGACGGCGCGACCGTCCGGCATCCTCACCTTGAGCGAGCCACGCGGCAGGTTCATCGCCGCCGACAGCACCATGCGCGCCTTGGCCGGCAGGCCTTTGACGGTCTCGGCGAAATTGAATTCGTCCAATCTGACCGCGTCGCCCGACGCAACGCTGGTGTCTTCCTTGTGAGCCATGTCACGCCCCCGGGACTTTTGCGGCGCCGGCGCAAAATCGCCGGTTTCAACACTCTCTCGCAGTTCATTCGCCAGGGCGCGAACGCCGCTTCCCGATGAATCCCCGCAGCAATCTTTCATGCCATCAAAGGGAACTTCAAGAGCCAAGGCAAGCGAACATGGATCAATGGATAGATTTTGCGGGAGGGCGCTGATCAACGCCGGAATCACTATGGTTGCAGCCACCCAGATGCAGTAGTTTTAGCCATGCGTTATGTCATCGTCATCTGCACCGTCACGTTCTTCCTGATCTGGGACGGACTCTACAATCAGGGCCGCTATCTCGACACCACGGTCAGCGAGATAACGCGCATCGTGCGCTACATCACCGGGATGGTATAGGTTCTTTTCCCCGCCCAATGCGTTGTCGCCGCGACATCGTTGCCGGTTGACGCGACCGTTTTGCCCACACAAAACACGCTTGCACATCGATCGAGGAGGCTGGGGTTGATCCGGCATATCGTTTTCTTCAGCGCGCGGCACAAAGAGGATGTCGAGGTCGTACGCACGGGCTTGCTGGCGCTGGGCAACATCCCTCATTCCCGTCTTTTCGAGGTGACGCTCAACAGCAAGGTCGACCCGCTTTCGGACGAGATCGACGTGGTCGTTTATGCCGAGTTCGAGGATGATGCCGCGCTGGCCGCCTACAAGGCGCATCCGCTCTATGCCGAGACTACCAGCCAGGTCAAACCGCTGCGCGAATTGCGATATTCGGCGGATGTTGTGGCTGCAACCTGAAGAGAAGCAACGTTACTCCGTCTGAGCGGCGGTCGGTTCGGTCGGATCGGCGCCCGGCCGCTTCGGTGCGTCCCAGACCAGCATGGCGAGAACAGCCATTGCGACGACCGCTGTCGCTATGAACAGGATCTTTCTCATTTTGGACCACGTAGGTTGGTTTTCGGGCAGCGGCAAGTATCCCGGAGGTTCGCGTAACGCGGCCACGCGATCGGCTGCCTTGGATCCTTGCTGCGTCAGGCGAGGCTCTTGAACCAACCTCCGGAATGATGCACACCGCGCCGGCATGACCGAGACGAAGACAGCAGGCCCTTATCCGCCGCGTACCTATCCGCTTGACCATCTTGTGCTGCCGACCGCGAGCCTCGACGTGGCGCGGGCGCGGCTGGTTTCGCTTGGCTTTGTCGTGGCGCCGACCGGCATCCATACTTTCGGCACGGAAAACTGCTGCGTCTTCCTTGAGGACGGCACCTATCTCGAGCCGCTGGCGGTGGGCAACGAGCAGGCGGTGGCGAAAGCGATCGCCGACGGCAACGTCTTCGTCGCGCGCGATCGCGCCTATCGCGACAAGCGCGGCAATGAGGGATTTTCCGCCCTGGTCTTGGGCACCCAAAATGCGGATGCCGACCACGCGCGCCATGTTGAAGCCGGCCTGTCGGCTGGAGACATGCTGAGCTTTTCGCGCGCCTTCACCGACGCGGCGGGAAACAGCGACACGGCATCGTTCAAACTGGCCTTCGCCTCCGGCACCGGGGCGACGGACGCATTCCTGTTTGCCTGCGAGCGGATCAATGCGCCGAAAGTGGACCGCGACGCGTTGCAGGTCCACGCCAATGGCGCAACCGGCATTATCGAAGTCGTGGCGGTCAGCAACGAGCCATCCGAACAGCGCCGATTGATTTCGATCGCGACGCGCAGTCCGGCGACCGGGCAGGGGAGCGGCACTGCGTTTGACCTGCCGAACGCGACCTTGACCCTGCTTGATCCCGTCGCTTTCGAAACGCGCTTCGGCATACCTGCCGGCGCGCCATCGGAACTCCGCTTCGCGGCGATCGTCTTTTCAGTTCGTTTCGCCGACACGGTCGCCAAGCTGCTTGCAGCAAGTTCCGTCGAACACGACATACGCGGCGATGATATTGTCGTGCGGCCGGCATCCGGGCAGGGTGCGGCCTTCGTTTTCCAGGAGAAAGCATGAGCAAGCCCAATTCGTCCGTAACCGTCGGCAATGTCGTCTTCGGCAACACCGCGCCGCTGTCGCTGATCGCCGGCCCGTGCCAGCTTGAATCGCGCCAGCACGCCTTCGACATGGCTGGCGCGCTGAAGGAACTGACCGAGAAGCTCGGGCTGGGCCTCGTCTACAAGACCAGTTACGACAAGGCCAACCGCACCTCGCTTGGCGGCACGCGCGGCGCCGGGCTCGACGCGGCGCTGCCCGTCTTCGACGATTTGCGCAAGGCGTTTTCGCTGCCGATCCTGACCGATATCCACACCGAGGAACAGTGCGCGCTCGTGGCGCCGCATGTCGATATCCTGCAGATTCCGGCTTTCCTCAGCCGCCAGACCGATCTGCTGATCGCGGCGGCAAGAACCGGCAAGGTCGTCAATGTGAAGAAGGGCCAGTTCCTCGCACCGTGGGACATGAAGAACGTCGTCGCCAAGATCACCGGTTCCGGCAACGCCAATGTGTTGGTCACCGAGCGCGGCGCGTCCTTCGGCTACAACACGCTGGTGTCCGATATGCGCGCCCTGCCGATCATGGCCGAGATCGGCGCGCCGGTGATTTTCGACGCCACGCATTCGGTGCAGCAGCCGGGCGGGCAGGGCGGCTCGTCAGGTGGCGATCGGCGCTTCGTCGAGACGCTGGCGCGCGCTGCGGTTGCGGTCGGTGTCGCCGGCGTCTTCATCGAGACGCATCAGGATCCCGACAATGCCCCCTCTGACGGTCCCAATATGGTGCCGCTGAAGGACCTTCAGGCGCTGCTTGAAAGGCTGATGGCATTCGATCGCGTCGCCAAGGGCTGAGCAAGCTGAGGGGCCGGGCCTAAGTCCCGGCCCCTAAACTTGTGGTCAACAGGTGCCGGTTGTACGCTGCCCAGGCAACAGAGTGCATTGGAGGAGGAAGCCATGTCCGTCGCCCGCGTCACCGAGATCACATCATCGTCTAATAAGAGTTTTCAGGAAGCCATCGAACTAGGAATTGCGCGCGCCGCAAAGACCTTGAAGAACGTCGAAGGCGCGTGGATCCAGGACCAGAAGGTGGTCGTCGAGGACGGCAAGATCTCCGCGTATCGCGTCAATATGAAGGTCACCTTCATCCTCGCTGAGTGACCGGTTAGAGCATTTTTGCAGCCAAGTGGAATCACTTGACGTCGCTGAAATGCAGCTAAAACAAATAGATAGAGCGGGATGCTCAGTTCAATTTGAATGCATCCCGCTCTAGCGTCGAAAACTCTGGAACCTTCATCCGCGCCCCTCATTGTCAGGCATAGCGTCAACGACAACGAGGAGTACACAATGACCACCCAGACAGGACACACTGAAGCCATCGCTGCCTCGCGGGTCATCGGCACATCCGTCTACAACACTGAAGGCACGCACATCGGCGACATCGAGGATGTCATGCTCGACAAGTTGTCGAATGGAATCATGTTTGCCGTGATCGGCTTTGGCGGATTTCTAGGCATCGGCGAGAAGTACCACGCCATTCCGTGGGCGAGCCTCGACTATGACGAGAACAAGGGCGGCTATGTCGTGCCGTTCACGAAGGAGCAACTGAAGGCTGCTCCGGCCTATTCGATCAACGAATTGACGGGCGCCGACGGCGAGGCCGCGCGTGATGCTTCATACAGCTACTACAAGGTGGAGCCATATTGGCATTGACCTTGCTCTGCCGGAATCAAAAAAGGCCCCCGGTTGGACCGGGGGCCTTTTTTGGGGATATCTACTCCGCCGCAAGGGTCGACAACTCTACCGCGCCCTGCTGAGGCTGCTGAGTGTCACACGACGTGAGAAACGCCGCCGCGATCAGGAACAAACTCACGATACCGCTCAACTGAGACATGGCGAAACTCCTCCTGTTTCGCCCCGCGCAGCGCGAGCATAAACCAGAAAGCCGCATGCCGCCAAGACTTATGACTGACATGACTTATGATGACAGCAATTCGTGCTTCGTGAACCGGCATGGCGGAGGTAGCGGCACTATTTGCGGACGCCCCGATTGCGTTTTGCAGCACTTTGGCTAAGAGGTGCCCGACGCTTCGTCGGATCAATCGGGGACATCGCAATGACTGCCATCATCGACATTGTCGGGCGTGAAATCCTGGACAGCCGCGGAAACCCGACCGTCGAGGTCGACGTCGTGCTCGAAGACGGCTCGATGGGCCGCGCTGCGGTGCCCTCCGGCGCCTCGACCGGCGCGCATGAGGCGGTCGAACTGCGCGACGGCGGCGCACGCTACCTCGGCAAGGGGGTCCTGCGGGCGGTAGAGGCCGTCAATGGCGAGCTGTTCGAGGCGATCGGCGGCATGGAAGCCGAGAACCAGATCCACATCGACCAGACCATGATCGAGCTCGACGGCACGCCCAACAAGAGCCGGCTCGGTGCCAATGCCATCCTCGGCGTCTCGCTGGCTGTCGCCAAGGCTGCGGCGGAAGCGGCCGGCCTGCCGCTCTACCGCTATGTCGGTGGCAGCAAGGCGCATGTGCTTCCAGTGCCGATGATGAACATCATCAACGGTGGCGCGCATGCCGACAACCCGATCGACTTCCAGGAATTCATGATCCTGCCGATCGGTGCGCCGACACTGCGCGACGGGGTGCGCTGGGGCTCGGAAATCTTTCACACATTGAGGACGCGGCTGAAGGACGCCGGCCATAACACCAATGTCGGCGACGAGGGCGGCTTCGCTCCTAACTTGAAAAGCGCGCCCGCTGCGCTCGATTTCATCATGGAATCGATCGAGAAGGCTGGCTTCAAGCCGGGCGAAGAGGTTGCGCTCGGCCTCGACTGCGCCGCGACCGAATTCTTCAAGGACGGCAACTACGTCTATGAAGGCGAGAAAAAGACCCGCGATCCTAAGACCCAGGCCAAGTATCTGGCCAAGCTCGCCGCGGACTATCCGATCATCACCATCGAGGACGGGCTGGCCGAAGACGATTGGGATGGCTGGAAAACGCTGACCGATCTCATCGGCAAGAAGACGCAGCTGGTCGGTGACGATTTGTTCGTCACCAATACGGCGCGGCTGCGCGACGGCATCCGCATGGGCGTCGCCAATTCTATCCTGGTCAAGGTCAACCAGATCGGCTCACTGACCGAAACGCTCGACGCCGTCGAGACCGCGCACAAGGCCGGCTACACCGCTGTCATGTCGCACCGCTCGGGCGAAACCGAAGATTCGACCATCGCCGATCTCGCCGTTGCCACCAATTGCGGACAGATCAAGACGGGCTCCCTGTCGCGCTCGGATCGCATGGCCAAGTACAACCAGCTCATCCGCATCGAGGAAGAGCTCGGCAAGCAGGCGTTCTACGCCGGCAAGTCGATCGTGAAAGGCTGAGTCCACACAAATAACCCGAATGAAAAGGCGGGGCATTCCCCGCCTTTTCTGTTTCAACACCGCCAAATCCGGTCGTCCGTAACCGTCCATTAAGCACAATCGAGCGAGAAAGGGCTAGGTCGCAGAGTGTTAGAGCGTCCTTTGCGCGTCCAAGAGGACGCGCGGCGCTCTAAGGGATTTGGATCATGTGGACACGTCAGCACAAGCAGAGAAATACCGGTCGGCTGATCATTCCCTCGCTCTGCGTGGCATTCCTCGCCTATTTCGGCTTCCACGCCTATCACGGCGAATTCGGCATCTATTCCAAGTATCGGTTGCAAGCCGAAACCGTCGATCTGCAAAGTAAGCTCGATGCCGTCAAGGCGCGCCGGATGGACCTGCAGAGACGCGTTCAGCTGATGCATCAGGGCACGCTGGAGAAGGATATGCTCGACGAGCAGGCGCGTAAGGCGCTCAATATGTCCCATGCCGACGAAATCACCATCATGTTACCGCCACCGGCAAGATAACCATTTTCAAGTTAATCGCCGATATTTTCAATGATTTTAATCGCTTAGATGCATGTCAGCCATGCATTTTTCAGCATGGCGAAACGCTTTCTCGCGTGTTAGCCTTCTCAAATCGGTGGGGAGAACTGATCTCCCTCAGTGTCCGCAAGAGACGCCAACAGGGAGTGATGCATGGCCACCGCCGCCAGAAAAGCGCCTGCCAAATCCAGATCCGACGGCAAATCGGCGGGGCTTTCAGCCCCCAAACCTGTCGACTTCACCAAGGACGAGGAGCTTGACGCCTACCGGCGCATGCTGCTTATCCGCCGCTTCGAGGAAAAGGCCGGCCAGCTCTACGGCATGGGCTTCATCGGCGGCTTCTGCCATCTCTATATCGGCCAGGAAGCAGTTGTCACCGGCATGAAGATGGCGCTGATCGACGGCGACCAGATGATCACCGCCTACCGCGACCATGGTCACATGCTGGCGATGGAACTGTCGCCGCGCGGCGTCATGGCCGAATTGACCGGGCGCCGCGGCGGCTTGTCCAGGGGCAAGGGCGGCTCCATGCACATGTTCTCCAAGGAGAAGCATTTTTACGGCGGCCACGGCATTGTCGGCGCGCAGGTTTCGCTCGGCACCGGCCTCGCCTTCGCCAATCGCTATCGCGGCAACAACAATGTGACACTGACCTATTTCGGCGACGGCGCCGCCAATCAGGGTCAGGTCTATGAGAGCTTCAACATGGCCTCGCTGTGGAAGCTGCCGGTGATCTATATCATCGAGAACAACCGCTATGCCATGGGCACCTCGGTATCGCGTTCGTCGGCCGAGACGGATTTTTCGCACCGCGGCGCCTCCTTCAAGATCCCCGGTATCCAGGTCGATGGCATGGACGTCCGTGCAGTCAAGGCAGCCGGCGATCTCGCAACCGAATGGTGCCGTGACGGCAAGGGGCCGCTGATTCTCGAAATGCAGACCTACCGCTACCGCGGTCACTCGATGTCCGATCCGGCAAAATACCGCTCCAAGGAAGAAGTGCAGAAGATGCGCTCCGAGCGTGACCCGATCGAGCAGGTCAGGGCTCGCCTGCTCGACAAGAAGTGGGCCGACGAGGACGAGCTCAAGACCGTCGACAAGGAGGTTCGCGACATTGTCGCCGACGCCGCCGAATTTGCCCAGAACGACGCAGAGCCGGATCCGTCCGAGCTCTGGACCGACATCGTATTGTAACGAGAGGGCAAGGACATGCCGATCGAAATTCTCATGCCCGCTCTCTCGCCGACCATGGAAGAGGGCAATGTTTCCAAATGGTTGAAGAAAGAGGGCGATAAGGTTGTCGCTGGTGATGTCATCGCCGAGATCGAAACCGATAAGGCCACGATGGAAGTCGAGGCCGTCGACGAAGGCACGCTAGCCAAGATCGTGGTTCCTGCCGGCACCGAAGGTGTCAAGGTCAACACGCTGATCGCCGTGCTTGCGCTTGATGGTGAAGACATCGACAAGGCAGGCGAAGGCATCGGCGAGGAACCTGCCAAGGCTGAGACAGCAGCGCCAGCGCCTGCTGCGGCCAAAAGCGAGGGCGCAGCACCTGTCGCCGCGGCGCCGAGAACCGAAATCGCCGCCGATCCCGACATCCCGGCCGGCACGGAAATGGTCTCGACCACCGTGCGCGAAGCGCTGCGTGACGCGATGGCCGAGGAAATGCGCCGTGACGACGACGTCTTCGTGATGGGCGAGGAGGTCGCCGAGTACCAGGGCGCCTACAAGATCACGCAAGGGCTGCTGCAGGAATTCGGGGCGCGGCGCGTCGTCGATACGCCCATCACCGAACACGGTTTCGCCGGCGTCGGCGTTGGCGCGGCGATGGCCGGCTTGAGACCGATCGTCGAGTTCATGACCTTCAACTTCGCCATGCAGGCGATCGACCAGATCATCAACTCCGCCGCCAAGACGCTCTATATGTCCGGCGGCCAGATGGGCGCGCCCATCGTGTTTCGCGGGCCGAACGGCGCGGCCGCCCGTGTCGCCGCCCAGCATTCGCAGTGCTATGCCGCCTGGTACAGCCACATTCCCGGCCTGAAAGTGGTGATGCCCTACACCGCCGCCGACGCCAAGGGGTTGCTGAAGGCCGCGATCCGCGACCCGAACCCGGTCATCTTCCTCGAGAACGAAATCCTTTACGGCCAGTCCTTCGACGTGCCGAAGATGGACGATTTCGTGCTGCCGATCGGCAAGGCGCGCATCCACAAATCAGGCAAGGATGTTACCATCGTCTCCTTCGGCATCGGCATGACCTACACGGTGAAGGCCGAGGCCGAATTGCGCGGCATGGGCGTCGATGCCGAGATCATCGACCTCAGGACCATCCGCCCTCTCGATTTCGACACAATTATCGCCTCGGTCAAGAAGACCAACCGTCTCGTAGTGGTGGAAGAAGGGTTTCCGCAAAGCTCGGTCGGCGATCACATCGCCAACAAGGTGTCGCAGCGCGCCTTCGATTTCCTCGACGCGCCGGTCATCACCATTGCCGGCAAGGACGTGCCGATGCCCTATGCGGCAAACCTCGAAAAGCTGGCGTTACCCAATGTCGCGGAAGTCATCGAGGCGGTGAAAGCCGTGACGTACCGGGGTTAACGAGATGTCGCGCGAACTAGAAGTTTCCGCGGTGGTCGTCGAGAATAGCGAATTCGATGAAATACTCCGCGTCTGGATTGGTTCGGACGCGGTCGTCACGATGCAAGACCTCTTTGGACCAAACGCCCACAACTGGGGCATGGTGCTCGCTGATGTCGGCATGCACATAGCCAAGATGAGGCTGGAACAAGATGGCATCCCTGAAATCGAGACGCTTCAGGCATTGGAAGAAGGCTATCGAGGCAGAATGTCGGAGCAGTTCAATATCCAGCACCGTTCGCTAACTGGGCGGAACTGAGGAGGAAAAATGCCAATCAACATCACCATGCCGGCGCTCTCGCCCACGATGGAAGAGGGCAATCTTGCCAAGTGGCTGGTCAAGGAGGGCGACAAGGTTTCGCCGGGCGACGTGATCGCCGAGATCGAGACCGACAAGGCGACGATGGAAGTTGAAGCCGTCGATGAGGGCACGGTGGCCAGGCTGGTGGTTCCAGCCGGCACCGAAGGCGTCAAGGTCAACGCGCTGATCGCCGTGCTCGCCGCCGAAGGCGAGGATGCGGCGGCTGCCGCCAAAAGCGGTGACGGCGCTGCCGCTCCGGCAAAAGCCGAGGCACCAAAAACAGAAGCCCCCAAAACTGAAGCACCAAAGGCGGAAACCCCAAAGCCGGAAGCGCCGAAACCTGCGGCCGCACCGGCGCCCCAGGCGGCTCCGATTGCCAATGGCCATGCAAGCGGCGAACGTGTCTTCGCCTCGCCACTGGCCCGTCGCATCGCCCGGGAAGCCGGTGTCGATGTCTCCGCGGTGACCGGCTCCGGCCCGCATGGCCGCGTGGTCAAGGCCGATGTCGACGCAGCGATTTCCAGCGGCGGTGCCAAGGCGGCACCGGCCGCGAAAATGGCACCTGCCGGCGCTCCGGCTCCGGCGGCCGCAGCCAAGCCAATGTCGGACGACCAGGTGCTGAAACTGTTTGCCGACGGCTCCTACGAGCTTGTCCCGCATGACAACATGCGCAAGACCATTGCGCGCCGGCTGGTCGAGGCCACGACCACCATCCCGCATTTCTACCTGACGCTCGATTGCGAACTTGATGCGCTCCTGGCGCTGCGCTCGCAGATCAATGCGGCCGCCCCGGTGAAGAAGACCGACAAGGGTGAAACGCCGGCCTACAAGCTGTCGGTCAACGACATGGTGATCAAAGCGATGGCAAAGGCGCTGATGGCGGTGCCGGATGCCAACGCCTCCTGGACCGAGAGCGCGATGGTCAAGCACAGGCATGCCGATGTCGGCGTTGCCGTATCGATCCCCGGCGGCCTGATCACGCCGATCATCCGGCGCGCCGACGAAAAGACGCTGTCGGTCATCTCGAATGAGATGAAGGATCTTGCCAGCCGTGCCCGCAGCCGCAAGCTGAAACCGGAGGAATACCAGGGCGGCACCACGGCGGTTTCCAATCTTGGCATGTTCGGCATCAAGGACTTCGCCGCCGTCATCAACCCGCCGCATGCGACGATCCTGGCGGTCGGCGCCGGCGAGGAGCGTGCGGTGGTCAAGAACGGTGAGATCAAGATCGCGACAATCATGTCGGTGACGCTGTCGACCGATCACCGCGCCGTCGACGGCGCGCTCGGCGCCGAACTGCTCGGCGCCTTCAAGCGCATGATCGAAAATCCGATGGACATGCTGGTCTAGAAAGGAAGAAGGCGGTGCGGAAATTCTTCACCAGCCTTTTTCCCTTCAGCCTTCCAGGCATCGTGACGATCATCGTGCAATGGCTGTTCATGCGTCGGCGGGTGAAGCACGCACAAGCAGGCTTTGGCAGGAGCGGGGCAAGCGCATGAAAACAGTCCTTTGCTACGGCGATTCGCTGACCTGGGGCTATGATGCCGCAAGTCTGGATCGCCACCCGCTCAAGGACCGCTGGCCGAGTGTGCTGCAGGCGACGTTGGGAGGCGGTATCGAGGTCATCGCCGAAGGCTTGAACGGCCGCACAACAGCTTTCGACGACCATCTGGCCGGCGCCGACCGTAACGGCGCAAGAATGCTGCCGACGATCCTGATGACGCATGCGCCGATCGACCTGATCATCATCATGCTCGGCGCCAACGACATGAAGCCGTGGATCCACGGCAATCCGGTCGCCGCCAAGCAGGGCGTCCAGCGCCTGGTCGATATCGTGCGCGGGCACGATTACCCATTCGATTGGCCGGCGCCGCAGATCCTGATCGTCGCGCCGCCCGCGGTCAGCCGCACGGAAAACGCCGAGTTCAAGGAAATGTTCGCCGGCGGCGATGAAGCGTCGAAGCGGCTGGCACCGCAATATTCCGCTCTTGCCGACGAGGCCGGCTGCGGCTTCTTCGATGCGGGCTCGGTGGCCGAGACCACGCCGCTCGACGGTGTCCATCTCGACGCGGAGAACACGCGGAAAATCGGGCAGGCATTGGCGCCAATCGTGCGCGTCATGCTGGAACTCTAGAGAATCAGGGAGAAATCCGTGGCTGAGAACTACGACGTCATCATCATCGGCTCCGGCCCCGGCGGCTACGTCACGGCGGTGCGTTCCGCCCAGCTCGGCTTCAAGACGGCAATCGTCGAGCGCGAGCATCTCGGGGGCATCTGCCTCAACTGGGGCTGCATCCCGACCAAGGCGCTGCTGCGCTCGGCCGAGATCATGCACTATTCCGATCATCTGAAGGACTACGGCTTGAAGATCGACGGTAAGGTCAGCGTCGATACCGCTGCCGTGGTCGACCGCTCGCGAAAGGTCTCGTTGCGGCTGAACGGCGGCGTTGCCTTCCTGATGAAGAAGAATAAGGTCGACGTCATCTGGGGCGAGGCCAAGCTGGCCAAGGCGGCTTCCGGCGATAAACCAGCCGAGATCGTCGTGTCGAAATCGTCGAAGAAGCCGATGGAGCCGCAGCCGCCGGCGCCCAAGGGCGTCAAGGGTGAGGGCACCTACACCGCCAAGCACCTCATCCTGGCGACCGGCGCCAGGCCGCGTGCGCTGCCCGGCATCGAGCCCGACGGCAAGCTGATCTGGACCTATTTTGAAGCGATGGTGCCGAAGGAGATGCCGAAGTCGCTGCTGGTGATGGGTTCGGGCGCAATCGGCATCGAATTCGCCTCATTCTACCGCACCATGGGCTCGGAGGTGACAGTGGTCGAGTTGTTGCCGGCGGTGATGCCGGTCGAGGACGCAGAGGTCTCGAAATTCGCGCAGAAGCAGTTCGAGAAGCAAGGCATGAAGATCATCCTCGAGGCCAAGGTCACCAAGGTCGAGAAGGGTACGAATTCGGTAACCGCGCATGTCGAGATGAAGGACGGCAAGGTCGAGAAGATCACCGCCGACCGCATGATCTCGGCCATCGGCGTGCAGGGCAATATCGAAAATCTCGGCCTCGAAGCGCTCGGTGTGAAGACCGAACGCGGCTGCGTCGTCGTCGACGGCTACGGCAACACCAATGTCCCCGGCATCTATGCCATCGGCGATGTCGCCGGCCCGCCCATGCTCGCCCACAAGGCCGAACATGAAGGCGTGGTCTGCGTGGAAAAGATCGCCAATTTCCCCGGCGTGCACGCCACTGACAAGCTGAAGATTCCGGGCTGCACCTATTGCAACCCGCAGGTCGCCTCCGTCGGGTTGACCGAAGCGAAAGCGAAGGCCGAGGGCAAGGACATCCGCGTCGGCCGCTTTCAGTTCGCCGCCAACGGCAAAGCCATCGCGCTCGGTGAAGACCAGGGATTCGTCAAGACCATCTTCGACAAGAAGACTGGGCAGTTGCTCGGCGCGCATATGGTCGGCGCCGAAGTGACCGAGCTGATCCAGGGCTTTGTCGTGGCGATGAATCTGGAGACCACCGAGGAAGAACTGATGCATACGATATTCCCGCATCCGACGCTGTCGGAGATGATGAAGGAAAGCGTCCTCGACGCCTATGGCCGCGCGCTGAACGCGTGATAAATTGACCGCGTGAGACTCGACACGTGAAAGCCAAGGAACTCAACGGCAAGGTAATTCGTTTCCGGATGCATTCATCACACAAGGAGAGGGCATATGGACGTGAATGGCGTGGGCTGGATCGCAGCTATCATCATCGGCGGTTTAGCGGGGTGGCTTGCCGAGATGTTCATGAAAAGCAACATGGGCATCTTGATGAACATCGTTCTTGGCATCGTCGGCGCGATCGTGCTGAATGCCATCCTGCAGGCGCTCAATATCGGCGCTTTCGGCGCCGGCTGGATCGCTTATCTGATCACCGGTTTCATTGGCGCCTGCCTGTTGATCTGGGCAGGGCGCATGGTGCGCCGTTAGTTGCTGAACTCTTGCCATGCGAAAACGGCTGTGGCGGCATGCGCCGCCGCGGCCTTTTTCTTTGCTGCGAAAAGTCCTAGATGACTTGTGAAAGCGAACGCCGGAAGGCGATCGCGAATGAACTGGATTTCTGATGGTCACCGTCCTCGACACGATCGCCAATGCGCCGCGCCTGCGGCACCCTGAAAAGGCGCACAAGCCTGACCAGGATGTGCTGCGCAAGCCCGACTGGATCCGCGTCAAGGCGCCGATGTCGAAAGGCTATGCCGAGACGCGCGAGATCGTGAAGTCGCACAGACTGGTGACGGTGTGCGAAGAGGCCGGTTGCCCCAATATCGGCGAGTGCTGGGAGAAGAAGCACGCCACCTTCATGATCATGGGTGAGATCTGCACGCGCGCCTGTGCCTTCTGCAACGTTGCCACTGGCATTCCGACCGCGCTTGATCCCGATGAACCGGCGCGCATCGCCCACGCCGTCAAGCAAATGGATCTGACCCATGTCGTCATCACCTCAGTCGACCGCGACGATCTCGCCGATGGCGGAGCTCAGCACTTTGCCGAGGTCATCCGCGCCATCAGGGCGGCAACGCCTTCGACGACGATCGAAATCCTGACGCCCGACTTCCTGCGCAAGGAAGGAGCGCTGGAGATCGTGGTGGCGGCGAAGCCGGACGTATTCAACCACAATCTGGAGACCGTGCCGTCGAACTATCTGACGGTCCGGCCAGGGGCCCGCTATTTCCATTCGATCAGGCTGCTGCAGCGGGTCAAGGAACTCGATCCGTCGATCTTCACCAAATCCGGCATCATGGTTGGCCTGGGCGAGGAGCGGAACGAGATCCTGCAGTTGATGGACGATCTGCGTTCGGCCAATGTCGACTTCATGACCATCGGCCAGTATCTTCAGCCATCGAAAAAGCACCATCCGGTGATCCGCTTCGTCACGCCGGAGGAATTCAAGTCCTTCGAGACAATCGGCAAGACCAAGGGCTTCCTGCTGGTGGCGTCAAGCCCGCTGACGCGCTCGTCGCACCATGCCGGCGACGATTTCGCCAGGCTGCGCGCGGCGCGAGAAGCGTTTCTCAGGAAATCCGCCTAACAAACTGGTTTCATGCCACAATTCGAAGCCCATCGCCGCGTCACGCATACGCCTGAACAGATGTTCGCTCTGGTCGCCGATGTCGAATCCTATCCGCAATTCCTGCCGCTTTGCGAGGCACTGACGGTTCGCTCGCGCAAGGAACGCAACGGACGCACCCTGCTCATCGCCGACATGAGCATTGGCTACAAGGCGATCCGCGAGACTTTCACGACGCAGGTGTTTTTGAAGCCTGACGAGAACGCCATCGACGTCAAATACATCGACGGCCCGTTCAAATATCTGAGCAATGTCTGGCGCTTCGAGCCGGCCGATGGCGGCTGCAATGTCCGCTTCTTCATCGACTACGAGTTCAAGAGCCGTATTTTGGGCGCGGTGATGGGAACGATGTTCGATCGCGCGTTCCGCATGTTCTCCGAGGCGTTCGAGAAGCGCGCCGACATCATCTATGGGCCAGCGCCGGCAGCCTGATCCGCAGCGAGCGCGCGCAAGCCCAGTTCAAGCGCATGCCTGACCGTCTCCCGGCGGATGAAATTGCGGCCCTTATCGGCGAACAACTGGCATTCGCTGACGACCGGCCGGCCAGTCAAGGCGACACCGAACCAGACCAGGCCGACGGGCTTTTCCGTCGAGCCGCCGCCTGGACCGGCAATACCGGTGACGGCAAGGGTGAGTCCGGCGCGCGAACGGGTCAGGGCGCCCTGCGCCATCTCCACCGCCGTTTCCCGCGAGACCGCGCCGTGCCCCTCAAGCGTGGCGGCGGAAACACCGAGCATCTCCGTCTTGGCCTCGTTGGAATAGGTGATGAAACCCCGGTCGACCACCGTGGACGAGCCGGCGATGTCGGTCAGGGCGGCGATGATCATGCCGCCGGTGCAGCTCTCGGCCGTCGCCAGCAGGATGCCGCGCTGCTGGCAGGCTTGAAGCAGGGCATCTGCGAGGTCGCTGTTGCTCATTCGGGGACGTCCCCTGGAAACACGACACTGGCGGTCGCGATGGCGGCTATGCCTTCCTCGCGGCCGATAAAGCCGAGCTTTTCGTTGGTTGTCGCCTTGATCGAGATACGGTCCCGGGAAATTGCCAGCATTGCCGAAAGGGCTTCGGTCATTGCTTCGCGATGCGGACCGACCCGTGGCGCCTCGCAGATCAGCGTGACGTCGGCATTGGCGATGCGCCCGCCGCGCGCGCGCACCAGTCTTGCCGCATGTTCGACGAAGATCCGCGAGGCCACGCCTTTCCACTGCGGATCCGACGGCGGGAAATGCGTGCCGATGTCGCCGGCGCCGCAGGTGGCGAGCAGCGCATCGGTCAAGGCGTGGAGACCGACATCGGCGTCCGAATGGCCGGCCAGTTTCTTGTCGTGCGGGATGGAGACGCCGCACAGGACGACATGGTCACCGGGCTCGAAGGCATGGACGTCGTAGCCATTGCCGGTGCGGATGTCCGGAAAACGCGGCCGCTCGCCGGAAAGCCGCTGATCCGCCATCGAAATATCCCTTGCCCAGGTCAGCTTGACATTGTCCGGCGAACCCTGAACTATTTTCACCGGAATACGCGCCCATTCGGCAATCGCGGCATCGTCGGTGAAGTCCGTCTTGCCCAGATGATGTGCCTTTTCATGGGCGGCCAGGATCGGCCAGAACGGAAAGCCTTGCGGCGTCTGGGCGGCATGAAGCCCGTTCCTGGAAACCGTCTCGCCGATCATGCCGGCGGCCGACTCACGTTTCAGCGTGTCGGCGACGGGCAGGGCAGGCAGCGCTCCCTGGCGCTCGCCGATGCCGGCGATCGTACGGTCTATCAATTCCGCGTCGACGAACGGGCGAACGGCATCATGGACCAGAACCTGGCTCGGTGCATAGCCTCTCAGCGCAAGCAGCCCGAGCCGGACGGAGTCCTGCCTGGACGCGCCACCGGTCACCGTGATGACCCGATCGGCGTTGGCTCCGGCGGCGCTGCGAAAAAGCGCGCTGTCGTCGGCGTGGATGGCGACGACGACAGGACCGATTCTTGGATGCGCCAAAAACATATCCAATGTGCGCGCGATGACGGCACCGCCACCGATCCTTTGGTATTGCTTCGGTCCGTCGGCCTGACCGGCGCGCGCGCCGCGGCCGGCGGCGACGATAACAACGGCAACCTTGTCGTCCGCAGCCAAAGCTCCCATTTCGCTTGCATCTGTCATGCCGAGACGCTTAGCGCATGATCCTGAAAAGTGGAATCGCTTTTCGGAAGAGATCATGCGCAGATGCAAGTGCCAAAGCGTCCTTTCCCAAGGACGCACGCCGCTTAGAGCGCGGGTATGGGCCGAAGGCCAGCATTTTTCCCAAATGCGCCTTAATGTGACGTCATTGCGCGTTGCACATCGCTGTCATTCTGGCTAGAGAATGTGCAGCAATAAAAAATGCTTGGTTTTTGTGCATGCTTGACCTGACCAAATTGGCTTCGCCGCTGGACGTGGGTAGCGTGAGAATCCGCAATCGCGCTTTTCTCGCGCCCATGTCGGGCATAACAGATGAGCCGTTCCGGCAGCGTGCCTATGCGCATGGCGCCGGATTGGTCGTGTCGGAGATGGTGGCAAGCGGCGAGCTTGCCAGGGGCAGAGCCGGTTGCGGCCTTCGCATCCGCCATTCCGGGCTGCCTGTGCACATGGTCCAGCTTGCCGGCCGTGAGGCGGCGCATATGGCAGAGGGCGCCCGAATCGCCGCGGGCGAGGGCGCCGACATCATCGACATCAACATGGGCTGCCCGGCAAAGAAGGTGACGGGCGGCTATGCCGGTTCGGCGCTGATGCGCGATCTCGATCACGCTTTGTCGCTGATCGAGGCGGTGGTCGGCGCCGTCGAGGTGCCGGTCACGGTCAAAATGCGGCTCGGCTGGGACGAAAGCGCGCTCAACGCGCCGCTGCTGGCGCGCCGCGCCGAGCAGGCGGGCGTCAAGATGGTGACGGTGCATGGCCGCACGCGTTGCCAGTTCTACCAGGGCAAGGCGGACTGGCGCGCCATCGCGCGCATAAAGCAGGCTGTGTCGATCCCGGTCGTCGCCAATGGCGATGTCGGCTCGCCGGCGGAGGCAGCAATGATCCTCGACCAGTCGGGCGCCGACGCGGTGATGATCGGCCGCGCGCATTATGGCGCGCCCTGGACGGCAGGCAGCATCGCGGCAGCCGCGGCAAAAGAGGCGGCGCCTGATGTGCCCGAAAGTCCGCAAGCGCTGGCCGACTACATCGTCGCCCACTACGAGGACATGCTAACGCTCTACGGCATCGAAAGCGGCGTGCGCCAGGCGCGCAAGCATCTTGGCTGGTATCTCGACCGCCACGCCGCTGGCGTCGTTGATGAGCGGCGAAAGGCCATCCTCACCTCCTTCGAGCCCGTCCGCGTCGTTGCCGCGTTGCGCGAGGTGTTTTCACGCGCTGCCGAGGCGATGAACCTGCGGAGCGCAGCATGAATGCCACCATCGCACAGAGCATGGGTATGGCGGACGCCGCCCACATCGTACTCAACACCATCCGCCGCCCGGTGATCATGGTCGATGCTGAAGGGGTCATCACCTTCGCCAATGCCGATGCCGAAGATTTCTTCCGCTCGAGCGCGACCATGCTCGCCCGCAACACATTGCCCAAGCTCATTCCCTTCGGCAGCCCACTGCTGACGCTCGTCGACCAGGTGCGCGAGCGCCGGGCACCCGTCAACGAATACCGGGTCGACGTATCGTCGCCGCGCCTCGGCATCGAGAAGGTCGTCGACCTCTATGTCGCGCCGGTGTCGGAATTCCCGGGCTCCGTCGTGGTGATGTTCCAGGAACGATCGATGGCCGACAAGATCGATCGTCAGATGACGCACCGCGGTGCGGCACGCTCGGTGACCGGCCTTGCTGCGATGCTCGCCCACGAGATCAAGAACCCGCTATCCGGCATCCGGGGTGCTGCCCAGCTGCTCGAACTGTCCGCTTCCGACGAAGATCGCGCGCTGACCCGGCTGATCACCGACGAGACCGACCGCATCGTCTCGCTGGTCGATCGCATGGAGGTGTTTTCCGACGAGCGGCCCATCGACCGCTATCCGGTCAACATCCATGTCGTGCTCGACCATGTGAAGGCGATTGCCAAGAACGGTTTTGCCAAGCGGATCAAGATATTGGAGGATTATGATCCATCGTTGCCTCCAGTTTTCGCCAACCGCGACCAGCTCATCCAGGTGTTCCTCAACCTGGTCAAGAATGCGGCCGAGGCCATTGGCGGCGATCCGCAAGGCGAGATCACTCTGTCGACCGCGTTCCGGCCGGGCATCCGTGTTTCCGTTCCGGGAACGCAGGGCCGCGTGTCGCTGCCGCTGGAATTTTGCGTGCGCGACAACGGTTCTGGCGTCTCCGAAGATATCCTGCCGATCCTGTTTGATCCCTTCATCACCACCAAGCCTAACGGGTCGGGGCTTGGTCTGGCGCTGGTCGCGAAAATCGTCGGCGAGCATGGCGGCATCATCGAATGCGATTCAACGCCGCGCGCAACCACCTTCCGCATCCTGATGCCAGCCTGGAAAGAAACGCCGTTCGGCACAGACGACGATGGTGAAGGAGACCTCAAATGACGGTTCGCGGCAATATTCTTGTCGCCGACGACGATGCGGCCATCCGCACCGTCCTCAATCAGGCGCTTTCGCGCGTCGGCCATGAGGTGCGCGTGACGTCCAACGCCTCGACGCTGTGGCGCTGGGTGGCGGCGGGCGAGGGCGATCTCGTCATCACCGACGTAGTCATGCCGGACGAAAACGCTTTCGACATGCTGCCGCGCATCAAGAAGGCACGGCCGGAACTGCCCGTCATCGTCATGAGCGCCCAGAACACGTTCATGACCGCGATTCGCGCCTCCGAGACCGGCGCCTACGAATATCTGCCGAAACCGTTCGACCTGACCGAGCTTCTCAACATCGTCAACCGGGCGCTTTCCGAGCCCCGACGGCCGAAGATCGATGCGCGGGCCGACGAGCCGCCGGAAACGATGCCGCTGGTCGGCCGCTCGGCCGCCATGCAGGATATCTACCGGATGCTGGCGCGCATGATGCAGACCGACCTGACGGTGATGATTTCAGGCGAATCGGGCACCGGCAAGGAACTGGTGGCGCGCGCGCTGCACGAATACGGCCGCCGCCGCGGCGGCCCGTTCGTCGCGATCAACATGGCGGCGATCCCACGCGACCTGATCGAATCGGAACTGTTCGGGCACGAGAAGGGCGCCTTCACCGGTGCGCAAAACCGCTCCACCGGCCGTTTCGAGCAGGCCGAAGGCGGGACGCTCTTCCTCGACGAGATCGGCGACATGCCGATGGAAGCGCAAACGCGCCTGCTGCGTGTCCTGCAGCAAGGCGAATATACCACCGTCGGCGGCCGTACGCCGATCAAGACCGACGTGCGCATCGTCGCCGCCACCAATAAGGATCTGCGCACGCTGATCAATCAAGGGCTTTTCCGCGAGGATCTGTTCTATCGCCTGAATGTCGTGCCGCTAAGGCTGCCGGCGCTGCGCGAGCGGTCCGAGGACGTTCCGGATCTCGTCCGGCACTTCTTCAAGCTCGGCGCCAGCGAAGGCCTGCAGACCAAGCGCATTTCCACAGGCGGCATCGAGCTGATGAAGCGCTATCCGTGGCCAGGCAACGTGCGCGAGCTCGAAAATCTTGTCCGCAGGCTGGCCGCGCTCTATTCGCAGGATGAGATTTCCGCCGAAGTCATCGAGGCGGAACTGAAGACCGGCGAGAGGCCGGTCGTTCCCGGTGGCGGCAACCTCATACCCGACGATCTGTCCATCGGCCAGGCGGTGGAACATTTCCTGCAGCGCTATTTTGCTTCGTTCGCCGGCGATTTGCCGCCCGCCGGCCTCTATCAGCGTATTCTCTCCGAGGTCGAATATCCGCTGGTCCTGGCCTCGATGACGGCAACCCGCGGCAACCAGATCAAGGCTGCGGAACTCCTCGGGCTAAACCGCAACACGCTGCGCAAGAAAATTCGCGAACTCGGCGTCAACGTCTATAAATCGACCAGGCAGGCTTAGAGCGACGTCCGTCCGTTCGGACGTACAAAGTTCGCTCTAGTACCTTTTCACAGTGATGTTGACTGGTTGATTTCCAGCCATTCGAGAATGGGCAGGCGTTGCGGAGGAACAAG
>NZ_JBVVQC010000036.1:0-63921 GCF_055811515.1 Mesorhizobium sp. WSM4841
CCCCTCAGTTGGGACAAAGCGCTCCAACGCAGATCACTTTCAAGGTTGACGCGAAAATCGCTTTCTTCACGGACGACGACGCAGTTTCTGGCATGATGCGAGCCCCTCTCCTCCCTCGCCAATCCTGCTGGGAACGCCGTTCGACGCCGCCCCCGTGACCGATCCAAAACAGCACGATGTAACACGTCCGCAGACAACTAGAACGCTTTTCTCTCAGTCGGCCACGACCTGCCAGGTATCGTCCGGGTTGAAGCGGTCGATGTATTTGACGATCTGCTCGGTGGTTGGGCCGAGGTCGGTCTCGTAGACGACGCCGTGCTGGTTGACTGCGAAGGTTTTCACGCCGGTTTCGCCGTATTTGGCAGGCCAGGCAATGAGGCCGAAGCCGGCGATCATGTTGCCGTTGATGACGTAGTCGTAGGCGCCGCCGGCGATATGGTCGCCCTGGCCGGTCAGGATCTTGTACTTGTAGCCGAAATAGCCTTCGCCCTTGGCCGCGTCCTCGAGCTCGGCCTCACTAACAGCGTCACCGGCCGGGCTCTCGCCGTTGATGTCGTCGGTCGGCCAGTAGAGCCCGTCGGTCGCGCCTTCCGAGCTTATCAGTTTCTGCGCGAACTCCTCCACGCCATCCTCATCGCGGTCCTGCGATGCATAGTCCTCCTGCGCGTCGACATAGGCGCGCATCGTCTCGATCGCGGTGAGCTCGTTCTCGCCGACGCGGCGGTTCACGATCTCTTCGAGCCCGGCATAGGTGTCGAAAGCCCACTTGCCGTCCTCGCCCTTGACGATCGGAAAAGGCAGCGGCCACAGCTTGTCGCCGATCTGCAGCGTGCGGCGGTCGCCTTCGCCATCGAGGACAAGCTGCCTGGCCACACCTTCCTTGATCGCCGCCAGCGTCTCGTCCGAGTTCTCGTCTGCCTTCAGCTTTTCCGCATCGAGGCCGAGAAGGGCCGCAACCGCACCGTTGCCGGCGTCTTTCAGGGCCTGCTTAAATGCTTCGACCGCCGCCTCGGGCGTATCGAAGACAGGCGGCTCGGCGGCGGCCGCAAAGGCGGTGATCTCCGGCGCCTCCGGCGCATCCTGTGCGGCGGCTGGCTGCCAGACAGCGATGCCCACTGCAAGCGCCACGGCGCAGACAGAGCGGAGAAGGATCTTATGCAAAACTCCCGTGTGACGGGTGGTGCTGAACATCTGTGTCATAATCCTGTCCTCCCGTTCCGTTAACGCCCGCGTCCGCCGCCGCCGCGCTTGATCTGCTTGTGGCCGCCACCGCCGCGCTGGCCGCCGCCCATCGACTTGTGGCCACGGTTGGAGCTGACCTTGGTCGCCTTGCCGCGATCGACGTTGCCAAGCCCCGACGGTTTCTTCGGCCGGTTGTCGACCCTTGCCGCAGGTTTTGGCTTGCCAGCCGGACGGTTCACCTTGGCCGGCTTCGCCGCCGGGCGATTGGCGGTAGGCCTGGCCGCAGGTTTCTGGATGTTGGCGGGCTTGGCGGGGCGGGTGACGTTGGCGGGCTTGGCCTTCAGCCCGTCCAGCGTGCTCTTGCGGATGTCTCTCGTTGCAGCCGTCTTGCCCGGCACCCTGTTGGCGAGTTTGTCGTTCTTCTTGATGTCGCGGGCGCGGTCGCGGATGGCGTTGTCGCTATTCTTCTCGATCCGGTTCTTGATGTTGGTCTGGTCGAACTTGTTGAACTGGTTGCGGTCGATATTGATCTTGTCGCGATCGATGTTCTTCCAGTCGACGTCGTTGAAGTTGATCTTGCCGTTGAAGTCGCGGTTGTTGAAGCAGTTGTTGCAATCGATGTCGATGTCGTTGCCGTTCCAGCGGCCGCCCCACACCCCCCAATCATCCCAGTCGACGGCGGCGGCCCAAATGGCGCCCGTCACCGCCCCGGCGAAGAATGTCGCCCCCGGATACACATAATATGGGTAAGGATCGGGATAATAGCGGATCGGTTCCCACACGTAATCCGGCTCATAAAACATCTGCGGCGGATATTGCGGGACGTAGATCACCTCGGGGCTCGCCGACTTGATGACGAAATTGTCATTCTCCTTGACCACCTGGATCTTGTCGTCGGTCTTGATGACGCCCTTGGCGACCGCCTCGTCGCGCAGCTGCTGGATGGCAACCAGCACGTCCTTCTGCTGGTAGGCGATGGCGTCGCCGAGCGTCTGCGTCCATTCGAGGTCGTCGCTCATCATCTTGACGATGCCGGGGTAATTGAGCAGCGACACCACGGAGCCGTCCCAGCTGTCCTTGGGTTTCAGGCTCTTGTCTTTCTCGTACCGGTCGAGGAAGCGCGCCGCCTCGACGATCTCTAGCGGATAGAGTGCAGCCGCAGTGATCACCGCGATCAGCTCGTCCGGATAGAGCGCGATGCGCGCCACCAGCACCTCCATCTCGTCCGCGCTCAACGGCTCCGGCGAGGCCGCCGCATCGCCGGATGCGTCAGCCGCCGCGACCTGTTCTTGTGCAAAGACAGGATGCGCCGAGCCAAACCCGGCAAGCAGCAGCGCCAGCGCCGCAGCGCCGATCTTCAACATATCATTGCCCGTCATGCTTCTATCCTCCCTGCTTGTCGTTGTCCCGGCAGGCCTTTGTGCCGGGCGGCTATTTCGGAAACAGGAACGTCACCACGCCGCGGAATCCGAGGCCGTCAGGCCCGTTGTCGGGGCTCTCGGCCCAGTAGCGGACACCGGCGGTGAAGCTGACCGGTTGCTTGCCGAACTTGACGAGCTTTGCCACCGTGAAATTGATCGGAACCGACCACTCTTCCGTTTCCCAATTGTAGGTGCTTTCTGTGTTGACGCCGAAGGTCCAGGCGTCCTTGGTCGTGTAGGAAACGAAAGGTTGCAGGAAGGTGGAGCTGATGTCGGAGCGGTCACCGTCGCCGGCGAAGGACCAGATGTGGTTGGTCAGCGCGCCGACCGTCCACCCGCCCATCTGTTTCAGCACCACGGCGGTGGGACCGGCACCCCATTTGCCGCCGCCGAGCAGATCGTCGGTGGCGGTTGGGACGAGAAACGCCGGACCGACGCCCCAGACGATGCCCGACGGTCCCGGGTTCTTCGGCGAGAAGAACAGGCTCTGGGTGATGTCGCCGAGACCGGACTGCTCGCCCGAGGGGCCGGCGATGTCGTTCTGCCAGATCACCGGCAGGATGGTGCGGGAGATCATGTTCCAGTCGTCGCTCAGCGAGATCGGAACGACCGGCTGGATGTTGAGTACGGCCTTCTGCCCGTCATTCGGCCCGAACCCTTCGTCGTAGTTGAACTGCAAGGGTACGCTGATCAGCGACGCGATCGGATTCGAAAGCTTCTTGGCAAGGTCCTGGCTGTCGTCCTGGGCTGCGGCCGAACCGCAAAAGCCAAATGTGGCGGTCAGCACGATGCCCGCCTGAATAGTTTGAATTGCTTTCATATCAGCACCCCCCGAAGCGACATCAGTTATTTGGCAGACAATCCCGACAAGGCGTCATCGATAGCTAACAGCAAAAACCTGGCGGCGAAAGGCTTGTGAAGATAGGCCACGCAGCCCGCGTCACGCGCCTCCGCTTCAAGCGCTTCGTCGTCAACGGCGGTGATGAAGATAATCGGCAAGCTAAAGCCCAAATCGCGAAGCCAACGCCGCAGCTGGATTCCGGACATGTTGCCAAGATGAATGTCGAGCACCAGGCAACCGATCGTGCCGGCGAAATCGGATCCAAGAAACGTCTCTGCCGACGCGTATCCATGCGTTTGGTGACCGTGCGCGTTTAGCAACCGTTCAATGCTTCTCCGCACGCTCGGATCGTCTTCCACGACAGCCACTGTTCGTGGCGGGCTTTCCACATTTGGCTCCTCGAAGGGGCGACGCGTGCGAGTATCAACGGAGAGATTGTGAGCCGAGTTAACGTCACTGGATATTGGCCTTTGGGGAAGCACCGAATGTTGGATTTGAGCCTGTTTGCGCTGCCCGAACGGCCCCCAGCCTCTCCGCGATCGATACCATCTCGGCGAGGGACGTAACGCCCAACTTTTCCATGACGCTGTGCCGATGCGCCTTGACCGTGCGCTCGGAGGTGTTCAGGTCGTATGCAACCTGCTTGTTACGCCTGCCGCGAACGACCAGATCGAAAACCTGGATTTCGCGTGGCGTTAGGCTGAACACTTTGGTCTGGAGCGCCTGAATCTGATCGTGTCCGGCGCGCCGTTTTTCATTCTTGGCGAGCGCGCGCTCGATCGCCTCACGTAAGATTTGGGACGAAATGGGTTTCTCCAGAAAATCATCGGCACCTGCCTTCATTGCCTGAACACTCGCGGCAATCGTGCCTTGGCCCGTCAAGAAGACGATGGGTAGCAGCGGGACCGCCAGTACGAGCCTTTCCTGCAGCTCCGGACCGCTGAGCCCTGGCATGCGCAGATCAAGAAGGATGCAGCCGGCTTCCGATTCCGGCAGCTGCGCCAGGAAATCCTCGCCCGACTGGTAGCCGCTAACCCGAAAACCATAGGTTTCGACGAGACGTCCGAGCGCCGTTCGAAACGATGCGTCGTCATCGATAATGTGAATGAATGGTTCCATAGGCGTTCAAGTGGCCTCCGCGAGCGGCAGGACGAAGCGGAACACCGCGCCGCCGCCGACGCGATTGTCCGCCCAGATCTTTCCACCGTAAGTTTCCACGATCGCGCGAGCGATGGAGAGCCCCAGCCCGGTTCCGGTTGGCTTTGTCGTGTAGAATGCTGCGAAGATACTATCGAGATGGTCTTTTGGGATGCCCCTGCCGGTGTCTGAAATCGACATCTCGACCCTGGCATCGCCCTGTAACGCCGTCTGAAACACAAGCTTGCGGTTCGCTGTTACCGATTCGACCATCGCGTCCATTGCATTGGTCGCAAGATTCAGGATGACCTGCTGCAGATGAACCTTGTCGGCGCGAACCGGCAGTCTGCCCGTGGATTGCTCGGCGCTTACGGCCACTTGTTTCTTCGCGGCTTCAGCGCGCAAGATACAAATGGCGCCGTCGACGACCTCATTGAGGTCAAACTCCTGCCAGTCGATCGCACTCCTTTTCTTCAGCATACCCCGAAGGCGAAGAATAATATCGCCTGCTCGCTGGTCGTCGTCCCTGATGTCAGCCAAAATCTGCTGGATGAGATCCAGATCAGGCGTCTTTCCCTTGAGTATCATCTCCGCTGCCTCGGCATTGCTGAGAATGGCGCCCAGCGGCTGGTTGAGTTCGTGAGCGATCGATGCCGACAATGCGCCTGCGGTTGCAGACTGATTCATGTGGACCAGCTCAAGGAGACGCAGGCTGGATTCACCTTCGGCGGCGAAACGCCGGCGTCGCTCGAAGAGCAGCCCAGTGATGATCAGGGCCTGTAAGGCGACCAGGGCAATGGCTCCCGCGACCAAATCGCCATGCTGCTCCCAAAGCGTAGGTTCTCTGAAACTCAACGCGGTCTCTGCAGGAAGCGCGCTTTCCGACAGGCCCCATCGCTTTAGCTGCCTTGCGTCGGCAAAGAATGTTTGCGGCACTTCGATGTCTGTGATCGGCTTTCCCGCGAGTGCATCCAAAGCCAAGCCGGCGACCGCGTTTCCCAAGGAGTCGAAGGTTACCGAGTTTCCGCCTACGACACCTTGACCAACGTAGGTGTCATAGGGTCCATAAATCGGCGCACTGGCCTTCGCCGCCACTATTCCTAAAGCGTCTTTGGGCAGGAAGTTGCGGCCTGTACTATCGGCAAGAATGGTGAGGAACAGGACAATACTGTCCGGTGGGAAGTGGGAGGCACGCTCCACGAATTCATCGATCGAATAACCTTCCAAGTAGGTGGTTGCGTAATCTTTTGAAGCGACTGCGAGGTCGGTTCTAGCGCTGTCAAGCCAAGTGCGATCGAAAGCTGCCGAACCACCAATGATGAAAAGATTTTCGGCGTCGGGCTGGAGGGCGCGGGCCAATTCGAGCGTCTTGGCAATATCGAATTCGCTGAAAGCCCCGACGACATCTGCCGGCAAGTTGAGTTTCGAAGCACTGTCACGCCCGAAGCCGCAGAACACGATCTTTGCGTCGGGCGCGATCGCCTCACGGTTATTGACGATGAAACGGGTTGCCGATTCGCCGAGCGCGATCACAACGTCCGGGCGATGATCGACGTATTTCTCGGACATATACCGCGCCATGCGGTCGATATGGGCTTCCTCGGGAAACCTCGAGAGATCCAGGAACTCCGAGAAGAGATCGACATTGCCGGACGTCGCCTCGATAAGCCGATTTCTGGCGTTCTCCCCGGCAATCGAGCTTGCGGGCAGTCGCTCGTCATACGGATGGAGGATGAGCACACGCGGAGACCGGCCGACGACCTCAGCTGCTGCAGAGCCGCCGTCCAGAAAAATCGCAATCAAAATTGCAACAAGGAACCTGACCGCGTTCTTGGCGCGTCGGCGCGACCGAACAGGCGGATCGCACAGCATGATGGATACCCCCTCACAAGCCAAGCTTTTAGCTGGGAAAGTAGATCGGGCAGCGTTACCGCATCTGCACCTGAACAACTTCCCCAAAGGACAATATCACCATGTGTTAGCTAGGGCTACCGTAGCGTGAGCTTGAGCGCTCCGACTGGTGACGGGAGGTCGTTCAGGCTCGAAATCGTGCCGTGGGCGGTGGCGAGGCAACTATCCGTAAGCAACCAGAGGAGAGGGAAATGAGTCGTAGAATCCTTGACTGCAGCATTGGGATACTGACCGCTGCGACGGTCCTTTGGGGCGCGCATGCGCCGGCACAGGCCCAGGATGCGCAAAAGCCCAACATCCTGTTCATCATGGGCGATGATATCGGCTGGATGCAGCCCAGCATCTATCATCAGGGCCTGATGGTCGGCGAAACGCCCAACATCGATCGCATCGGCCAGGGAGGTGCGAAATTCATGACCTACTATGCCGAGCAGAGCTGCACTGCGGGGCGTACCGCCTTCATCACCGGCATGCAGCCGGTGCGCGTCGGCATGGTCCTGCCGGAGATTCCCGGAAGCCCGTCCTACCTGCGGGCCGGCACGCCCCACCTCGCCAGGTTCCTGAATGATCTCGGCTACTCGACAGGTGAGTTCGGCAAGAACCATCTCGGAGATACCACCGAATCCCTGCCGACCGCACACGGGTTCCAGGAATTTTGGGGCTACCTCTATCACCTCGACGCCATGCAGGGCGTGAGCTTCCCTGACATCAACAAGAGCCCAACCGAGCAGGGGATCGCGCCGCCCTGCATGAATACACCGATCCCCGGCCTGGCCGAGGTTCCGGGCGCTGTCGATCCGAAGACCACGACCTGCCTGACGCCACCGCGTCCAATGCTCGCGTGCACATCCTCCGACGGATCCCCGGCAAATCAGTCCTGCAAGGACGAGGGCCCGCTGACGCTGGAGCGGTCAAAGACCATCGACGAGGAAATCTCCGCCAAGGTCGTCGACTTCCTCGACCGAAACGACCCGAAGACGACCAACAAGCCGTTCTTCGTCTGGTACAACCCGGCCCGCATGCACATCACGACGGTGTTGCCGGACAAGTATCTCAATATGATCGGCGAGCCCGGCGGCAAGGACTGGGGCATGAACGAAGCCGGCATGAAGCAGATGGACGACAACATCGGCGTCGTCCTGAAGAAGCTGGAAGACATGGGCCAGCTCGACAACACCATCGTCGTCTTCACCACCGACAACGGAGCCGAGACGATCACCTTCCCGGATGGCGGCACCACCCCGTTCAAGGGTGGCAAGCTCAGCACCTGGGAAGGCGGCATGCGTGCTCCGCTGGTTGTGCGCTGGCCGGGGCATATCGAGCCCGGCACGGTCAAGAACGACCTCTTCTCCGCGCTCGACTGGCTGCCGACGTTGGTGAACATCGCCGGCGGCCCCAAGGGCGACGAGCTGAAGAAACAGATCGAGGCAGGCACGTATCCGAATGTCGTCAAGACCACACTCGACGGGATCGATCAGCGTGACTTCCTGGAAGGCAAGGCGCCGTCTGCGCGCGACTCTTTCTTGTACTATTCCGGCAAGGAGCCGTCGGCGGTCCGCTACAAGAACTGGAAGATGTACTTCGCGATGGTTTCGGATGACCCAGCCGGGTTCATAAACGGTGTAATGCCCTTTGCCTGGACCCAGGTCGTCAACATCAAGCGCGATCCGTTCGAGACCTCGGTCGGACAGCAGATCAAGACACTTTTCGGTATGGGCGGCTCCATCGCGTCACCGTCCACCGCCTACGTCTATGACTGGAACATCCTGCCCATCGGCCAGCAGTTGTGGCTGAAGCATCTCGAGACCTACATCGCCTTCCCGCCGCTCCAGGACCCTGCAAGCTACAATCTGGAGCAAGTGATGGCGCAAGTCCGGAGCATGAAGACAGGTCACGACTGACGCACCCGCCAATGCCGGACGCCCCAGGGCGTCCGGTCGTGCGTGAGCCCGGCTGCGCGCCACCCAACAGGCGCACGGTCCGATCGACTTCCCCAAAGGACAATATCATCAAGCGTTGCTCGGATTTACCGTCGCGTCAGCCTTGTGTGCTGACTGATCAAGCGAGGGGCGCACGGGCGCGGAATCGTTCCAATTCGGGCGGTTGGCGAGATTTCCAGCAGGAGGAGCTGAACATGAGACCTGGAATTCCGAGTTACGGCATCGCAACCTGGGTGACCGCAATTGCGCTTTGCGGCGGTATGGCATCGGTTGCCTATGCGCAGGACGCGCAAAAACCGAACATCGTCGTCATCATGGGCGACGACATCGGCATGTGGAACATCGGCGCCTATCACCGCGGCGTGATGGCGGGCCGCACGCCCAACCTCGACAAGATCGCCGCCGAGGGCATGCTCTTCACCGACTACTATGCCGAGGCGAGCTGCACGGCTGGCCGGGCGAACTTTATCACCGGCGAGCTTCCGATTCGCACCGGTATGACCACCGTCGGTCAGGCGGGCGCCACAACCGGCCTGCCGGCCGAAGCGATGACTCTCGCGACTGCCCTGAAGGACATGGGCTACACCACCGGCCAGTTCGGAAAGAACCACCTTGGCGATTTGAACGAGTTCCTGCCGACCGTCCACGGCTTCGACGAGTTCTTCGGTTACCTCTATCACCTCGACGCCATGGAAGACCCTGCACACCCGAACTATCCGCAGGACCTGCTTGACAAGGTGGGGCCGCGCAACATGCTCCACACTTGGGCGACGACGACCGACGACGCGACCGTCGACCCACGCTGGGGCAAGGTCGGCAAGCAGAAGATCGAAGACGCCGGCACTCTTTATCCCGAACGCATGGAAACAGTGGACGACGAGATCCGCGACAAAGCCTTGAAGTTCGTGGAGAAAGCCAAGGCCGACAACAAGCCTTTCTTCTTGTGGCTCAATCCCACGCGCATGCACGTTATCACCCATCTTTCGCCCAAGTATGAGGCATTGCGCAACTCGGAGAACGGCTGGTCGCTGCAGGAAGCCGGCATGGCTCAGCTCGACGATGACGTCGGCCTGGTGATGCAGAAGCTCAAGGACCTTGGCGTTGATGACAACACCATCGTCATGTTCACCACCGACAATGGCACCGAGACCTTCACATGGCCTGATGGCGGCAACACGCCGTACCGGGGGCAGAAGGGCACGATCTACGAAGGCGGCTTCCGTGTGCCGGCCTTCATTCGCTGGCCGGGCAAGATCGCAGCAGGCAAGGTGGAGAACGGCATCATGTCCGGGCTCGACTGGCTGCCGACCTTCGTGGCCGCCGCAGGCAACCCCAACATCAAGGCCGAACTGCTGGCGGGAAAGCAGATCGGCGACCGCACCTACAAGAACTATCTCGACGGCTACAACCAGATGGACCTGCTGACCGGCAAGGGCCCGTCGGCTCGCCACGAGATCTTCTACTTCGGTGAAAGCACACTCGGCGCGGTGCGCATCGATGACTACAAATACCGCTTCATCGAGCAACCGAACGGTTGGCTCGGAGCCAAGGACCATGTCGACGCACCGTCGATCACGAACCTTCGCCTCGATCCCTTCGAACGCCTGGGCACTCCGGCAAACGGAACGCTGGACGGCGCACAAGGGTACTTCAACGAATGGTTTATGTACCAGTTCTGGCGCTTCGTGTTTGTTCAGCAGGAAGTGGGCAAGCTGGCCCAGACGGCCCTTGAGTTCCCGCCCATGCAGAAGGGCGCGAGCTTCAACCTCGACGCTGTCAAGGCGCAGATCGAGGCGGCAAGGGCAGCAATGACCAAGTAACGGGATGACTCGCGGCGGGCGGCTCGCAAGGGGCGCCCGCCGGTTCCACGGCCACGAGCCGGTCGTCGTAGACCCCGATACGAATCGAGATTTACAAGAAAGGAGCGCGATATGTTCGTGAAGCATGATCTTCTCAGACTGACCCGTCGTGCCATTCTCGCGGCCGCCGCTTTGCTCGTCGCTCCCGCGGCCGCCCTCGCCCAGTCCGATCCCTTGCCGTCCTGGAACGACACCGCGCCGAAGGCTGCGATCGTCGAGTTCGTCGAGAAGGTGAGCAAGGAGGGTTCGCCCGACTTCGTGCCGGAGCCCGAACGCATCGCGGTGTTCGACAATGACGGCACGCTGTGGGTCGAACATCCGATGTATGTGCAACTCGCCTTCGCGCTCGACCGTGTAAAAGCCGAGGCGCCAAGTCATCCCGAATGGGCGACCACCCAGCCGTTTCAGGCCGTGCTCGAAGGCGACATGAAGGCGCTCGCAGCAGCCGGTGAAAAGGGCCTGGTGGAACTCATCATGGCGACCCACGCCGGCATGACCGTCACGCAATTCCAGACAATCGTGACCGACTGGATCGCCAACGCGCGCGATCCACGCTTCAAGAAGCCTTATACCGAGTTGGTCTACCAGCCGATGCTCGAACTTCTCGCCTATCTGCGGGCCAACGGGTTCAAAACCTTCATCGTGTCTGGCGGCGGCATCGAGTTCATGCGCCCCTGGACGGAAAAGGTTTACGGCGTTCCGCCGGAACAGGTGGTCGGCTCTTCGATCAAGACGAAGTTCGCGATGAAGGACGGCGCGCCGACGCTGTTTCGATTGCCCGAGGTCAACTTCATCGACGACAAGGCCGGCAAGCCGGTCGGCATTCAGGAGCATATCGGCCGCAAGCCTATTGCCGCGTTCGGCAATTCGGACGGCGATCTTGAAATGCTGCAATGGACGACTCTCGCCGACGGTCTGCAGTTCGGCTTGATCGTTCATCACACCGACGCAGAGCGCGAATATGCCTACGACCGGAAAAGCGAGTTCGGCCATCTCGACCTGGCTCTCGACGCCGCCGCCATCAACAAATGGACGATCGTCGACATGAAGGCCGACTGGAAGCAGATCTTTCCGGGAAACTAGAGCCAGCGTGTGAACGCTTGGATTCCGCCACTTAAACGAGAGGATAATTCTATGAACGTCAATCGCATCATGACCACCATAGCCCTCGCAGGCGGCCTGGCTTTGGCGACTGCCGGCGCAATGGCACAGGATTCCGCAGAGAAGCCGCACGTGCCACTGCAAAAGACGATTGGCCAGGCTACGGCGACAGGACCGATTCCGTCGCTCGCCGTCATCAATTCGCAGGGCGCCACGCTCGACGGCGGCAAGCTCGTCCTGACCGGCGTTTCGAAAAACTCAATCGTCTTTGCCGATCGGCCGGTGCGGGCCGCCGGTCATGTTGCGACCGAGCAGTTCATTATGCAGTGGGATGAGGGCAAGGACAGCTTCGCCGTCGACCCGCCGAACGCAACGGTCTCAGTTCTTGGGGGAGACGGCTCGGAGGTGGATGATGCCGTGGTTACGCTCAAGGCTCCGAAACTTGAGGGGAACACGCTGACGTTCGACGTTGCCGTTCTGGAAGGCAGTCTCAACAATGCGAGCGGGCCTGCGGCACTTTTCATTGACGCCTTCGCGTTTCGCGGACCGGGCGGTGGCGGATTCGCCCATGTGGGCGGCTACGGCGGCGCGGTCTGGCATGGTGGCGGATACGGTTATCACGGTGGCGCATACTGGCATGCTCCTGTCTATCGTGGAGCTTGGTATGGTGCTGGCGCTGTGGCGGGGGCCGCAGTTGCCGGAGCTGCTCTTGGCGCTGCCGTCGGTGCCGCTGCCGCCCCATACGCATATCCGCCGTACTGCGGATATTATCCTTACCCGCCGTGCTATTGAGACAATCTGCAACAAGGACGCTGAGCATGGTTTACAAGATGATTTTCAGCGGTCTGATCCTGATGGCCTCCTTTGCGCTCGCCGGCCCTGGGCGAGCGCAAACGATCAGCTATGGCGACGCCATCACGGTACTTGCCAAAGACTGCGGCGCAGACATCAAGAAATATTGCAGGGGCCTCAATCTCGGCAACAACGAGATCCGCAATTGCGGTGAACAGGCGTGTGCAGCTCATCAATTTGGGCGTGGCAAACTGAGTGCGAGCGTAACGTGAACCAACATGCTCGAATGCGCGTCCCGCTTGTCGTTGAGCATCCTCGGGAGGCGAGAACTATCAGGATTTTGACGGTGCTGGCAGTGTTGGGCGCAACATCCGACGCGATGGCAGAAAGCACGTCCCTGGGAATATCGGTGACGTCCGACCGGCAGGAACAGGACCTGAGCGTTCCGCAAAGCGCCAAGGTCGAGGTCAGCGCCTCACACGCATTCGACGTGGGAATCGTCCTGGGCGCCTCGGTCCAGTATTCCAATACGGCCTTCAGCGACTCGGCCACCGCCAACCTCGAAACCACTATAGGTTACCGCGTCCACTTGAACGATGCGCTCTCCGTGATCGGCAGCATGGGCATCGGCGAGCGATTGCAGGTATCAGGAACCGGCGACGATATCGCCTACTACGTGCTCCGCACGGGCGCCGATCTGAAGCTCAATGAAACGGTGACCTGGAATGCGGTAGCTTTTCGGTATCGCGATGCATTCGATAGCGCAGACGACTACCTGACACCACAGCTTGCGACCGGCTTCACTTTCAAACTGGACGAGCACAATTCAGTTTCGAGCAAGGTCCAGTATAACTGGAAGGATTGGAATCCGGATACCGTTGGCTTCGAACTAGGCTATGCCCATTCTTTTTAAACGCTCGTTCGAGTGCCTGCCCGTCACCGTCCTAGCTGGCGATTGGGATTACAGCGTGCTCATGCCAACCGCGAGCAAGCCCATCATGAGCCCATCATGAATGGCCGTAGCTTGCTTGGCCGAGTTGCCGCCAATCTGGCAATAGCAGCGCTGGGCTCGCTGCTCGCGTTGGCTACGCCCGAAGCTTGTCTGGCCGCAGAGACAGGCGGTCCCACATCCGACCCGCAGATCTCCATCCACGACGGGTTCGTCGACGAAAAAAGATGCGCCTCCTGTCACGCGGATCAGGCGGCCGCCTTCGCCAAATCGAACCATGCCAGGGCGATGGCCGTGGCAGACGACAGCACGGTGCGCGCGAATTTCGGCGGCGCCAGCTTCGAGCATGACGGCGTCCTGACGACGTTCCTCAAGCGGGGAGGGCAGTACTTCGTCCGGACCGAAGGGGCCGACGGCAGCCAGGCCGAATTCCCAGTCAAATACACCTTCGCCTACGAACCGCTGCAGCAATATCTCCTCGATATCGGCGGCGGCCGGCTGCAGGCGCTCGATATCGCCTGGGATACGAACAAACGGGAATGGTTCTGGCTCGGCACAGGCAAGCCCGCGAACCCCGGCACGACCTATCACTGGACTGGCCCCTTCTACCGCTGGAACCGGACCTGCATCGACTGCCACTCCACCGATCCGCAGGCGAATTTTCAGCCGGAGACCGGCGAGTACAAATCGACCTATGTCGCAACGAGCATCGGCTGCCAATCGTGCCACGGCGGCGGCGCGAAACATGTGGAATGGGCTGAGGCGGGCGGTTCCCAGTCGGTCGCCAATTCCGGTCTGATCCCGGTCGATCAGAATGTCTGCCTGGGTTGCCACACGCGGCGCACCAAACTTCTTAACGGCTATAGGCCGGGCAAGGTTTTTCTCGAGCATTTCTCGCCTGATCTGCTGCGCCCCGACCTCTACTTTCCCGATGGGCAAATCCTCGACGAGGTTTTCGAATACGGCTCGTTCCAGCAGAGCAAGATGGCGAGAGCCGGCGTCGTTTGCCTCGACTGCCACAGACAGCACGAAGCGACCCTGAAGGCGGAGGGCAACGCCATATGTACCCAGTGCCACACCGAGACCAAGCCGGAACGATTCGCAGGCTTCGACCCGAGCGGCAGTTTCGATAGGCTCGCACATACACGCCATCCGGCAGGTTCCGCCGGCGCCCTTTGCGCCAACTGCCACATGCCGGAGCGCACCTACATGAAGGTCGATCCGCGGCGCGACCATTCGTTCGTCATTCCACGGCCCGACCTCTCGACCGCCTACGGCACGCCCAACGCCTGCACGACATGCCATGCAGCCGAGACGAACGAGTGGGCGGCGAAAACGATGGACAAATGGTACGGCACGGGCTGGCGCGAACGCCCAACTATCGCCCATGCTTTCGCGGGTGCTGCCCAAAACGATTCGGCGGCAATCGAGGCTTTGCGTGCGCTCGTTGCCGACCGGGAACAGCCGGGCATCATCAAGGGCAGCGCGATCGCGGAGATGGGCCGCCTCGGCGGCGAGACCATCATCACCGACGTGAGAACCGCAGCAGCGAGCTCCGACCCGCTCGTCCGGCTGGGCGCTGCACAGGCTGCGGCCAATCTTCCGCCTGAACAACGGTTCAGCGCCGTTGGCAGGCTGCTCGCCGATGAGACGCGTGCAGTCCGGGTGGCCGCCGTGACGGCGCTCGGCAATGCGCCGACGACCGATCTGCTCGGCGATCAACGTCGCAACTTTGATGCTGCGGTGGAAGATCTTCGCGCGTTTGTGCAGGCCAATGCCGATATGGCAGAAGCACAGAACGCGTACGGGCTGTTCCTGATGGGCCAGCGTCAAGCGGATAACGCGGAGGCTGCGCTGCGTCGCGCGATCTCGCTCGACAGCAGCCTCGCCGGAGCGCACGCCAATCTGGCCGAACTTTACAGGGCGACCGGCCAGAACGAGAAGTCGGAAAGCACCTACGCTGAGGCCATTAGGGTTTCGCCCGAAGATCCGCTGCTCCGATACGGTCACGCCCTGTCGCTGGTTCGCGCGAAAAACATGACTGGCGCAATAAGCGAGTTGGAGGCTTCGGTGCGGCTTGCTCCAGCCAATGTTCAATACAGGACCACGCTAGCGATAGCTCTCGACTCGGTCGGTCGCACAGGCGATGCATTCCAAATGCTTGGCGAATCGGTCACCAACGGCTCCGCCGATCCGAACCTGCTCGGCACCGCCATTCAATTTGGGCTTAAGTTGCGGCGCTACCCCGAAACGCTGAGACTGGCTGAAGAACTTGCCCGGCAGCAACCGGACAACGCGCAACTTGCCGACTTGATCGTGCAATTGCGCGCTAGCCGATGAGTGGGAACGCTTGCAGATATTCAGCTAGCGGCAGCTATTGGCCTAACTTTGCTGTTCAATGAGCATAAGCTCCGCCTTTTCTGCCGTCAGCCGCCGCGACCTGTTCTTGTGCAAAGACAGGATGTGCCGAGCCAAACCCGGCAAGCAGCAGCGCCAGCGCCGACCTTCAACATATCATTGCCCGTCATGCTTCGATCCTCCCTGTCTGTCTCGGCAAGCCTTAGGCTGGGCCTTTTTTGCAGTATTTGTCACGTTCTGCGGTAACCGGTGTTCTGCCTCCACGTTGTCCCGTCTGCAGTGATCTGTGATCGACCTTCCATGGAATATCGAAGGGAGTTTGTCCATGGAGGCTACGTCGGAGGTTCTCACAACGTGGAGGGGCAGACGGGAGAGGCATCTCAATGGACGAATTGGGTCAAGGCACGGATCGTGCAGGAAAGTCCGGTCGTGACAGTGGAACAAGATTACCGAACGCTGCGGAAATGTGGTCCTTCCTGCGCCTGAGAATGCGGTTGCGGTGATGGTTGTCGGGTCAGCCCTCGCCGAAGTGCTCGACCAAGCACTTCATGGACGAGACCCGCGCTCCGGTGCTCTCGATCCGGCTCCAAGAAAACGGACCGGGTGCTTGTGGGCGCTGGCACATGATGACCGCCCATCGGGGCGGCGCTGCGCAACTGGGCGTCGCCTTCGGCGCGGAAGCGTAAAATCTTGCCGCCACAAGTGAGAAACCGCTAACCAGCAAAAACTTTTAAGTCCCCTGCGTGTATCTATAAGTTCTTGATTTAGTTTAGATATTTTTTACACATGCCAGGAATGTGTAAGAAAATGTGAAAATCAGACCGAGTCATCGAAAAGCTAACCGAATCAACAAGTTGCTGTTATGAAAACTGCAAAACACCCATGGAATTGCTTAATACGTCTCGCTTTCGCGGCCTTGCTGTCCTAGGACGCGTACTCATAACTGGTGCTTGATCGATGCCCGCTATGCCCCGATACCGACCAAATTCCGCGGCGCAGCAAGACGACGCGATGGGCCAGCTCCGGACTCATGCACTGCAGCAAAAGCTGCGCGTGATCGACGCCTTCCCTGTCGGCCAATCAGATTCAAGACCTGACCACGGCGGACCTATTAGCTTGCGCACAGGTGCCGACGCTCACACCGGCGACGTCGACCTCGTCATTCGCGTTGCGCAGGGGGCTGCGCCTTGCCCGGTCCGGCTACACCTAATGCCGCTCAAGCGTTTGCCGATCCCACTTCCCGAGATTGGCGGCCGCTTCATAGGTTTCCTGAAGAAAACCCAGGAGGAACTCGTCCGGGTTGGGCGACCGACGAACCGCGTCGCAAGGCAGGATGAACTGCCCAAGGCCCTTGTCGTAGAGGGCCTCAGGCGTGCGCAACGGCGTGTCGCCAAAGCCCGCGGGCTCGCCTGGTTCCGATTCCTGCAAACGACTCTAGGACGGTCGATCTTTTGACACTGGAATCCTCAAACGAAAAAGTCCGATTCAGGGGGTCCGAAGGTGATGAATGTCGGCTCCGAAAGGTGGCCGCTGCCCGCAACGACGAACTCGCCGACGAATGCGCCGGTGGTGCCGTCATACTCCAGCACCGAGTGGCCCAGCTCGCTTGCGACCAAGAGGTTGCCGTTCGAGTTGAACGCCATGCCCTCGGCCTCATTGAGGCCGCCGCTGCCGGCGGTGATGAAGACACCTTCGAAGTCGCCGGTCGTGCCGTCGTAGCGCATGACCTCGCTCGTCGCGGCGCTGCTGAGAAACAAGTCGCCGTCGGGGCCGAAGACCATGCCGGTCGGATCCAAGATGTTGCTCTCCGAACTGGGGACGAACTTGTCGACGAACGAGTTCGTCGCTGGGTCGTAGCGAAGGACCTCGCCGGGTCCTGATTCCGGAGTGCTGGCAACATAGAGCAGGCCATCCGGTCCGAAGACCAGCGCTTCCGGGTCGTCGAGCCCGGCCGCGTTGGCAGGATCGACGACGGCCTCGAAGACGCCGGTGTCGCCGTCGAAGCGGAGGATCTGGTTGCCGAGGCCGTCGTCGGTGAGGCCCGCGGCGATGAAAAGGTCGTTGTCTGGTCCGCCAAATGCGATGCCGGCCGGGTCGACGAGGCCGTGGCCGCTGGCGAAGACATCAAGGAAGTTGCCTTTCTCCCCGTCGTAACGAAGCACTTCATCGCTGCGGCTGGCGACGTACAGGTTGCCGTCGGGACCGAAGGCGATGCCTTCGGGTTCGATGAGGCCGCCACCGTTGGCGAACTTTTTCAGAAAGGCGCCGGTCTCGCCGTCGTATGCCATGACGCTCTTCGTGTTGGTGCTGCTAACGAACAGAAAGGTATCGTTGTCCGTGTCCGCAGCGAGTTGCTCCTTCTTGGGCATAGTGGACCTCCGTTCACAATGGACGGTAACGGCCGTCTATCTGGTCCTGACAGTCGCCACTGGAAAGCGCTACAGCCAAAAGCGCGGTCTTACGTCCCGTTTACCCCCTTCGTGTCTCATAGAAGGATGGCTTTAAACGCCGTCCGCAATCGTCAGGGTACACTTGGAGCGAGATGAGAGCAACAAGCAGGTGCACGCGGATCTTGCTGGGTGCGCTCTCCGCATCGTGGCATTCTGTCCTGGATTTTCACCACGCTTGCCGTTGCTGCCAAAACCCTCATGTCATCGGTTCCTGACTATCTCATGATCGAGACGGCTTTCACGGCCGTTCAGTGGATCATTGTCGGTCCATTGTTCTGCGTGCAATGCAGCGGAAACCTAAATGGCACGTCGACGTATCGATCGGCTGCGCCATCCGCGCGGCCGGGCGGTAGCGCCGGCAATAGTTGGGCGCGCAAAGATGCGATCCGCCTTTCATCACCTTGCGCGGGATTCTGATCTGCGGCTGCCGTGGATCGAGGCTGTCCTCCCGGTTGGCACCGCGGGGGTTGTCAACCGTGCAGCACGGGCTGTCGATCTTGCCGTGTTCCTGGTACCAGTCCGTGGTCCACTGCCAGACATTGCCAGCCATGTCGTAGAGGCCGTAGCCGTTGGCGGCAAAGGAGGCGACGGGTGACGTCCCCTCGTAGCCGTCCTCGCAGAGATTCTGCCATGGGAACTCGCCTTGCCAGGTATTGGCCATGTGTCGGCCATCGGGCGCCATTTCATCGCCCCAGACAAATTCGGCCGCGTCGAGCCCGCCACGCGCCGCGAATTCCCACTCGGCCTCGGTGGGCAATTCCTTGCCCGCCCACGATGCGTAGGCTTCGGCATCGTCAAAGTTCACATGCACGACCGGATGGTCGGCCAGCCGCTTGATCGAACTCGCCGGCCCGAGCGGATGGCGCCAGTTGGCGCCGCGCACATAGACCCACCAATTGTAGTGATCGCGAAGATCGACACGCTGTTTGGCCTTGCTGAAGACAACTGAGGATGGAGCGAGCATGTCCGGCAGCGCTCCAGGATAATCGTCGGGGTTCGCCGGGCGCTCAGCCGCCGTGACGTAGCCGGTCGCATCGACGAATCGGGCAAACTCGCGATTGGTGACCGCGCAGGCATCCATCCAGAAGCCATCGACCGTCACCCTGTGGGTTGGCGCCTCCTCTGGGTAATGCTTGTCGGAACCCATCAGAAACGTACCGCCCGGAATCCACACCATGTTGGCGTGGGGTGCATCGGCGGACGCAGAGCCCCCCTGTGTTGGTCCGGTTTCGGCTAGGCTTGTCATGGTTCGTTGCGAGATTTCTCAGCCGCATGGCCGCACCCATCGACACAACGGGTGCGGCTTGTTTCCTACATATTTTTCTCGGACGCTACAACTCTAGTTGGCGCTGCCCGCCGATAGCGCCGCCAGGGCATCATCAATACCGAAGCTGCCCCCCTTCTGGCTTGGTGGGAACTCCTTGAACGTGGCGAGGAAATTCCCGACATATTGCTGCGCCGGCACGAGCAGAAAGGTGCGGTCGATCCTCCAGCGTTCGTAGTCCATGCCCTCGTGGTCGGCGATCTCGAACGGATCGGAACGAAGATTGAAGATCTTGGGAAGGCGCAGCGGCACGAATGGCTCCTGCCAGACATCGAAGCTGTGCGCCTTCTGTTCGGCGAAGACGATTTTCCAGTTGTCGTAGCGCAGCCCGACGAGCGAGCCGTCGTCATTGAAGTAGAAGAACTCGTGGCGTGGACTAGGTGACTTGCCGGCGAGCGCGTCGGTGATGTTGTAGCCGTCCAGATGCACCTTGAAGGTCTTGTCGCCGACCTTCATGCCTTTTAGCAACTGCTCCTTGACGTCGGGAACCCCGGCGGCGGCCAGCAGCGTGGGCAGCATGTCCTCGTGGGCGAAGACGTCGTTGAGTACGGTGCCCGGCTTGATGACGCCGGGCCAGCGGATGGCGCAAGGCACCCGGTAGCCGCCTTCCCAGTTAGTGTTCTTCTCACCGCGGAAGGGCGACGTGCCGCCGTCTGGCCACGTAAACTTCTCGGCGCCGTTATCGGTCGAGTACATGACGATGGTATTTTCGTCGAGGCCGAGCTCCTTGAGCTTGGCGAGCACCTGGCCAACCTGGCCGTCGTGTTCCACCATCCCGTCGGCATAGATGCCGAGCCCGGTCTTGCCTTCGCTCTCCGGCTTGAGATGCGTGAATATATGCATGCGGGTGGAATTCCACCAGAGGAAGAACGGCTTGTCCGCATCCTTGGCCCGTTGCATGAAGTCGAGCGCCTTGTCCGTGACTTCCGCGTCTATGGTCTCCATCCGCTTCTTGCCCAGCGGCCCGGTGCTCTCGATCCTCTGCGTGCCGTCCGGATTCGCAAACGTGTGGAGAACGCCACGCGTGCCGAATTTCTTCTGTATCTCCGGGTCCTTGAAGTAGTCGGGGTTCTCGAACTCCTCCTCGGCGTTGAGGTGGTAGAGTGAGCCAAAGAACTCGTCGAAGCCGTGCGCGGTGGGCAGGTGCTCATCGAGGTCGCCGAGATGGTTCTTGCCGAACTGGCCGGTCATGTAACCTTGCGGCTTGAGCAATTCGGCGATCGTCACGTCCCGCGCCTGCAAGCCTTCCTTCGCACCCGGCAGGCCGACCTTGAGCAGCCCGGTGCGGAAGCCGACCTGGCCGGTGATGAAGCATGAGCGTCCGGCGGTGCAGCTCTGCTGGCCATACCAGTCGGTGAACAGCGCGCCTTCCCTGGCGATGCTGTCGATGTTCGGGGTCTTGTAGCCCATCATGCCCTGATTGTAGGCGCTGACGTTCCAGAAGCCGACATCGTCGCCCCAGATGATCAGGATGTTGGGCTTCTTGGCGGCTTGGGCATTTGCACTCGTGCTTATCGCGGTACTGACGGCCGAAATGGCGAGTACAGAACCTCCTGCCAACAAAATGTCGCGCCGGTTCGGTTGTCGGACTGGATTCGCTTGCTTGTCACTCATCTCACGTTCTCCTTTGGTTGTACCGCTTTTCCAAGATGAGCCGAGTTTTCGGTTCCCTGGCGAGAAAAACATGCTCCGCGTTCTATCGACGCGACGAAACTCGTGGCAGGACGCTTCAGCCATGCCTTCTTCAAAATCGTCCTTCCTGAGGTTTGCCGATTGCCACTCGGGGCGGAAGGTAATTAACGGTAACCTACGGGCAGAATCCGCGCGGCCGGCGTAAAAGTCGGTCCTTGAGGGTGAGTCCGGCTTTCCTCAATGAGCCAAGGAAGAACGCCACGTTCTGCGAACGGGCAAACCGCAACGAGACCGCTTGCTGCGTGTTCTTCACCAAATCCGGCTCGTTTTTTTCGAGCCAGGCGCGTTCACACTGAGCGGTCCGTGCGTGAACATCTTGGTCCGCCAGAGTCGCACATTTACAAGAGTCAACAGATCAACCGACGTCGTTGCTTCAACCATTGCTTCTCGACGTCGACTCGATGATCGCCGCTTTCTATTCACCCTGTACAGTCTGGGCTGCTTTCTGCTGGGCAAGCGATATCACATTAGCCGCAGCCATGGCCGCCTGCTTCTCATCGGTTCCCACCTGGACCGTGGGCTGGGCAAAATGGATGCCGTTCTCTGCGAACGCCTGCTGGATCATGGTGTAGGCCTTGCGCCTGACGCCGAATTGGTGACCGGGCTTGGTCATGAAGGCGAAGCTCAGCTCAATGCCGAAGTCGCCGAACTGCTCGACGCCCTTCATCTTCACCGTCTCGATGATCTCCGGCGCCAGTTCAGGATCAGCAAGCAATTCCGCGCCGATACCCTTCAAGAGCTTCTTCACCTTCCTGATGTCGGTGTCGAACGACACCCGGATCCTGAACTTGTCGATCACCCAGTCGCGGCTCATGTTCTGCACCGCGCCAAGGTCGCCGAACGGAACCGTGAACACCGGGCCGCGATGATGGCGCAGCTTCACCGAGCGTAGGCTGAAGGATTCGACGGTTCCCTTGTAGCTGCCGCTCTCGATGTACTCACCGACCCGGAAGGCATCGTCGAGCATGTAGAAGACGCCGCTGAGCACATCCTTGACCAGGGTCTGCGAGCCGAAGCCGATGGCAACCCCGAAGATTCCCGCGCCGGCGATCAACGGAGCGATCTGCACGCCGAGCCCCGAAAGCACCATGAGAACGGCCACAGTAGCAAGCAGCACAGCCAGGATGTTGCGGAAGATCGGCAGCAAGGTCCTGAGCCGGCTCCGGCGTGCCGCCTCAGCCGGCGTGATTGTGTCGTCGACCGCGGCCAGTTCCAGCGTCCGGCCGATATAGGCTTTCGCCAGTTGCCAGATGAGATCGGCAACCAGCAAGATCAGGACACCGTGGAACAGGCCGCGCACGATGCGGTTTATCGCGGTATTACCTTCTGCCATTACACCTGGGTCCAGGCGCCAGACCAGGCTCAGCCACAGCACCGCGAGCAGGATCACCAGCGCGCGAACGCCGCGGTTGATCAGCACTGTGCGAACGGAATTCGCCGAGGTGGCATTGTCCGGCCGGACCACCAGCGCCTCTGCCACATGGCCGGCGATGGTCAACGCCTTTGACAATAGCAAGGCATAGATGCCGAGCCATAGCGCGCCGTTGAGCTCGGCGACCCAGAGCCCCCAGAGGAGAACCAGGTAGATGGTAAGGAGCCATTCCCTCGTGCTTATGCGCTGTGTGGTCGCTGGGCCGCCTGGACGCCGCCAGACCATCTCGACGGCGAGGACCAGAAGCCCGATGCCCAGCAGATAGGCGATCAAACGCGTTGCATCCGGCGAAAAGCCCAGGTGCGGAAGCAGGCTGACGGTCGCCCATCCGGCCATCAGATAGCCGGTGAAAACGGCCAGCCGGCGATACCAGAAATGGGCTTCGGCATCGCTCGCCGGAACAAGCCGGAGCGGTTTCTCCTGTCCCGCCGGAATGGCGCTGCCATTCGGTGCAAGCAGGATCCTGCCGATGGCCATCACCACCCGCGCGACGATGAATGCGACCAGATAGGTCAGGATGACAACGCGCAGCAAGGCGGGCCAATCGAAGGCCAGGAAAACCCCAGCGCTGACGAGGGAAAACACGACGAGCGGCGCCAGTTCCGCGAGTAATCGGGCGGCACGATTGGCCTCGCGTGCGGCGCTTGCACCGGCTGCCTGGCCCGAGCCAGGCTGCTTCACTCCGCCCACCGCACGCTTGAATAGCCACTCCGCTCCGAAGCCAAGCGCCAGCAAGGCTGCGAAGAGAACAAGTATGGTGGCGAATCCACGGTTGTTGATTTCTGACCTCACAATTCGGACGGCGTTTGCGGCCTCGCCCGGGATGCGCGGAACCGCGTTACGCAACGCAACGAGATGGCTGCGAATGAGGCTGTCCAAGACCGCCATCTGCGAGGCGGCTGGCGCACCTGGTTTGTCCGCAGGGGGCACTGCCATGGCGTCCAGCCGCGCGCGGATGTCGGGATCATCAAGCATCTTGATGAACGCCTGAAATTTTTCATCCGCCACCGGCACGGTCGAAGTTTGCTGCGCCTGCGCCATCGAGGCGCTGCCCATTGCCGCCAACCACACCAATGCCAGCGCGGCCATGACGCACACCGCCAAAAATGGCGACTTTTGCCGGGATATCTCGATCGCTCTCATGCTGCCCTCCCGCGAAAATCCGATCTCGACTGATCTACCCAGTCACCGAGCAGGCTCCCAAATAACAACCAATCCTTCGAACCACATTATCACCAAAGCTCCACTTTCCTTCATGCTTTGAGGCATGCTTGGCGAGCTGGATCTCGCGATTTCGTCCCTCGAGTAGCCCGCTGACCTCCCCGTCAGTCAGCTCGGCCGCCCAGCATGCCGGTCGAGTTCATCCGCCGAGCGGATGGAAGGGTCTATGTCACGGGCCTTGGCGGCGTTCTCCTTTGCCCGATCATAGTCGCCTTTTGCGTAGTAAGCGATGGCGATGACCGCATAGGCCTGAGCGTTGGCGGGTTCATGGCTGAGCAGCTTTGCCGTGACTTCAATTGCCAGGTCATAGTCTCCGAGCCGCAACGCCGAAACTCCAAGCCCGGCGAGCGCGTTACGCTGGGAACCGTCAGCGTCAAGTATCCTCCGATATCATTCAATGGCGCCTGCATCGTCTCCGCGCGCCGCCGCTTGGCCGGCAATCTCGGTCATCAGGTTGATGCTTCCCCTTCCCGGCATGGTCATTCAGGCAAAGTTTACGGCGAAACCGGGCAGGCAATCCGCGATCCACCGGGCGGCACTGAAGGCGGTCCACAACGCATTCCGAGAGAACGGAATTCGGGCCGTGCCAAAACCGATATCCGACCAAAGGGCAATGGCTATCGCTTGATAGTCGTTCGCCGGCTATCTCTCAGGAACGGCCGCAACGGGGTCAAACCGGACATCATGCCGTCGTTGCGGACGTTCTGACGAACATAGTCGGATGGCAAGAGATTAAGCGGCGTTCTATGTGTGCCAACCGCCATTTGTCGATGGCGTCGAGGACCGAACGGTCCGCAGGCGCTGGCCAGTATTAGCCCGTAGGTTACAGTTATTTACGTTCCCTCACGTCAGCCGATCGGCCAAGGTCACTCACAGCGCGTAATATCGCCTCGCCCCGCAAGAGGACAGCAGCCTCTGAGCAATCGAAATGGGGCGCCTTTAGCCAGAAACAATCCTGCACACAAGGGGAATATCAATGCGAAAATTCACGACACTCATCGCGGCAACGTCAGTAGCACTTTCGTCTGCGATGGCAGCCTACGCACAAGATCAAAGCCCCCTTCCCAAGGCCAGCGACGTGCTTGTCCGATACGGGCACGACGTCGAGGGCTGGACCGTCTATGCCAATCAAACCCGCGGAGATTGCTTGATCGTGCACTCAAATGGCCCAAATTCGGTGCAAATGGGCGTTACCGCAAATCAGGAGGTCGGGTATCTTGGCGTGTTCACGAAGCAGGATATCGGCCTTCAGAACGGGACCAAGTCGGAAATCTTCGTCTCCATCGGTGGCCGTCTCTACGAGGGTGTGGCTACCAGCATGAGCGGCGACCTCAAGGGCGGATACTCTGGCGGCTACATCTTGACCGACGACCCGAATTTCAAGCGCGACGTGGCGAAGCAATATGAAATGATCGTGTTTCCGGAAACCAAGGGGGCCTTTGTCGTCGATCTGAAGGGGACTTACAAGGCAATGGCAATGGGCCTCAAGTGCCTCACGCAGTGACCCCGCTCTGACCAGTCATTTTCCTTTCATGGGTCCGGAACGCGCGGTTGGCGGGTGAAACAGAATTGGCCATTCTGTTTCACCCGACGCCTAATTGGGCACCGGGCGCGGTGTATTTCTTGGGTGGCGCGGAGCACCGTGGCCCGCCGGGCGCGGTCGCGGCAAGCGCCCTACTTGACTTAGTCGCGGACTTTTCAGCAATGCGCAGATGGAATACCATGCATCGCAGCAATATCACGCGATATGCCACAAGCAACGTGACGTTGCCCTTTTTCAAGGACCCCTCAGTTGTCACCGATTTGTCGGCGGAGTTCGCTCGGAACGCCACGTAGAAGCAGACAACTCCAGACGGCAAGAAGCGCGTGAAATCCAGCCGCGGACCAAAGCATGACGCCGGTCATCTTTAGGACCTGCACCCGCGTAGACGGGGAGAATTGATACCGCCGTGTTGTAAATCAGAATGCCAACAAGCGCTCCATCCATGAGGACGCGCGGCCAGAGAGGCTCGGGAGTGTCCAGTATAGGCGCTTTAGCGGAAGTTTTGGGGGTCGATCTGAAAGCGTCGTTTAATTAGCCGCAATGTCACCCGAATGAACGCCCCCGCCAGTAATCTCATGAGCGCTGAGGGAAAAGATCCGGTCATGGAAAAATGGCAGGCAACGCTGCCCGCCATCTCCGACTTCCGGCTGCGTTTACTGGTGGCCAACCATCGTGCAGAAGGCGCCATGCCCCTGGTCATCACTGGCTATGCCGCCGCATTCCTGCGTTATCTTGGCGCGATCCTCGTCTTTCAACCCCGTCCAAGCGTCCTTGAAGTCGGCTTCCGATTTTAAGGTCTTCATGTCGGCAGCGGTGTAGAAGGGCGCCATTGTCGTCGGCTCATCGAGGGCGCCGCCGTGCTCGGCAAGTGCGGCGCCGGTCATCATCGAAAGCGCCATCGCGCCCGTGCAAAGCATCTTGAGGTTCATGATCATTTCTCCTGGTTGCTTTTAAATTCGTCCAAGCAGCGATCCATGCAGGAACGCGTCACCTTGGCCGATTGCTTTGCTTTAGGGAACGTAACTAACTGTATCCTACAGGTGGAATTGCAGGCGGGACCGAGACAGTCAGCCTTTGATGGCAGTACCGATCCATGCAGGAGCGCGCCGCTAGGGGCGGGTTTACTTAGCTTCGGTCACTTGAGCTGCTTGATCTGGAATCAGAACCACCCGGTAAGTCACGCCCTCGCACTTGAGCAGGTAGACAGTGTGATTGGGGGCGGACTCCGCTTCGATACGCTCAGCCGAGCTTGGATTGTCGCAAGGAAAGCCCTGGCTTCGCACCTGGTCGCCAACGATCCTTACGTCAGCGCTCGGGTCTTGGGCTGTGGCGGTCGCAATAGAACCTCCGAGACCAACCGATAAGAGAACGCGTGTGGCGAGGGATCGAATCCACAACGATCTTGGACGGCTATTCATTGCGCTCTCCTTGGCACGCAGCACGCAGTTTCCGAAGCGCCGCTGCTCCATCAGGCGGTTCGTCTTCCATCCTCATGGCGCAATTCGTGTTTTCCCGGGACCGCAGCAGCATAATCGTATGGAGGCGGTAGCGGAATGTAAGTTACGTGGGGTGACGGGGTATTTGCTGAACATCCCGCAGCGAGCGCGGTCGGCATGAACGCCCATAAAAGGCGCACAAGGCAGGGTACACGGCGTTCGGCAAGGCAATCCACGAAATGGACGGCAGTAACCGCGACCACGACAGAGCCAGCCGGACTGAGGAAATGGCGCGGCTGGCTGTATGCGCTATCCTGCGGTCAGGGAAGGTGATCGCCGGGCCAAGGCCCGATATCTTCCGAAGATCGGAGGCGCGCGGTGAGCACGATCTGGCAGAGCATATGCAGGCTCTTCTCCGTTCGCCTGGCGTCGCCGCAATGGTAAAAACCGCATGGCACAAGTGATCTTGTAGGAAACGTATCGCCGGCCCTTTCCAGAAGCATCATGAGGCCCCATTGGTCTTCACCTGTGAAGGGCAGCGCCAATTTTCAACACTATGCACCCGTTGCCGACCTTTACATGGTCAGGTTGCATCCTCCTGAGAGGACGATTGCTGCCGTTCGGACTACCAGTTGCCCACGTAAGTTACACACCCGCTACTTGCCCTGTGGAGTATAGGCTGCCCTACTCTACGCCAGCAACGGTTGGCTAGCACTCAGGGCGGCGGAGCCCCGGTCCAGCAGTTGAATTTAATATCTGCGCAGCATGGCAAGCACCGGGCGTTCGGTGACACCCGACACTATTTCCCACCGATATGGAGGGGCAATGGATATTCGATCTGCCACTCGGGTTCTGCAAGTTACTGCCTTGTTCTTTCCGGCGTTGTTGTTCAGCGGCGCGGCGTCTGCCCAGGACGACACGCAGGACCTCGCCAAAAAGCTTTCGAACCCGATCGCCTCGCTGATCAGCGTGCCGTTCCAATCCAATTACGACAGCGGCTACCCGAACGACGGCGAGAAGGCCTACGTCAACATCCAGCCGGTCATCCCCGTCTCGCTGAATGCCAACTGGAATATGATCTCGCGCACGATCGCGCCGGTGATCTGGCAGAACGACATAGCCGGCCCGTCGGGCGAGCAATTCGGCCTCGGCGACATAACCCCTCGCCGTCCCAACCGACCGAGTCCGGCATCGTCTGGGGCGTCGGCCCGGTGTTTCTGGTTCCTACCGCGACCGACGACCTGCTCGGCGGCGGCAAATGGGGCGCTGGCCCGACCGCAGTCGTGCTGAAGCAGAGCCACGGATGGACGGTCGGGATGCTGGCCAACCACATCTGGTCGTTCGCCGGCGACAGCGACCGCAGCGACATCAGTTCGACCTTTCTGCAGCCCTTCGTCTCCTACACGACGAAGGATGCCTGGACGTTCACGCTAAACACGGAGAGCAGCTACAATTGGGAGGCCGAGGAATGGTCGGTTCCAATCAACTTCCAGATCGCGAAGCTGGTCGTCGTTGACAAGCAGCCAATCAGCCTCTTCGCCGGCGTCCGCTATTGGGCTGAAAGCCCCGACAGCGGTCCCGACGGGTTTGGGTTTCGCACCGGAATCACGCTTTTGTTCCCGAAAAAATGACCCATGGCAGGCCTGCTCGATACTTCAGAATAGCCTGTATTTTACCGTTACTTACGTTTCCGCCCAAATGAAAACGCGCCAACCATGCCGTTGAGTAAGGTAATTCACACACGTGGACCGGACAAGGAGTACGACATGCTCACGACAAGACGGAATCTTCTTCTGGCCGCCTCGGCTTTCGCCGCGACGGCTGCCTCGCTGAAGGCTCGGGGCGCACAAGCGGCCGAAGACATGGCCGATTTTCTGTTCGTCCAGACCGCCGACGCGATGACCTATGACAAGGCGACGAACAAACTGACGCTGATGGATGTCGGCAGCTCGACGCTGTTCTTCTCGGACCGTCCGGAGCGCGTTGCCGGGAACATGAAAACGGCGGCCTTCATACCGTTCTGGAGCAAGGGCAAGGACAGCTTCCTGTCCGATCCACCGAACGCCGACCTGTCGATTCTCGAGGGAGGCCAGTTGAAACAGGTCGTGGTCGTCTTGGAAGAACCGGTTTTGAACGGCAGCGACCTCTCGTATACGGTGAAAATCGTCAGCGGCGACATGCCTGACAAAGGTTCCGACGTCTCTGTCTTCATCGACATCATCGGCATGCCTTTGACCCCCGTCTCCTATGCCGGCGTGGCGCGCCGCACCTATCGACGTGCTGTCCTGTATTAGGGGACTAACCGCGGGCAACGGAGCCGAGAGCCCGCTGTTCGCCGACGCAGCGGAAATAGCCAAGACACAATCGCGGAAGATCCAATCACATCAAGTGAAAGGCAGGAGGCTTGTCATGAAATCTCGCACGTTGTTGCTAACGTCATTTCTGATCTCAAGTGGGTTCTACATTGCGCCAATCCACGCGCAGACCATCACCGGTACGCCGGGCTCGCCCAGCGCCACGACGACTGTCGACGGGAGGTACCTTCCCAATCCGCCGGACGCGTTCGGCGGTGAGATCAATCTCAGCGCCAAGGACTCGAAGCCCTATTGGCCGCCGCAAATCGTGCCGCCCAAGGGCGCGCCGAACGTCCTTCTGATCATGACCGACGATGCCGGGTATGGAGTCTCAGGCACTTTCGGCGGCGTCGTCCCGACACCGGCGCTCGACCGGATCGCGCAGTCGGGACTCCGCTACACGCAGTTCAACTCCACGGCGCTCTGCTCGCCGACACGGGCAGCGCTGATTACCGGACGCAATCATCATTCGAGCGGCTTCGGTGTCATTTCCGAGCAGGCCACCGGCTATCCGGGCTACGACTCCATCCTTGGTGTGGAGAACGCCACGATCGGCACGATCCTGAAGCAGAACGGCTATGCGACGTCCTGGTTCGGCAAGAACCACAATACGCCGTCTTTCCAGTACAGCAGCTCCGGGCCTTTCGACCAATGGCCGTCCGGCATGGGTTTCGACTATTTTTATGGCTTCATGGGTGGCGACACCAACCAGTGGCAGCCCTATCTCTTCCAGGACCACACGCAGATTTTCCCTTGGGTTGACAAGCCCGGCTACAACCTGATCACCGACGAGGCCGACAACGCGATCAACCACATCAAGCAGTTGAACGCGACAGCGCCCGACAAGCCGTTCTTTGTCTACTATGTTCCCGGCGCCACGCACGCACCGCATCATCCGACGCCCGAATGGATTGAGAAGTTCAAGGGCAAGTTTGACAACGGCTGGAACGCCATGCGTGACGAGATATTCGCCAACCAGAAGCGTCTCGGCGTCATCCCGCAGAATACGCTGCTGACCGCCTGGCCGGACGACCTGCCGAAATGGGATACGCTCGACCCCGAGAGCAAGAAGCTCTTCGCCCGGCAAGCCGAGGTATTCGCCGCCTACGTGGCCTACTCCGACAACGAGATCGGTCGGGTAATCCAGGCGGTGGAGGACGTCGGCAAACTCGACAACACCCTCATCATCTACATCGAGGGCGACAATGGCACGAGCGCGGAAGGGAGCACGCTCGGCACGCCGAGTGAACTGATCACCATCGAGGGCCTGACAGTCCCGGTTGCCGAGCAGATGAAGTTCTATGACGCGTGGGGTTCCGACCAGACCTACCCGCATATGTCGGTGGCCTGGTCATGGGCTTTCGACACGCCGTTTAAATGGACCAAGCAGGTCGCCTCGCATTTCGGCGGCACGCGGCAGGGCATGGCGATGGCGTGGCCGGCCCGCATCAAGGATGCCGGCGGCGTCCGCAACCAGTTCCACCATGTCATCGACATCGTGCCGACGATCCTCGAAGCCGCGGGCATTCCGGCGCCGGTGATGGTCAATGGTGTTGCCCAGAAGCCGATCGAAGGGGTGAGCATGGCCTATACCTGGGACAAGGCTAACGCCGAAGCTCCTTCCGCTCGACAGACGCAGTACTTCGAAATGTTCGGCAACCGAGGCATCTACCACGAGGGCTGGTATGCATGCACAACCCCACCAGCCGCACCCTGGCTGATGGGGAAGGCCGCGATGCCGGAAGTCGTCAACGGCTATAAATGGGAACTCTACAATCTCACCGACGACTTCTCCCAGGCAAACGACCTCGCGGCGACCAATCCCGACAAGCTGAGCGAAATGCAGCAACTGTTCCTGCTCGAAGCCGCGAAATACGACGTGTTCCCGCTCGACAACTCGATCCTCGAGCGCCTCGAGACACCCCGGCCAAGCGCGACCGCCGGACGGAAGGTGTTCACCTATGCTGGCGTGATCTCGGGCCTGCCCGGCGGAGACGCGCCCAACGTCGTGAACAAGTCCTACACCATCACCGCGGATATCGAGGTTCCCGCAAACGGCGCCGACGGCATGCTCGTCACGACGGGCGGCAAATTTGCCGGCTACGGCCTCTATCTGCTCAAGGGCAAGCCGGTGTTTCTCTACAATTTCATGGACCTGCAGCGATTCCGCTGGGAGGGCCCTGACGCGCTGACGCCGGGCAAGCACACCATCGTCTTCGACTTCACGTCAGACAGTCACAACATGGCCAGCGGCGGCAGCGGCGTCCTGAAGGTGGACGGCAAGGAGGTCGCCAGCCAGAAAATCCCCCATACGGTGCCTGCCCTGATGCCGTGGGACGAGACATTCGATGTCGGCGTCGATACCCGCACCGGCGTCGAGGACAAGGACTATCGCGTGCCGTTCGAGTTCACCGGAACGATCGACAAGTTGACGGTGCAATTGAACTGAGGCGGACATCGGCGGCCCTGAGCGTGATCGGGGCCGCCGAACTTTGCCGCCGCTATCGGCCGGCCGCGCGTATGGCGCGGCCCGTGGACACATCGACCTCGCATCTCGGTTTCAGCTGATCATCCGGCCGGACGGACAAAGGAAGATCGTGTCGCAATCGCCAAAGGGACTTCCGAAATGAACGTCTCACTGTTTCGGCACTCACGTCGACTTTTCACTCGATCATCGCAACTGCCCTTCGCGCTGTCGCTGAAGGCGCGACCGACCCCTTGGGTTGAAACAAACTTGATCGGCGCGATAGTGGTTGCCGCCGCCCTCGTGCTGCTGACATCCCCAACAATCACGCACGCACAGACCGTCGAGACCGGTATCGTCAAGCTCGCCGACTCCAGCATCGAGTACGTCAGCCGAGGCGAAGGCGAGGCGATCGTCTTGCTACCGGGCGCAACCCTTACCGTCGGCTATCTGGATGGTCTGGCGGAGGCCCTTGCCAAGGCTGGCTACCGTGTCATCGGTATCGACTTCCGAGGCTCAGGCAACAGTACTGGTTCAAGCACCGGCATCACGCTCCAGACGCTTGCGGACGATGTCGCGGGGGTTATTCAGGCCCTGAAGCTGGGGCCGGTCAATGTGGCAGGCAACGACTTCGGCAACCGTGTTGCCCGCATGTTGGCCGCATCTCATCCTGAGCTGACGCGAAGTGTCATCCTGCTGGCGGCGGGCGGGAAGGTACAACCCAAGCCGGCCGCCGGCCACGCGTTGGCCATTTTGCTCAACCCGGCGTCCAGCGATTCCGAAGTGCTGGCGATCATGCCGTATTTTGTTTCCAACCCGGACGATTCCGAGCGAATCTGGGCGCTGTTCAAGCCGTCTCGTGCTCCCGAAGCGGGGCCGATCGAAAAGCAGGCTGCCGAATCCACGCCGCTTGAGGCCTGGTGGGCGCCTCCGGGGCAGACCAAGTATTTGATCCTACAGGGTGCGGAGGATCAGATCGCGCCTCCTGAAAACGGCGAGGCGCTCCAGAAGGAGCTGGGTGATCGCGCGACGCTGATCAACGTGCCTGCGGCGGCCCATCTCATGCCTCTGGAACAGCCTGAGATAGCTGCGTCCCACATGATCGATTTCATCCGCCAGCTTGGCAAGCCGTAACCCGCTCTGTCGGCTTGGAGCGAGCGTAACCAAAAACCTGTGAACTGGAGAAAGGGACTAAGCAATGAAACCGATACACAGCAGGCGCCCCGGATTGATGGTGCTCCTCGCCGCATCCACCTTCCTCGCTGGTAGCATTCAGGCCAACAGCCAGGCGGCCGAAATCCCGCCGTCACTCGTCACGCCGGACAGAGTCGAGACCAATATCGGCAACTTCGAGTTCAAGGACGGCGTGCCGAGCAAGGCAACCGCAGAGAGGCTCTACGACAACCTCGACTTCACCTACGCCTACCGCGCCTTCATGGACAACATGCGGGGCGTCAGCATTCAGGGCTTCCGCAAGGGTCTGCAAAGCGTTGGCGTCAAGGACAACGAGGTCATTGTTTTCGAACAGTTGATGGATGCCAAGTCGCTGTTCCTGACCGCGAATGCCGACACGATCTACGTGATGGGCACCCTCGATCTCAGCAAGGGACCTGTTGTGCTGGAGACTCCGCCCAAGTTTCTTGGCGCTGTGCAGGATGCCTGGTTCCGCTGGGTGATCGACGTGGGCGCGCCCGGACCCGACCGCGGCGAGGGCGGCAAGTATCTGATCGTGGGGCCGGACTACACGGGACCGCTGCCGCAAGGCGGGTTCTTCGTCGCGCACGCGCGCACCAATTCCATCGTGTGGTTCGGCCGGTCGTTCCTGGAAAATAACGATCCCAAGCCGGCGGTCGAAGTGATCAAGAAGTTCACCAAGGTCTATCCTTTCGAAGTCGGCGGTGTCGGCACTCCAGTCGCCGACTTCCTGGCCGGGAAAGTCAAGCTCGGGAAAGTCGCTCCGCCTCCGCCAACCGTCTTTCACAACGGAAGCGGCAAGGTGATGAACACGCTTCCGCCCAACGACTGGAGCTTTTACGAAATGCTCAACGAGGTCGTGCAGAACGAACCGGCCACCTCGCTCGACCCGGAGCTGATGGGTCCGATCGCGGCGATCGGCATCGTCAAGGGCAAGCCCTTCGCGCCCGACGAGCGCATGAAGAAGATCATGACCGAAGGGCTCGCGGTCGCCAACGCAACCTCGCGCACCTTGTTCATGAATACACGCGATCCGAGCTGGTTCTACTATCCCGATTCATCCTGGATGAATTATTTGTTCCAGACCGGCTACGAGTTCGAGACACCGATCCCTGAAATAACGCCCGAAGGCGTCAAGCCCTATCCAGCCACCGGCTACCGCACCATGGATGCGCGCACCAATTTCTTCTACGGCGTCACCGGCATCACGCCTGGCATGGCTATGCGTCTGACCGGTATCGGGTCGCAATATCTGTTTGCCATGACGGATGCCGACAAGAACTTCTTTGACGGCGCCAAGACCTACAAGGTGACGCTGCCGAAGGGCATTCCGGAAGCGAACTTCTGGTCGTTCACGCTCTACGACAACATGACCCGCTCAATGCTCGACACACCGCAGGGTTACCCGCGCGCCGGCAGCCAAAGCTATCCATCGCCTGCAGCCGAGGCAGCGGCAGACGGCTCCACGACCATCTACTTCGGCCCGACCCAGCCCGACGGCGTGCCGCGCGGAAACTGGATACAGACCGACCCGAAGAAAGGCTGGTTTACGCTCCTGCGCCTCTACAGCCCGCTGGAGCCGTTCTTCACGAAGGAGTGGCGCCCGAGCGAGATCGAACTGGTGAAATGATGAATGGAGCATGCGGCGGCGCAAGCCGCCGCATGCTCCTTTTCGGGAGGGAATCGATGACCGACCGTCTTGCCGCTGCACTGGCCGCGTTTGCGTGCTTGATCGCCTACACAGGCGAGTCGTTCGCTCAAGACGCCGACGAACTGGCGAAGCAGCTCTCCAATCCTATCGCGAGCCTTATCAGCGTTCCGTTTCAGATGAACTTCGATGTCGGCGCCGGCGCCGACGATGACGGCTTTACGACGAACGTTCAGCCAGTCATTCCGATTTCCATCAGCGAAGACTGGAACATGATTTCGCGCACCATCCTGCCGATCGCCTATCGGGATTATCTGCCGCCGCCTGACGGCGACACATTCGGACTCGGTGATACCACTCAGAGCCTGTCCATTTCGTGCGCCCGCCTCGCCCTCGAGGAACGACTGCAATTCTGCCCGTAGCATACAGTTAGTTACGTTCCGTCCGGTCAAGTAATGGGCCAACGTTCATTGGGAATGCGCCAACCGACGCCGTGAGCTGATGTCTGCGGTTAGGCGAAATTTTTGAACGACAGCAACCAGAGATGGGAGTGACGCATGGCCAAGAGACTGAGCGTTCTTAGCGGAACGGTCCTGATTGCCGTTCTTGTCCAAACCGGGGTCGGGCGGACGCAAACCATCAGCTATGCCGACGCCGCAACATTGCTTGCCAAGGAGTGCGGCGCCGACGTCAAGAAATTCTGCAAAGGCCTCAATCTCGGCAATGGGCGAATCCAGAACTGCCTTGCGCAGCATCAGGCGAACGTCTCACCGGCCTGCACCTCGACCATGGCCGACGTGATCGCCTCGATCCAGCTACGACTGGCGGCGCAGGCAAGCGTCGACAAGATCTGTGCGCGTGATGCGGCCCGGGCGTGCAGAGGCGTGGTCCCGGGCAAGGCGCACATTCTTGGATGTCTCCTGAAGGCGACGCGTATCGTCGGCGCGAAATGCAGTCAGGCCATCACCGATGCTGGATGGCGGTGACCCATGTTGAGACCGGGAGAAAAGAAAATGTCTATTCGTCGATTTCGCAATACCTTGGCGCTGACCGTTCTACTGGCCGCTGCCGGCGACGCCGGGGCTCAGCAGTTGAGTGAACATCAACTCGTCAACACCTTAGGACAGGTCGCCGAAGCCGCATCAGCCGTCGACGTGGCGATGCTTGCGCAAGAATTGGCTGCCAATCCGGGCAAGGGGATTGCCAGTCTGCCCCACTGGAGCCAACTGGCGACCCTCCCGCAGTTCTTTGTCGAGATCAACTTCGAGAACAACTCCGTCGCAATCGAACCCGGGTCTTATAGGACGCTTGGCTTGATCGCCGACGCGCTCCATCATCCGCTGCTGCTCCGCTACAAATTTCTCGTCGTTGGGCACACCAATGCCACCGGCGATGCCAAGCGCAACCTTGACCTCAGCGCACGGCGCGCTGAAGCCATTGCGGAAGCGCTGGGGACGACCTTTTCGGTGGCACCGAATCGCTTGTTCTCAATCGGAGTGGGATCAGAGATGCCGGTCGACCCCGCCAATCCGAAGGCAGCGGACAACCGTCGGGTTCAATTGCTCAATATTGGGTTGGTCAAGTAGCTGCGCTCGGGATCAGGAGGTGCTGTGCAGCTACTCTCGTTCATACTGGGCGTTGGCGTCCTGTGCAGTGACATCAGGTCCGCCGAAGGCGGCTAACATCTGAGGAGATTTGCCATGACATTCAATCACGCCGCACGTCTGATGCTCTTTGTCGGAGGCCTGGGGTTGGCAACCACCGGAGCCGTCGCCCAGGATACAACCAAGAAGCCGCATGTCCCGCTGGAGAAGACCATCGGCGCGGCTACGGCGACAGGACCGATTCCGTCGCTCGCCGTCATCAATGCGCAGGGCGCCACGCTCGACGGCGGCAAGCTCGTCCTGACCGGCGTTTCGAAAAACTCAATCGTCTTTGCCGATCGGCCGGTGCGGGCCGCCGGTCATGTTGCGACCGAGCAGTTCATTATGCAGTGGGATGAGGGCAAGGACAGCTTCGCCGTCGACCCGCCGAACGCAACGGTCTCAGTTCTTGGGGGAGACGGCTCGGAGGTGGATGATGCCGTGGTTACGCTCAAGGCTCCGAAACTTGAGGGGAACACGCTGACGTTCGACGTTGCCGTTCTGGAAGGCAGTCTCAACAATGCGAGCGGGCCTGCGGCACTTTTCATTGACGCCTTCGCGTTTCGCGGACCGGGCGGTGGCGGATTCGCCCATGTGGGCGGCTACGGCGGCGCGGTCTGGCATGGTGGCGGATACGGTTATCACGGTGGCGCATACTGGCATGCTCCTGTCTATCGTGGAGCTTGGTATGGTGCTGGCGCTGTGGCGGGGGCCGCAGTTGCCGGAGCCGCTCTTGGCGCTGCCGTCGGTGCCGCCGCCCCATACGCATATCCGCCCTACTGTGGTTATTACCCTTACCCGCCGTGCTATTGAGGGCGAGCGCGGCCGTCTCGCAATCCGATGCAGCCGAACCGGTCGCGCGACACCCCCGACATGGCATCCGTCTGGTTCGTCTCGCGGGTTGCCGGATTCATCGAATTACGGAGAATGCAAGTTTCTGGTTCGACACACGTAAAGGTCCGGGTGATGGCGCCTTCTAAGTCAGGCCGACGACATGCAACCGAACCGCAGACAGGAGGTGGAGCCTGATGCAGCCCGCTCGCACTCCCGATTGTGCTGGCCGCACTGGCAACTACGGCCAAATCCCCACGAGAGTGCTTCCTTCAAACAATCGAACTCGCATTCATTAGGCTAGAAAGACAACTCGATGGACGAAGGGGCATCTCCCAGGCCGGTTTTGGAAATTGTTTTCGGCACGTTGATAATGATTGTCATTATTTTCGTCCACGGCGCGGGAATTCGGACAATCCATCAGCGCTTCAGCGAGTCTTGGGTTCAGGTGAATGAAACCACGGCATATTGGCGCCTCAACCTGTTGCTCGCCATCACGATAGGGTCTCTGGCAGCATTGCATTTCGCCGAAACGCTCCTCTGGGCCATCCCTATATTTTTGGCCGGATCAATTCCGTCAATGCGTGACAGCTACTACTACGTCCTGGAGAGCTATACGACGCTCGGCGAGGGCAGCATTAGTTTGCCTGATCGATGGCGTTTGGTCGGACCGATCATAGCGATGTCGGGGTTGTTCACATTCGGTTGGACGGGGAGCGCCCTGGTAAGCATCATGACCGATTTTGGCAAACTCGACAAAGTGCGGGCCAAGGATTTGAGGGATCGCGGGCCTCCTGAAGGGACTGAGCCAGAACCATGACTACAGGTCAGTGGGCGCAGCGCCGCCCTCTCCGTGACCGGCAGCGTAGGAATTGGCGAGGTGCTGCCGCACCACCGCAGCCCGGAGCAAAATAGAGGATAGAATGCCCATGTGGCGTCGAACCAATATACGGACTGCCACCACCGTTGTACTTGGTGTAGCGATCGTCTATTTGCTCATCGCCTATTTCGTCGTGCCGGAAATCTGGGTGTTTCGAGATGCCTCACGGGTATCGGACTTCGGCAGCATGCTCACGCATACCGAGCAGGATATCCCGGGCGATCCGATCAACGTCGGGCTCGTCGGAACAAAGGAAGAGGTCATTCGTGCATTCGTGGCAGCTGACTGGGGCCCTGCCGACCCCATCACGCTCCGTTCTTCCATCGATATCGGTCTCAGCGTCGTGCTCCACCGACCCGATCTGGATGCTCCTGTCAGCGCCTTGCTTTTTGAGGGAAGGAAGCAAGACCTGGCTTTCGAAAAACCGGTCGGAGACAGCGCGGACCAGCGCAATCATGTCCGTTTCTGGCTGACCAAGAAGTTGGGCAGCGACGGCCGTCCGCTTTGGCTGGGTTCGGCCAGTTTCGATCGCGGCGTCGGATTTAGCCATGACACCGGCCAAATCACCCACCACATAGGCCCCGATGTCGACGCGGAACGCGATCTGGTCATCAGCGACCTGACGGCAGCCGGACAGCTTTCCTCCAGTTACGAGATTTCAGGAATTGGCGCCACCAAAGACGGCCGCAACGGCGGCGGGGATCCGTATTATACTGACGGGAAGGCTCTCGTTGGTATGCTGAAAGGACGTTCGCCTATTTAGACTCGATCGGATTGAGGTCCGGCGAGTAGGGCGGAAGATAGCGTAGGCATGCGCCGGCCGCCTCGATGATCTCGCGAACGCCGGCCACCTTGTGAGCTTGCGCACTTAGGGCGGAGACGGTACGCCAACACGGATCAATCTCGAAAAATCCGGCGACAGGCCTGACTTTCGTGCGCGCTCGTCTATGTGGGCTAACGCTCTTAAGTCTGACAATGGCAAGCGGGTGTCGAGTGCACCCTGTGCATACGCATATTCGGGAAGGTAGCCGTTAACGATGAGGCGCCAGTCAAGGGGGACCACGTCACCGACCGCTCGCATCATCTTGACGATCGTGGTCGTGCAGTTCGTCGTGATGGAATTATAGAATTCTGGAGTCGTGGAAAGTGCATTTGCGTCCAAGACGTATTCCAGCAAGAGCGCCCGGGCCGCTTCCGGTGACACTTTTAGCCGATAGATTTGGACATCCTCTCCCCGAATGTTTGACCTGACGCCGACGACGTCTCGCTCGTCAGCCGCAATAATGACCAGCGGATTGCTCTTGAACAGGTCTGCCATGGGAGAAAACTTGCCGCCTCCCTGGCGTCGCACCTCAATCGACCAGGCAAGATAGTCACCTCCTGCAAAGCCGAAGCTTATGATGACATGGGCGATTTTGGTCCCGGACCAATAAGACATGAAGAGGTCGACCGTCTGAAGGTTGGAGAGGTCGTAGGTCCGCGTTGTCCAGCGTTCGGTGAAATCAGTAGCGCTACGCCATTCGAAGTCGCGCACATCAGTCAGCGTCAACAGGTTCCCGTCGCGGGTGCCGGTCACCTGACGGGCGACGTCGGGCGCCCAGTCCGCGTGATCGAAAGGCCTGATGGTGCTCCACCAAACCAGAACCACAGCAAACGCAACTGCAAACAGGACAAGCGCCCTGATGCGAAACCGGCTGAACAGCGCGATGATAGTGGCGAGGCCGAACAAGATGAAAAGGACGCCGGCCACAGCCCGTCCAAGCTCAGCCGCAGGCAGACGATACCACATGGCAAGTCCGGCCCAGGCAGTCAGGATTGCGACGGCTAGCGAAAGGATGATGGCAAGCGAGATCCGAGTGATGCGGTGCAATCATTCCCCCTTTCAGCCCAGACAGGACCGCGGCAACGTTCCTGCGGATGCGGTTGACTCTCCCCGTCATCGGCTTCAGTGCTGCCGCTTTGGCTTCGACGAATGATTATTTCTTGCAGTCTTTCCTAGTCGGAGAGGAGGCAGCGCAATCCTTACTGCTAGGGTTCGATTTCTGGCTGGTCTGGGAACCCGTCAAGGCGCTGATGTGATTGCCAAGATTTTCCCTGCTGTTTTGATCGACCGCCGCAACAGGTGCCGCAATCACCAGCCCTGCCGCGCTGCCGGCCGCTGCCGCCGCACCGGTCGTTGCGTGGATGATCGTGTCGCCGAGGCCTATCCTGTTGTCGGTCAACGTCTGGCCGCCGGCCATACGCGCCCCGATCAGTTGCACGATCTGCGGTGACTCCGCGAACTTGCCGTGATGCAAAGGATCTCCGGATTTGACTTTGGTCAGATCGATGACGGTTATGTTGTTGGTGGCGAGTTCTTCCTTGTATGGAGCTTGTTCCGGATCAATCGATCCGAGCCGGGGGATATCGCCCCAGACCCGTCGCGAAACTTTCAGCGCGCGATCGTCCTGCGAGACAAAGAGGGTGAACTGCGGGTGCTGTTTGCCCATGTCGGCAATCTGAGTGCGAAACACGTCGACATCGACGTCAGGCGCGGCCAGCATGACGTTTTTGAACTTCGCCGGAAGGCCGCCATTGCGGATGGCCATCTGGCGCAAGCCTTCCAACGCAAGCCAGTTGCCCATCGAATGGGCGAGGATCGAAACTTCCTTTATTTCAGAATCGCGTGCAAGATATTGGAACAGCAGCTCAAGCGCATTTCGCGTGTAGTTGGTGCTTTCACGATCGTAGCCATAGGCCAGCGCACTGCCTCGGGAGGGCCATGTGACCAGGATCGGAACGCTCTGCGTGCCGGTGTCCTTTGCGATCTGCGCAAAACGATAGACCGAGTCTTCAAAGCGATTGTTGAATCCGTGAATGAAGACGAGGACGCTGTGATCCGGGCTCTTCCTGACGGAGGCGCTAAGCCACCCCTTCGCTGTCTGGAGCGTCAATTCCTGGGCCTGCACGACTGCGAAATCAGTCGCCGGGTTTGATGGCAGCTTCTTGGGCCATGCGACCTCTCCAACCTTGCGGACCGATGCCGGAGGGATCGACACCGTAATCTCCGCGAACGAGGGGGCCAGTCCGCGCTCGCCCGTATACATTTGTGCCGGATTGGAGGAACGACTGCGTGTCGTTGTGACCAGCATCTCCACCTTGCTTGAGGAAGGAGAGGTATCGGCCACGGGCAGCAGCACATTCGTCGGACGGGACGCGCACCCCCACAGCAGGCCAACCAACGCCGACGCCAACAAAACGTTGCTGATACGTCTGACTGTGGACAGACCCACGAAACAGTTTCCCAAACTCTTCTCCCGTTCGAAGTCGTCCCAAAGCGACCTCGGGTCGCGAAAGCCGCCCCCGCAACCGGGAGTGAAAACGATCAGCACTGCACTGCTAGCGCGAACCTCAGACACGCGACCGTGATCTATTTAAAAATCGCCGGCGCAGATCCGATCAGAACCGAAATCTGGCGCCGATGATTGGTCCCTGCATTGCTATGTCAAACACAAATCCGTCGTCCTCGTAGTCTACGGCAAGGTAGCGATAGCCCGCTTCCAGCGTGACCGAATCACTGTACCGGTATTGAAGCGTGCCCTGCACTTGCCAATCGATGTCGGCGCCAAGGCCGAAGCCACCGACATCCGCCTCGCCATGGAGTCCGAAACCGTTACCGAGAGCAACATCGCCGGCCACACCAATCACGGGGTCGACCCAGGTCTTGCTGCCGCTGGCCTCCCTCGTGGCGAGAGGGCCAGTAACGGTCAAATCCGCATCTAGGTACCAGAGCCGTCCGCCGGCCAGAACGTCCAAGGTCGCGGTGCCATTGTCGACGACCCGATAGGAGCCGCCGAAGGTCCACACCACCGTGTTCAAGTTCGCTTCGGCTGAAAAAAGAGCCAACGGGCCGGGCGACGTGCCATCGGCCTCGAGTCCCAGATAGATGAAGTCGGTGAAAAGAGCGTAGCGGCCATTGCGCGCCTCACCGGCAAGCATGACCGGCGGGGGAGACCAATCGATGTGGTCGAAAATCTGGCCGAAATCGACGTCGATATCTACCGGCGACAAGCCCCTGACGCCGACCCTGCCCTTTATGCCTGCCATCCAGAAATAGGGCTCTGCGGTGAAGGTCCAGGCCGGTGCGGCTTCAGCAGGCACGGGTGCGGCTTCAGGAAGTTGCGTCGCAGCGTCCGCAGCGATCGCCGGCACCGCAAACAGCGCTGCCGCTGTTCCCGCCGAAGCCAACACCAGAGCTCGGATGATTCCCATATCGAAGTCCCCTCTAATTCCGTCTTTTACTTCATGTCCGATTCGATCGTCTCGCGCAGATCGCAGTGACAACATATATGCATTCGCGCTGCTCAGCTAATGGATATCGGATTCCAATCGTCTTTCATATCGACAACGGTACATTTGGTTCGTGGCTGTCACGGACGGACAGTTCTGGGCCTACTCCGGGAACAACAGGGACATTCCCGTGCGGAATCCGAAGCCGTCGGTCCGCTGTCGGGGCGCCGTGGGTTGGGAACGCGAGAAGAACAGGCTTTGGGTTACGCTTGCCAGACAGAAATTCCAAGCCGGCCTCCGCTTAGTTCTGGCGTGGCGGCCAAGGAATGACATGCGGTTTCCGGGCCGCATCCGTGTGCAGCACGGCTCCGACTTCCCCAACCAACCGATCCACCAGTTCCTGCCATTCGGCTCGTCTGGACTCGCGCAATGCCGGCGGGACCTTGTCGATCCTCGACAGTGCGAGCTCCGCTTCTGCAAGTTCCTCGCACATATCGTGAAAGCCTTCACTTCGGTCCATCAGCCGATGGATCGCCAATTCAAATTGCGGGAATCGACGCACTGCCGCCGAGACCGCTCTTCGTCTATCAGCCGGTTCGTCGTCCATCCTCATGGCGCAACTCGTATCCCGAGACCACCCTAGCCTATCGCATGGAGGCGGCTGCGGAATGTAAGTTACGTGGGTGACAGGGTAATTTCTGAACATCCATAGCGCGAGCTCGGTCGGAACCAAGCTTATAAAATCGCAAATCAAATTGCGCTTGCCGGTCAGGCCGCCTACCTGTTGATCCGTTGTCATCCGCCGGCGCATTCCGCGAACCGTCGCCGTCATCCCACCGTTATCCGTTCAGAATACTGGGAGTATTGCAAGAACAGGCTCGCGGATGTAAATTACGCAGCGAGGGTAACCGGCGAAAAATGAAATATAACTGGGAGTAGTCACCCCAGAACGTCAGGTGAGGGAACCAAGGTGATCCAGGCGGACACAGCCGCGGGGGGCGGGCATCAGCTCACCCCAGAGTTCGTGCCCACCTTGCCCTGATCTTCACCAGTACGGGGTTGCCTGGGTTACTGTCCGCATGACGCAGACGGCTGCTAATATTGGCTGGGGTGGGCTGGCAGAGGAGCGTTTCCGCATGGTGCGCACGATGCTGGCTCTATCCTGCTTGGCCTTGCCGTCGCACGCCCGCTCCTTGCTTCCTCTCGTGATCGCGTTCTTTGCCTCACAAACCTGCAACCCGCCGGGGATCCTCAGGCTGACCGTACGAGCAATCCGCTGCTTAGGTCGACTTGCGTCGGCGGTCTCCAAAACGGCCCTTATCAGAAGTTACAACGGACGATCGACCCGAAACGTCCTGTCAGCGGCCGCCATTCTTGCGTTTCAAGCGAGCCTGACCATTGCGACTGCGAGCGCCGACCCGGCCGTCCACCGTATTTTGATCCTGCACCAGGATAGCAGCACGATGACATCTGCCATCGAGATCGCCGACGGACTGGCAAAGGGCCTCGGAAAGCTGGCGACGACGAAGCTGGAGATCTATACGGAATTCCTGGATAGCGGCCGTTTTTCTACACCGGACCATCTGCGACGTTTGGCTGATGGTTTGCACGCAAAATTCGAAAGCATTCCTCTTCACGTGGTTGTCGCGGTCGGCCCTGAAGCTTTGCGCTTCATATTGGATCATCGTAGCCCCATTGCCCCGACCGCCGCCATCATCTTTGGAGACCTGAGCGAGAGGTCGCTGAAGCGACTTTCTCCCCGGCCGGACATGAAAGGGGTGGTCAGCGCTTACGACATCGCGAAGACGACCGATCTCGCAATCGGCCTGCAGCCCGACGCTCGACGGATCGTGGTGGTGTCTGGATCGGCTGAATTCGGTCGATCCTGGCAGGACAATGCCCGGCAGATCCTAGGCGACAGATATCACGATCTGCCCGTTGAGTATCTCTCCGGCCTCACGCTCGAATCGATGATGGCCGAAACAGAGTTGACGGCACAGACCATCCTGCTCATCCTTACGATTTTCGAGGATGCCAGCGGCACGAAGTATCGCCCCCGCGATGCCGCCGCGAAAATCGCGGCGGTTTCCGGTGCGCCGAGCTACGGTCTGCTGAGTTCGTATGTCGGCCTGGGAATAGTGGGCGGCAACATGGGGACGTATCGGTCCATCGGCGAAGACATTGCGGCCAAGGTCATTGAACGTATTTCCGGTGACGAATCCGCTCCGCAGATTGTCTATGCGACCAACTTTCCGGTCCTCGACTGGCGTCAACTAGAACGCTGGGGTTTGGACAAGGCCAGCCTCCGGGACGACGCCAATATCCTTCACTATACGCCGACGCTTTGGGAGACGTATCGATGGCAGATCACCCTCGTCGGCTTGGCCTTGCTGGCGCAGAGCCTGGCGATCCTCGGACTGTTCTACGAGCGTCGCCGCCGGCATGCAGCTGAAATCCAGTCGAGTCATCGCCTGCTCGAGGTCGTCCATCTCAACCAGTCCGCAACGGCGGGCGCCCTGTCCGCGTCGATCGCGCATGAACTCAACCAGCCGCTCGGCGCGATACGCAGCAACGCGGAAGCGGCCGAGATACTGCTTCAGAGCGATCAGCCCGACCTCAAGCTCATCCAACAGATCATCGCCGACATAAAGGACGATGACCAGCGCGCGGGAGACATCATTCAGCGCCTGCGCAAAATGCTCAAGAAGCGGGGCGAGATCGATTGGCAGGATTTCGACCTCAACGAGGTTCTCGACAGTTCAATCAACATCCTGCACGCCGAAGCCGAACGCCAGAAAGTATCCGTCCGTTCGGTTCGGGGGGCCAGGCACCTGCCCGTGCGCGCCGACAGGGTTCACATCCAGCAGGTCATCATCAATCTCGCGATGAATGCGATGGATGCGATGGATGAGAAGGCTTCGCCAGAGCGGAGACTCGAATTCCAGACCGCTATTACCAACAACTCCACGGTCGAGCTCTCGATTTCGGATACGGGCGTCGGCATCCCCAATGAGCGGCTTGCCGCAGTCTTCGATCCCTTCTACACCACCAAGCCGGCAGGCACCGGACTAGGCCTGTCCATCACGCGGACGATCATCGAGACGTATGGCGGCAGGATCTGGGCAGCCAACCGCCCGGAGGGCGGCACCGTCTTTCGCTTCGACCTGCCGCTGGCGCAGAGCATCCAATGACACCGGTCATCCACATTGTCGACGACGACGCGTCGTTTCGAACGGCTCTCGGCCGGCTGGTCGAGGCATCCGGGTTTCGAGTAGCTTCCTACGGTTCGGGTGAAGAGATCCTTTCGCGCCTGCCGACAGCGGAACCAGGCTGCATACTGCTCGACCTGCAGATGCCCGGCCTGAGCGGCGCGGATCTGCAGGACCGCCTTTCACAAGAGGCGCCGCTTTTGCCGACCGTCTTCCTCACCGGGCACGGCGATATCGCCACGACTGTTCGCGCCATCAAGGCGGGTGCCGAGGATTTTCTGGAGAAGCCCGTCTCGGCCAAGGACCTGCTGGAGGCCATCAATCGTGCGCTGCTGCAGAACGAGAAACGCTGCGCCGAGCATCATAGAATCGACAAGCTTCATGCACTCGCAGCCGGCCTGACGCCGCGCGAGTTTCAGGTCTTCGACATGGTCGTGCGCGGTAAGCGCAACAAGCAGGTGGCTTTCGAACTTGGCACGTCCGAAAGGACGGTGAAGGCCCACAGGCACGCGATCATGGAGAAGCTTAAAGTGAATTCGCTGGCCGAGATGGTGTCGATCGCCGAGCGACTGGGACTCCTGAACGCCCCAAAAAGAGGCGGTTCTGCCCCTTAGGCCAGTATCATACGCGCCCGGTTATGCCTACCGTCCGGATGTGGTTACCCAGATGCCAAGACGGGAAAGGGGCGCGCCTTGGAAAGCCTGCCAGGCAGGATAGCCGTCGTAGAGGACGATCCCAGCATGCGGAGGAGTGTCGAGCGCCTGCTCAACGCCCATGGATTTCCGACTGAGGGTTATGGATCGGCTGAAACCTTTCTCGGTCGCGACCCGGCAAGCTCGATCTTGTGCGTCGTGCTCGATATCCAGCTCGGTGGGATTTCCGGACTGGAGCTCAGGCGGCGCTTGCAGAGCTCCGATCCTTGGCTGCCTGTCATTTTCATTACCGCCGTCGATGACGGTGCCATCGAGGTGGAAGCCGTTCGCTTGGGCTGCGGCGCCTATCTCCAAAAACCCTTCCCTGCCGCCTTGCTGATCGGTGCGATCCAGGCGGCGCTCGCGTCGTCCTCAGGCAACTTAAACTAAAACTAGTTTCCCGGCCTTTCGGGCGATCTCATTTTGGGCTGCAATAGGTTTCTGCCTCCTTCCCAAAGGTCAATTAGCGCGGCCAGTCTTCCTGGATGGCCTTCCCGATCGTGAGGCGAACCAAGGGACATCCAATGGATCCGCAGGGCGGGAGTCGATCCGGCAAGGCGGCACCGCGCTACCTCGGCCTGGCGCTGATCGCAGCGGGCGTTCCAGTGCCTTGCCCTCGGACAGATGCACCCGCTAGGGCTGCGGTTCCCCAAAGGCCAATAGCGGTATCTGCTCAACTCGCTAGACTTTAGTCATACCTCGATCGGGAAGCGTTCTTTTTACAGGGAGGCTCGCGTGGCCGTAATAAGAGCGACTTGCGGCACGGGAACTCGGCCGCTGCGGCTGGGCATTGGGTTTTGCGTCGGGCTGGCGCTTGCGGACTCGGCCGCCTGGGGACAAACCGTCATCGAGCCGGAAGCCGATTCCCATCTTGTGGGCCGTCGCCGACCACAGCGGCTCCGGCAAGGTCATGTGAGGGGACCAAGATGATCCGGGCGGAAATAGCTGCAGGGAATGGGCATAGGCTCGCCCCAGAGGCTTGTCGTGCCCAGCTTGCCCGGATCCTCAACAGCGCGGACTTCGATGCAACCGGTCGCGAGCGCCGCTTCCTCAGCCATGTGGTGGAGGAGACGCTGGCGGGTCGCGGTGATCGTATCAAGGCCTATTCGATCGCAGTCGAAGTGTTCGGCCGCGATATGTCCTTCGACCCGCAGACGGATCCGATTGTCCGTATCGAGGCTGGCCACCTCCGGCGCGGGCTCGAGCGATACTATCTGACTGCCGGACACGACGATCCAATTCTCATCACGATCCCGAAAGGTGGTTACGTTCCAACGTTCTCGGTGCGAGCGACCCCCGAGACCATTGAGCCGGCCTTGCCGGTTGTGTGGGCAGAGAAAGTCCCGACCCCTGCTCGATGGATAAAGGCATCATGGCTGACGGTGGTTCTTGCGGCTACCGTCGCGGCATTGGCTGTTCTGGCATTGGGATTGGCGAGGAGCGGCGTCCGCCCGACTTCGCCTGAGATTCCGCGAGTGCTGGTCGAGACGTTTGACGACCTTTCTGGAACAGAAGCCTCCAGGGCGATTGCGGGCGGATTGACACAGGAAATTGTCGGGCAACTCTCTAAGTTCAAGGACGTCATCGTCGTCCAGTCTTCCGAAAATTCGGTCGCGCCGTCGCGCTTTGTTCTTGCGGGAAGCGTCCACCTGTCGGCGGATGCCTTCCGGCTTCGGGTCAGGTTTATCAACCGCGCCGACGGGTCCGTGCTGTGGGCGGACAGTTATGATGGAGAGATGAAAGTCGCCGCGCTTCTCGAGACCGAGGCCAATATCGGACAGAAAGTGGCGACAAGCCTGGCCCAGACATACGGCGTGATCTATCAGGCGGACGCCTCGCTCAACGTTTCGAATCCTCCCGACGATTGGGCTGCCTATTCCTGCACGCTTTCCTTCTACGCATACCGGGCAAAGCTCGATCAAAGGGCACTTCCAGCGGTGCGTGCGTGCCTGGAGAAGGCCGTTGAGCGCTTCCCGGGCTACGCCACGGCCTGGGGTCTGCTGTCGCAGGCCTATATCGACGAGATTCGATTCCTCTATCCTTCCAACGAAGCCGCGACGTCGGCCTCGATCGCTCGCGCTCTTGCCGCGGCCAGGCGGGCCGTGGAACTGGACCCGCTCAACATCCGCGGCCTGCAGGCGGAAATGTTCGCGCTCTATTTCAGCAAAGAGATCGAGGCGGCGCTGCTAGTGGGCAAACGTGCCTTGACCATCAACCCCAACGATACCGAACTGATGGGCGAATACGGATATCGGCTGGCGCTTTCAGGAGGCTGGGACGACGGCTGTCCGCTGGTCGAGGAAGCTCGCACACGCAATCCGGGTCCCTTAGCCTATTACGAGACCGCGCTTGCCCTTTGCGCCTATTTTCGCGGCGATTATCCGCAGGCGGCCATGTGGATCAGGAAAGCGACGGTTCCCGGCAATGCGAACTATCACACCATCGCGGCCGCGATTTTCGGCGAGGGCGGATATGAAGCGGACGCCCGGCGCGAGCGTGTCTGGCTTGAAGAAAACGCGCCAGGCTTGATCAAGAACCTCCGGCAGGAGGTCGCAATGCGGATCATTAGACCAGAGGACGTCGATTTCTTCCTCGGTTCGCTCAAAAAGGCCGGGCTCGCATTCAAGGACTTAGGCGGGCAGACGTAAAACTCTGCCCGTAAGACACGGCAACGCGCCGCCTGATGCCGCAACGCAAGCCCACCCGTAGCGCCAGTGGAGGGCATCATGAACATTTCGCGGCGCAACCGTATCGATCGGCACTGAAAGCTGGCCCCGTGCTATTGCATTACGATCATAATTTCTATAATTGAGTGTAATGCAATAGTGGGCCGCTGGTGGAAGCTCCAGAGTTTTGGAGGCAGCGGTGAACTTAAATTCCAAAAAAACCGCTCTCGTAACGGGAGCCTCCTTCGGCATTGGTCACGCGAGTGCCGAGGCCTTAGTACGGGCCGGCTTCACAGTCTTCGGCACTAGCCGCAAGGCGAGTGGCAAGAGACCGAGCCAGGTCACGATGCTGGCTTGTGACGTAACTGATGAAGCCTCTGTGGCTTCGCTCGTTTCGACGGTACTCTCAAGCACCGGGCGTATCGACGTTCTCGTCAACAATGCCGGCTTGGGCCTGTTTGGGGGTGCCGAAGAGTCCTCGGTCGCTCAGGTTCAGAGCCTGTTCGATGTCAACCTGTTCGGTGTCATGCGGATGACCAACGCCGTGTTGCCTTCGATGCGGCGTCGTGGAGAAGGCCGCATTGTCAACATCAGTTCGGCGCTGGGATTCGTGCCGGCACCGTACTCGGCGCATTACGTGGCGAGCAAGCACGCACTCGAAGGCTATTCGGAGTCGCTCGACCACGAAATCCGCGCCTTCAACGTCCGCGTCTCGCTGATCGAGCCGGGCAACGTCCAAAGCACCTTCGACCAAAACTCGCTGGAACCGGATTCCATGATGAAGGAGTACGACGCAGGGCGCGCTTGGGTGCATGCCTTTATCAAGAACGCTATGCTAACGGCCGATACTCCCGAGAAGGTGGCGGACGCAGTGCTTCTGGCGGCCACGGCCGCGCACCAGCGGCAACGCTACACCGTCGGCAAGGTCGCGCGGCAGATCAGCCTGCTGCGGCGTTTCATGCCTGCGAGGATGTTCGACAAGGCCTTGCGCCAGCAGTTCCGCCTGCCGGCCTGATCACAGCCTCGATCCGGCCAGTCGGCAAGCATAGCAATTATGTGACCGACACTTGGTTGATCCCGGCATCAATCCAGGAACGTGTCTGTTCCAGCACCTCATCCGAGAGCATGGTTGTCGCGCGTGAGCGCGCGGACGAACCCGTTTCCAACATCATTATTCTGTCTCGCTGCTATTGGGAGCCAGTCCATATGCATCAGGAAATTAGCTGATGACTTTTCGCCCATCGCGTGATCGCATCTCGGGATGTAGGGGCGGGTCCAAAGAAGTGTTCTTGCTTCGAAATATGCGAAACATAGACGCCCTTTTTGAAGAACAGGAACATCTGAATCAGATCATACCCAAGCTCGGAAAACAGCTTTACCGGGCGTGCGAGCAAGTGGAAAACCAGCCACGGCACAACCCGGACCTTAAGGCGTTTCTTTATAACCTCGGAGACGAGATCGGCGACCTCTTGCTGGCTCTTGGGCCCATCGCGCCAGCCGACATCGATCGTTTGGTTGTTGATTTCACTACCAGGAAACGTCGCGGCTTTTGCAAGATATGAGGCCAGATCATCTGTCAAAACATAGGACCATTTTGTAGTCTTATCGCCCATCGCCAGGAACCGGCCAGCTTTCACACCCTTCGCAATGATGTCTGAGCTTTGATCGAGAAATGTGGGCGCGCGGACAAATACATATGGCACACCGGAGGCCTTGATCAGATCCTCGGCCACTTTCTTGGCGTGGAAATGCGGCACTGCTGACGCAGCCTCGCAGCTGACGATGCTGAGAAAGACAAATCGGCCAACATTGGCTCTTGCTGCGGTCTCAATAAGATTCTTGTTGCCCTCAAAGTCCGTGTCGAGGCTTCCCTGCATGTAACTGTTAGCCGAGCTGACGACGACGTCCACGCCCTGCAACGCACGATCCAATGACGCTGGATCCATCATGTCGCCGCGCACCCATTCGACGTCGGCGCTCTCATTTGAGGGCGCGCCCTTACGCGACATCGCAACGACGGTCGCATTCGCAGCATGCGCCAGGTTGCGGAGAATCTTGGCTCCGAGGAACCCTGTGGCGCCAACGAGCAGGACCTTTTTCTTCCCCGTCGCGCTTGAATTTGCGGTCTCGGCAAGTGCCTTCTTATCCGAGGCAGTCGAAGGACGCGGTGATTGATCCAACCTAATTTCCTCTCATTAACTGATATCGGTCCGTAGCTCCCCCAGCCCTGATCGATCATCCGTTCAGGGCTTCGATTTTGGCACCGGCTTCCGCCGCCTGATCTGATAGTCAATCTTGCGCCCAGGTCTCGATGATGGGCGGCGCTGCCTCAACGAGAGACATGGCATCGACGAGCCAATGCTGAGCGGCGACGGACACTGGAGCTCGACAACGGGTATGGCCGCGTACCCTAGGCGCTCAGGGCGGGGTAATCGATGTAGCCTCGCGCGTTGCCGCCGAAGAAGGTGTTTTGGTCTGCCTCGTTCATCGCCGCATTGGCCTTCAGCCGCACGACGAAGTCCGGATTGGCAAGGACCATCTGGCCATAGGCTTCGAGATCGGCCAGCCCCGAAGCTACGTCGGCTCCGATCTGGTCGCACGGACGACCCGGCCGGCTGAGGATCAGCGATTGGTGCCAGAGCTTGCGAATATCGGCCAGCAACGGCTCGTTGCCCTGGTGCATGATATGCACATAGGCGAGCCCGAGCTTGTCGAGCTCGGCGACAAGATGGCGGTAGAGGTCCGACCCTTCGGCGCCTTCGTCGATCCCCCACATGGTCGTCCCCGGGGACAGGCGGATCGCGGTGCGGTCCGCGCCGATCTCCTCGGCGATCGCCGTTGCGACCTCGATGGCGAGGCGGGCGCGGTTCTCGAGGGAGCCGCCATATTCGTCCGTGCGGGCGTTGGCGCTCGGCGCGAAGAACTGCTGGACGAGGTAGGCGTTTGCGCCGTGAATCTCGATGCCGTCGGCGCCGGCCTCGATCGCTGAGCGGGCCGCATGGCGGAAATCGGCGACGGTCCGGCGCACTTCTTCGGTCGTCAGCGCGCGCGGCGTGGGAATGTCCTGCAGCCCGGTCGCGGTGAACATGCCCGTCCCCGGCGCGATTGCGGACGGCGCGACGCCCTGGCGGTGATGTGGCGTGTTGTCGGGATGCGACATGCGCCCGGCGTGCATGAGCTGGATGAAGATGTGGCCGCCTTTGGCGTGCACGGCGGAAATGATCTTCCGCCAGCCGGCGACATGGGCGGGCGTGTAGATGCCCGGGGTGGTGAGATAGCCCTGGCCGTCATCCGAGGGCTGAGTGCCTTCGGTGACGATCAGGCCGATGTCGGCGCGCTGGGCATAATATTCGGCAGCCAGCTCTCCCGGCGTACCGTCGAAGGCTGCGCGGCTGCGGGTCATGGGCGCCATGACCAGCCGGTTGGGAAGCGTATAGCGGCCAATGCGGGCCGGGGTGAACAGTGGATTCATCGGGTTCTCCATTCGTTGGAGTCCTTGTCCACCATTCCGATCTCGGGATAAACCTGGCAGAATTGAACAATTTGAACGACATGGCGCTGTTCGTGGAGGTGGCCAGAGCCAGGAGCTTTCGGAAGGCGGCGGAGGCTCTCGGCATGCCGAACTCCACTCTGTCGCGACGTATCAGCGAGCTGGAGAAGGCGATCGGCTTGAGACTGCTGCATCGCACAACGCGCAAGATCGAGCTCACCGAGGCCGGCCAGCTTTATTTTGAACGGAGCAAGCGAATCGTCGACGAGGCACGGCTCGCGCACGAACAGCTCGGCGCGATGCTTGAGCAGCCCAGCGGCGTCCTGCGGGTTTCGCTCCCGGTCGACCTCGCTACTTTTTACCTCACGCCGATCATCGGCGATTTCGCGCGGCACTATCCCGGCATCACGTTCGAATTCGACCTGACCCCACGCCGCGTCGATTTGGTGGCCGAGCCGTTCGATGTGGCGATCCGCATCGGCAGACTGGAAGATTCCAGTCTGATCGCTCGCCTGATCGGGCGGCATTCGCGCTACCTCTATGCGTCTCCTGGCTATATCGAAGCGTCGGGCGAGCCCGCCACACCGGCGGACCTGGCGGAGCATGAATGCATCTGCATGCCGCGGAGCCCGACCTGGACTTTGCACCAGGAGATGAACAAGGTCGATGTCGGCGTTCGCGGCCGCTTCACGCTCAACAGCGTCGGGATGATCCGCGCCCTGGCGGTCAACCACCAGGGCATCGCCCTGCTTGCCGAGAAGATCGTCGCCGAAGACTTGGCCTCTGGCCGGCTCCGACGCGTCCTGCCCGAATGGCAGGGGTCGTCGGTTAGCATTTACGCCGTCACCGAAACTCGCCTTATTCCAGCCAAGACCCAGCGCTTCATCGAATTCCTGTCTTCCAGGTTGATGGAGGCTTGAACATGCTATTGCCGCCGTTTGCCCGCTACTCCCACTCGATTGTGCCCGGCGGCTTGCACGTCAGCGGTTGATGCCGCGCACCTCGTTGATGATGGTGGCGGCGGCGCTCAGGAACGCCATGCCGTAGCGGTAGAAATCCGCCGTCATGAGCGGCAGACTGTAGTGCTGGCGAAACATCTCCACCACGCCTGATGCCTCTTCCCTGCGCATCAGCCCGTGGTCGGCGGCGGAGAATCTCATCTTGCTCCAGTTGCAATGGCAAATGAGCGACCGACAGTGACTAATTCGCGGGAACAGCATGCTCACCATTTGGACATACGACCGGGTGCCCGGCGGCGAAAATGGCCCAGAGGCTTTGTGCGCGATCTCCGGCTGAGATGAGCCTGCGAGGAAGCGGCACTCGACTACGCGGTGAAGAGTACTGCGCGATTGAAGCGATCATGCGCTCAGCCACGGCTCGTCATGCAATCTTCCCCCGCAAGCTGTCCGCGAGTGCAGAAAGCGTATCGGCAAGTTGTCTCGCGGCTTCCGGTGGCGGCAGCGGCATTTTGAGGCTTTGCGCGCCGGTGGCGAGATCGCGCTCAATCCATGGATGCGCCGGTGCGCTGGGATCGTTGGCGGACGCCAGCGCGGCGACAAACTGGGCGCCGACCTGCAGCAAGGCGCGCCAGGGATCGGCACCCGTAACGCTCGGCGGTGCTCCGGCCGCATCAGTTCGCGCAATCGCCGTCTCGCCCGCTCCGGCGTCTACATCCGCATTTACATCTTCCGCGGAACCGGCCGCATCTGCAGCGGCGATGTTCCTCACTTCCTCGGCCGGTGTTACGGCCTCGCCCTCACCCATGCTCCCGGTGACATTTTCCACGTCCTTCATGAAGCGGTTGAGACGCGAACCGCCGAGCGAAATCTCGCCGCTGGCACCATCGAGAATTCCCGCCGACAAAGAGCGTTTGAACGCCAGCACCGAAAGCATGCCTTCCTCGATGGTGCCCTTGGCCACGAAATTGATGACCCGCACCGGCCGTTTCTGACCCATGCGATGAATGCGCGCGATGCGCTGTTCGAGGATCGCCGGGTTCCACGGCAAGTCCATGTTCACCAGGGTCGAAGCATGCTGCAGATTGAGCCCCGTGCTGCCGGCATCGGTGGACAGGAACACGCGGCAGGCGGGGTCGTCGCGAAACCGCTCGACCAATGCCGGCCGCTTCTCGGACGGCACGCCGCCGTGGAAGCTGACGTAGCCCAGCTTACGCGCTTCGAGGCGGCGGATGACGATCTCGTGGGTCCGCGTCCATTGCGAAAACACCACCGCCTTGGCGTCGGGCTCGGCGAACAAATCCTCGAACAGCGCCGCCAGTTCGTCGGCCTTGACGCCATGATCGGTTTCCTGGTCCAGCAGATAGGTGCTGTTGCACGACATGCGCATGTTCTGTAGCGCACAGGTCAGCCGGCGCTGATCCTTGTCCGACAGAAACCTGGTCTTGCGCCAGCGCTGGACGATTTTCGCCACCACGTCAGCGTTTTCCTGATGATAGAGCATTTGCATCTCGGTCATCGGCATCAGCAGATTCTGGTCGGTCCGGCTGGGCAGTTGCCGCAGCACCTCGGATTTGCGCCGGCGGATCATGACCGGCGCCAGCGTTTGGCTGACCTTCTCAAGCCCGGTGTAGCCGGTAACACGCCCGGTATCGTCCTTGACCTGATGTTCGTGCAGCAGCTTCCAGGTCGGCCCCAGCCGGTGCTGATCGACAAACTGGACGATGGACACCAGTTCCTCCAGCTTGTTTTCCAACGGCGTCCCGGTAAGCACGATCGCATAGGAGCTATCGATGCGCTTCAATGCGCGCGCGGCAATTGTGTTCCAGTTCTTGACCCGTTGCGCTTCATCGACGATGACCAGTTCGGGTCCCCATGCGGCGATCAGGTCGAGATCGGGCTTGAGTTTCTCATAATTTGTGATCTTGCAGAAATCGTCAAAGGCGTAGTCCATCTGCCGCTGCGCCCGACCGCCGTTGATCACGCGTGCCGCATTTTCACCTTCCCGCCCCGAGAAACGCATAATCTCGCTTTGCCACTGGTATTTGAGCGAGGTCGGGCAGACCACCAGCACTTTCGAGACGCCAAAGTGTCGCGCCAGTATTTCAGCTGCGGCAATTGCCTGTATGGTCTTGCCCAATCCCATATCGTCGGCGATCAATGCCCGGCCGGTTCGCACCGCAAACAGCGCACCTTCGGCCTGATAGGGATAGAGCGGCACCTTCAGAAGTCCCAGCAGCTTGGGATCGGCGGCACCGCGCTGGAACAATTGTTCGAGCTTTGCTGTGCGCCGGTCCGCATCGCGCCTTCCCGCGATAAAATCGAGCGCATCGTCATAGGCCCGCAACTCATGGCCGCACTTCGACACCACGGTCATGAAGCGCTCCAACTCGCCAAACCGCTCGTCCGGCAGCATCCCGTTGTGTTCGGCATCGAACAACCCGTCGGCGGCCTCGGCCACCGCCGGCGGGCAGTCCGTTCCGGCGCGAAAATACACGCAGCGCTTGCCTTCATTGCGTAGATACAACTCAGAAAATGCCGGCTGGTAACCGCGCGCAAACGCTGTCCTGGCGCCGCGCTTTTTCTTCAACTGGGCAAGTGTGAATTCGAGGTGCTTGCAGGTTCCCAATTCGCTGGTGGCATAATCGGGGCATGAACAGAAATTGCCACCCGGCCCCAAACCTCGGATCGCCACGCGGTAGCTGGACTTCGAAACAGGATTGCTGACCCGAAATTCGGAGAAAAACGGCTCGCTGGTCAGATTCTCAAGTCCGAAGTCCTGCTCGCGTCCGAACTGGCGGCGCAAGCCGCGTTGCCAGTCGACCGGCGAAAGGTCGGCAGGCGCGTGGGTGCGCGAGAGCTTAGGCTCCCTGTTCGGCTTGATCGCGGAATTCAGGCGTTGGCGCTTGGATTTCATCGAAGCATAATCCGTTCAGAAAAATTTCTCACCAGATGTTAATCGTGAATGCGGGCGACTCCCCCCTACTCCCAGTCAATTATTCACAGCTTTCGTAACATGCTGACTTTTCAGCGCAAATTTTTCTGCGCGCAGCCAAGAACCGTCTCAGCGATGCGTCAGAAATTTCGCGCTCTTGAATTCAAAGACGAATTTCGGCGATCCGCGACTTGCTCGGTTTCAACCACTATCGGCATCGATCGATCGATTTTCGACCTTCTTTAGACGCGCCTTCAACGATCAGCATCGTCGCAAAAAGACCGTCGCGGCCAGTCGTTGGATAGACTCTGCTGGTTCGGTTGCCCGGTCGTGGCCTAGCCTACTGCGCGCCACTCTCCCCTCACTCCCACTCAATCATCAATTAAGCCCATAACCTATTCGTTTGATTGATTAAATTTTATCAACAAGCCAATGAGTACCGCCAAGAATACCGTCAGATTCTTACGCTGTTGAAAAGACTGAAACAATGTGGTCGCCGCCGCGGTATGCACACTTTTGACTGTATTATTTACGAGCTACCATTCGGCGATGTCAAAGTGGAGTTCTCAGACCATAAGGCAAGGACGGGCTTTGCTCATGCTCGACAGCCCTAGGTCGATAGACGAGCGGCTGTATCGGGGGAATGGCTGGCAGGAAATGGGTGTCTTGCCGCATCCCTCTGCCGATCCCGTCGGTCGACCAAAGCCTCGCAATGCCTCATCTGCTGCTCGTGGCCGATGCCTCCCGATCAACCACGCGCTATAGGAACACGCGAATTTCGATTCTAGCCTCAACTATTCGGGACGACTCATTCTGAGTAACAACGTCACGCCGATCCCACACTTCTGACGCCAACAGCCATTGGCGTGAACCGATTTTTCATGCCGTACAATACGACCAAGACCAAAAAGCCCGGCGTGCTCCCTCCCCCGATATCAATCGATTTTATCCGACGTGTCACATCCGCTTGATCTAGCGAGGTCTAATGAAACCGGCTAAGGGGGAGCGCGGGTTTGGGGGAAACTTCTCGTGAATAGCCAAAAAGATGCAGAGCGTATCCGTGCCGAAATGTCGATCGCACAGGCGATTTACGATGCCATTTGCGAGATGAACGGATCTTCGTACAGGCAAGACAAAGCACCTTTGCGGTGGGACACTTCGTCAGGCCAACCGTTGAGCCTAATGAGCATTGACGGCTTTTTCGAATTGCGGGAACTCGCTAGGCGCATAGCGTCGAAGATCGACACGCCTGCGCTCATCAGTCTCCAAAGACACACCTCGCAGTCGTCAAAAAAGATTGACTTCCACTAGGTAGATTTGCCATCGCCGAATCGACGATCGACCCGGGTATGCGATTATCTGGACTCTGCTCCGCAATGGACGCATTCTCTCCTAGGGGAGAGAGGGCGTGGGAAAAGACCACCGTTATCAAGGCGCCAATCAGGCTAACCGGTGGCGAAGGCGCGCCGGCAGAAGAATGCCGTCACGGCGGCTGCCGCGACCGCTCTTGGGACTGATCTTCCTCGGCGTCGGCACGCTTGCCGCCGCAGTCACCCAATTCGCGATCCAGAGCACCGCCGGCCTCCAGAGCACGACAACAAACTGGACAGAACCATTGCCTGGCCCCATGGAAGGCCGCGCCTCCGTGATAGATGGCGACACAGTAGAGATTGCAGGCCAAAGGATTCGTTTCAATGGCATCGACGCGCCCGAGAGCCGTCAGCACTGCGACGACGCCAAGGGCTTTGACTATCCATGCGGGCGCCGCGCTGCGCAAGCCTTAGACAAGTTCCTGGCAGCATCGCGACCGCTGCATTGCAGCTTTGTTGACCGGGATCGGTACGGGCGTCTCGTCGGGAACTGCGGTCGCGCCGACGGCCGAAGCGTTCAGAAATGGCTCGTTGAACAAGGCCTCGCTCTAGATTGGCCGCGCTATTCGAGTGGCGCATTTGCCGCCGAACAGGGGGCCGCCAAGGCGGCGCAACGCGGAGTTTGGCAGGGCCGCTTTGATCAACCTTGGGATTGGCGTGCTGCCAATGCCGACAAGGTGGAGACGGTCAGCGAGCAGTCGACCAGCCTCGGCCTTCTCGGCGGCTGCAACATCAAGGGAAACATAAGCGTTAAAACCGGCGATAAGATCTATCACGTCCCCGGCCAGGAGTATTATGCGGAAACCCGGATCAGCCCTTTGAAGGACGAACAGTGGTTTTGTAGCGAGGCCGAGGCGCGCGCGGCCGGCTGGCGTAAGGCAAGGCGGTAAGGTAAAGGGTCGACGAGCAGCGACGGGCGAGCGCGCGCTAGCGGTTTTTAAAGCTCGTCTCGCTTAACGAGTTTCGGGCGGCCGTGAAGAATCCTACGCGCTTCTGCGTGCATTTCGCGCGTCGCGCGCTCGTAGGATTTTCTTTCCGAGATCGACATAACCTGAACATCCTCTGACCGCATAGGCTTCACCATCCGTGAAACACTCGTGCGAAAATCCGAGATGGTCGTGGCAAAACCTTCCAAGGTCGTTCCCATAGAAACGCTCCAAGTCTGCCCGAATATCATCGCCCAACCTTATTTTTTGCGGACGGCCCTCGCGGGATGCGATAGCGCTGACAGCTATAACTGTTCCACCTTTACGGTGAATGAACGAACGCAGGTCTGCTAAAGTTCCACCAGTCGTAATGACGTCGTCCACTATGACATAAGAGGCCCCCTTGTCAATTTGGCCGTAAAACTCACAGCGATTGGCTATTCGCCTCCAAGTGGGGGATTTGTCTCTCGAAATGGTTTTCTGCTGAAATATCTCTGTTTCAACATCCCAATCGAATTCGTGAGAAAGCCATTCGGCGTAACCAATTGCCAACGCATTGTTCGAATCACCTGGTTGGCATGAGGGGCTGACGATTTTTGGCCTACCGCCCAGACCTTCAACATAATCAACGAGGGACAGCACGCATTCTCGGCTGTAAAGATCGTCGACTATAGCGATAGCCGCCTCCAAATTCCGCTCACCCTTTGCGGACTGATAGAGTGCATGCGAGCTTAGAGTAGCGACCCGTTTGTCGCCACTCGCCCACGGCGCATTTACAAATGCATCTGGAAAATCTTTTGTCCAAGGAACGCGTGTCATGAAACCGACTCTTGCAAACCGGCCCATATAGCCGATTCGTTTAGCCGATTGCTACGATTTGTCGCGTTCGCTTGCGGTCATGGCAACTTCCTGACAGATGCGCCTCGCCTACGGGCAAATGCAACGCACATGCCTTCGAATTTGCCATCGCCTAAGGCGGAGGTGCAATGACAGGCGCACTGGCTGCGCTACTCCAACTGCACTCGCGCTACAACGTGCCTCTGATATGAGCGCGGACAAGACCCGGCGATTGGCCACGGCCTCGCATGTGTAGCGACCATGTTTGTACAGTCCGTGAGCCGACCCGATCGGAGCTCCACCGTGGGCACCATGCATTCGGCAGACGTTCTTTCCTCGAACGCTGGCGCTTCCCGCAAGGCAAATCTCGATCGGGCCCGCCAGTTGCTTGCGGTCGCGCCTCCCGCCGTGGACGATCGATCGGCGGAACCAGACGACTTCCGCTCACAATGCCCGTGCTGCGGAGGACGCATGATCGTCATCGAGGTATTCGAACGGTGGAGACAGCCGCGCGGACCGCCGGACAAAACGGCGACGAACCGGGAGAACTCTCCATGACCCGGCATGGCATGGTCCACCCTTCAGCGACAGGCACACAGCCTCCGGCAATGGACCCGCGCGCGTCCGTGGTGATCATCGATGCCGACAGGGCCGCGGCCCTCGTCGCTCCGAGCCGACAATACCGCGCGGCCGGAAGACGAGGCGATCCGTCCGCACCAAACCCGGCGCTTCCCGGCGGCGGTCGCGCCATCCCTGACACCAGCCGAAATCCGAAATCCCCATAGCCATCGCATGTGGCCCGCGGGTTCGTTCCTCGGGGACTTTTGTACGCCTGCCGGCGCCCAAAACTCTTCACGATTCCAGACTGTCCGCTTTCAGGCACCGACGGTGGGATAGCTGCCATTCGTCACGGGGCACTTAGAACGCCCGCTTCCGGCCGCGTCTACGGCATCTATTAATGAGAAGCTGACATTCAGATCCCGACCCTATCTCGGTAGCTGCACAGAAATCCGTCGTTCCGGCACGACGAGCATGACCGCATCCTATTCAAGTCAAGTTCGGTTGGCAGCGGTACGTGGAGGTCAGCTGTCGACAGGCCACCTATGCCGTCTACGCTGCCGGCGCGGCTAGCCTTGTCATCCGGAAAACCGAGGAGTTTTTATTCGCCGCCACCGCGCGTCAGTGCTTGACTCCCATTCGAGCGCGCAGCGTCGCTGTGACGTGATCCTCGTGCGGCTCAACGAAATCGATCGCGTCACTATTCCTCGATCGAAGGCTGATCGTCATCCAGTTCTCGCCACCTACTAGGGCGCGAGTGACAAGCTCGGCGACCTGACTGGCCTGCTGAACAGTCGCCGGATCTAGTTTGAAATCGTCATCGAGCAGCGTGCGCACGTCCCATAAGGGAACGGTCCCATGGTCGACGTGGCTGCGTCGCATCGCTCCCGTAAGGATACCTCCATCGATAGCGCAGGACAGCGAAGACATCTTTAAGAAACTCAACCGATGGTCAGGACGCGCAAGATCGGCAGCAACGGTCGCGATATGCAGAGCAGCTAACCCAGCCTCGGGGGTACTCCATTGCTCAGAACGCTCGCGTAGGCGCCCGATGGTGTGATCGGAAAGGTAAACAGATGGGACGACATCAAAAGCGTCGCGCTTGCTGCGCTTCGTTGTGAAGGTGGCGCATAGCGCAGTTACTCCTCTTTCGTGCTCCAGCCCTTCAAGCGGATGGCTGCCATGCACCAGCATGCGCAAATCGAATATCGATGCCTGCCGGCTGCCTTCCAAAAATAGCGCGATGCGAAATCCACGATCAGAGGGAGAGAGGCGCTCCATACGAGTAGCGGCGGCATCAAGAAGCTTTACCCGTCGCGGCGGCGATCCTTCATCCATGAACGCGTGACGCAGCGCTACTTGCGCATCGCGCCACGTCGTCGCCTTGCCGCCGGGACCGAGCATAGGCGCGCCTATCCTCTCTCGTCGAGCAATCTCGTAAGCCAGATTTTTCGCGTAGATGCGCGCTTCGGTACTCAGTTTGCCAGGCGATTGTCTCATGACGGCATCCATAGCGCATTCCCAGCATTTGAGGATAGGCGAGCGGTCAAGGCTCGGCGAGATCGAGAGGCGGCACACTGCGGCGCGGAGTGGATAGCGCGCACGTCCACTGCCATTCGGCGAGGTCAAAGCCGGAGTTCACAGACCATAAGGCAAGGACGGTCTTGCTCATGCTCGACAGCCCTAAGTCATAGACGAGCGGCCCGCTTCTTTGCCGGCCGATGGTCCATGAAATCCTTTCCCCGCTTACAGCGCCGAGTAGATTGGCGAGCGCCTCGGGGGTCGCCTGCTGGCTGAGGACAGATTGCGCCACGTCACCGGAAGCATTGGTGCCGGCGAAAATTCGGATCGAAAGAAGAATCGAGAGAAGAAAGGGGCAGCACGCACACTGCGACACGCACCCACTCGAATGCGCAAATTAAATTAGGCCGTGAGCCAGCATTTGTTAAAGGCGAAACCGTCCATCAGACCCGAGCGCGGACCGCTAACATAGCCGCCGACTTTGTCAGAGATGGCGTCGATTTCCTATGCGAACATCGGCGCGATCACACCGCCCTCGTCCCGAACTATGATGGCCATCTCGCGATAGTGGTTCTTGGCCCTTATCCTGATCGAGTTCGGCGCACGCCTCGATGGGAAGTTTATCGAACTTTTTCATTGAAGAAGTGCGTGTCGTTCCAGGGCGCCGTGGATAGATAGGTGGTCGAGTACGTCTGATCCTGAGTCGGGCGACCGGACAGTAGGTGGCGGAAAAAGGTTGCTTTACCTAGACATCAGAAAAGTAGCCTGACCTCAAGGTTGATACCGGCCTTCGCACAGCTCTGCTGGTAGAGCTGGGCGGCATCCACCGCACCCGGGAACGCGACGCCGGAGGCCCTGAGCAGGATTGGACCGTCCTGGTCGGACTTCTGTCAGTGGAACTTGGCCTTGTCTGGATCGAAGGCGCGCTGCTCGATATCGTCGGAGAAGAGCGGATACGTGGCATTGATCGGGAAGTTTTTGCCGAGCGTACCGTACCCGCGCAGGATCGTGTTGAGCATCTCCTCGCGGTCGATGGCGAGCTTTGGCGCCATCCTCAGATCGTTGTTGTCAAATGGCGCGGTGTCGCTGAACATGTTGAAGCAACAGTAGGCGACAGGGCCTCGACCTTCAGTTGGGTAAGCCTGATCATATCCACGACCTTGATATAATCGTCGAGGACGTCGCCGGATCGAGACTGTCGGCTGCCCCAGCACCACTAAGGCCGCCCCTGATGACACCGCCGCGGACCGGCCCCTCAGCCCCTGATTTCTGAGCGACCTGCGCCATGTGGCCCAGCGGGGTCAGTACAGGTTTCTCGTAAACGCGCTTAACTGGAACAGTACGCATTGATGCGCGCGCAGCGCTGGCGAGGATCGAATTTGCGAACGTGGCTGAAACGCCGAGCGCCGTCGCATGTCCGAGAAATTCACGTCGGCTCAGCCGACCCTCAGCTAAACAGCGGCTGAGATAGTCGAGTTCTTGCGACATTGAGATGCTCCTCACTCGGATGGGTGTTCCCCTATTTCGACAATACCAACTCATTGGAGCGCTTTACGGTCAAAATCCTGCTATTAACGCAGGAATTCGGCGTTCATTCACTTCCTCGTGCACAGTTCGTTTCATCTGGGTTATGGTCAAATCGGCGTGGGGCCCACGAGGGTGGTAAAACCGGCGTGAGGCCTCTGAGGGTGCGAGCCGCAGATTATCGCGGCGAACCTGTCAGTTCCCTCCGGAGATGCCGCAGAGCAATGGAAAGGGCCGAACGAAGCTCTTAACTCTTGGCCAACGTCTCAGTGCTCGATTGGGCTTGTGAACTCCGAGGCCACAACCGTAACGCAAACTGTGACGCCGATGGAAAATCTCGGTCTTCCGATCGCAATGACGTCAAGGCCCGCGTGACCACCTACAACATCGCAGCACACGCCAGTACCCGGCATGATCGTCACGGCTTTCCGGTGCCGTTGCGGCTCAACGCGCTGCGTTCACGGCGGAATTCGTGCAGGGAGAGATTCTCGCGGAAGGCGCACTGAACGGGTTCAACTAGGAGGCACGCCATCTTGTCTATCTAATCGTCGACACGGGACTCAGGCTCTCTGAAGCGGCAAACCTCACCACGGAAACAATCCACCTCGATCACGAAATCCCAAACATCGTCCTCAAAACGAGCATTCCGCTCGACCTGCTGATCGGAACCTACCGAACAAGCAAATTGCGAGCGCCTTGCTTTAGGATTGCCAGGCGCTTCGGCAGGCATTTGCAGACCATCGATTGCGATAAGCGCTCCTTTTGGCGATGCCACTTAGGTTATGATGAATTGCAAAAAGCTCAAGACTGTTTGGCTGGCCATCGATTCCGGCCGACTGCTCGGCCCATTAATTTCACATAATTTCACATTCCAAACAGAGACGAAAGTTGGCCCAGCGCTTACGGCCGAAACGCTCGCTTAGGCAGTTGGATGCACCGTAACGGGGCGAGGCTTCCGCGCCGATTCCAAATCCTTTGCTCTTCGGCCGTCCCCTCGTCCGTCTTGACTAGTACGAGCCCACAGCCTATTTCAGCGCCACGTTAGCACTCTCCACTGGCGAGTGCTAACCACGCTCCGGCAACGGAGAACCTTTCAACCTCCGCACCAGGGATATCCAAAATGGCAAAGTCGAATTTCCGGCCGCTGCATGACCGCGTGGTCGTTCGTCGGGTTGAATCCGAATCCAAGACCGCCGGCGGCATCATCATCCCCGACACGGCGAAGGAAAAGCCGCAGGAAGGCGAGATCATCGCCGTTGGTTCCGGCGCCCGCGACGAAGCCGGCAAGCTCGTCCCGCTGGACGTCAAGGCCGGCGACCGCATCCTGTTCGGCAAGTGGTCGGGCACCGAAGTCAAGCTCAATGG
>NZ_JBVVQC010000037.1:0-63144 GCF_055811515.1 Mesorhizobium sp. WSM4841
GCCACAGCTGAACAAGGAGACGGAACGACTGAAAGATCACCTTGACAAAGATTAGCCCATACAAGCGAGCGAGCGGCTTCGCGGTGGTCATCGACAGTTCGCCGGTAAGGTTGGGTTGCCGACACCAACCTGATTCGAAGGAACCATCGATGACCGACGACATGATGAACCTGCGCGCGCTCGTGGAGAAGACTCCCGATTCCGATCTCTTGCGCGAGATGATTGGCTTTGCCGCCGAGCGGCTGATGGAGCTGGAGGTTGGCGCCGCCACCGGCGCCGCCTATGGCGAGAAGAACCCGTTGCGCACGGCCCAGCGCAACGGCTATCGCGAGCGCGACTGGGAGACGCGCGCCGGCACCGTCGAGCTGCGCATCCCCAAGCTCAGGAAGGGCTCCTATTTCCCCGGTTTCCTAGAACCGCGCCGCATGGCCGAGAAGGCGCTGACCGCCGTCATCCAAGAGGCCTACGTCCAGGGGATCTCGACCCGCTCGGTCGACGACCTGGTCAAGGCCATGGGCATGAGCGGCATCTCCAAAAGCCAGGTCAGCCGGCTGTGCGAAGAGATCGACGGCAAGGTCAAAGCGTTCCTTGAAAGACCCATCGAGGGCGACTGGCCATATCTGTGGATCGACGCCACCTACCTGAAGGTGCGCCGCGGCGGCCGCATCGTCTCGGTCGCCGTCATCATCGCTGTCGGCGTCAACGCGGACGGCCGGCGCGAGGTGCTGGGCATGGAGGTCGGCACGTCTGAGGCCGAGCCGATCTGGACGGAGTTCTTGCGCAAGCTGACCCGCCGCGGTCTGCGCGGCGTCAAGCTCGTCGTCTCCGATGCCCATGAAGGCATCAAGGCGGCCGTCACCAAGGTGCTGTGCGCGACATGGCAGAGGTGCCGCGTCCACTTCATGAGGAACGTGCTGGCCCATGCCGGCAAGAGCGGGCGCCGCGTCGTCTCCGCTTTCATCGCCACCGCCTTCGCCCAGGAAACGCCCGAGGCCGCAAGCACGCAATGGCGCGCCGTCGCCGACCAGATCCGGCCGAAGGTGCCGAAGCTGGCGACAATCATGGACGACGCCGAGCCCGACGTGCTTGCCTACATGACTTTCCCCAAGGAGCACCGCGCCAAGCTGCACTCGACCAACCCGATCGAGCGCCTCAACGGCGAGATCAAGCGGCGCACCGAGGTCATCGGCATCTTCCCAAATGATGACGCCATCGTCCGCCTGGTTGGCGCGATCTTGCTCGAACAGAACGACGAATGGGCCGTGCAGCGCGCCAGATACATGACGCTGGAAACCATCAGCCAAATGAGCGATGATCCGCTCATCAGCCTGCCAGCCGTGGCACGCTGATCAGCCCGGCCCTTGCCGGAGAGCGCGGCGACCAAGCCGTCAGCTACACCACTCCCTGGGACACGATCAACGCTAGCCGCATGCGGCCAGAATTCGCTGCGATAACAATTTGTAGCAATGCCCATCTTCATCTCGCCTGGCGCACCGGTAGGGCTTTGGAATCTTTGTGGCAAACAATGCGATCGGTACAGAGGCCGCGAGGATGTCCGCTTTTGGTGGAAGGTTCCGACTGTGCGAATGACTGGGACAAGGCGCAAACCGGACGTTCGCGATGCGTGCCGGACAGCTTGCTGCCCGTATACTGATTGAGTTTACCCGCGCGTTCCGGCGTTCTCAATTTTTTCCAGATAATCCGCCCACCACTGCATCATCTTGACGCGCTCTTCCCAGTGCTCCGCCCGGGCGTAGGCGCGCCGAACGCCGTTATTTTCAATATGAGCCAGCTGTCGCTCTACGGCGTCTGGATGCCACTTGCCGCATTCGTTCAACAGAGTTGATGCCGTTGCTCGGAAGCCATGGGCCGTTGCTTCATTCTTGCTGTAACCCATGCGACGCAGGGCGGCGTTGAGTGTATTGTCGGAAATCGGTCGGGAAGGCGATCGCACACTTGGAAACAGCAGCGTCCCGGCGCCGCACATTTTTTTAAGCTCGGCCAGGCTATTCAAAGCCTGCGTTGAAAGAGGAACGCGGTGCGGTCGTCGCATTTTCATTCGCTCTTCCGGGATAGTCCATACCGAACTTTCGAAGTCGAACTCCCCCCATTCGGCAGCGCGAAGCTCACCGGGGCGGGGAAACAGTAGCGCCATCAACCTCAGAGCCGCTCGGGTTGCGGGCTGTCCGTCGAATGTCTCGATCGCACGCAGCAAACCGCCCAATGCCTTCGGATCGGTAATGGCGGCACGCGGCGTGACCGTTGGCCTGATGAGCGCGCCCCTCAGCGCGGACGTTGGGTCAGTGTCGGTGCGTGCAGTGGCGATGGCGTATCGAAAGACGCTGCCAATGGTCGAGCGCAGCCGCCTGGCCGACTCGTATCGACCGCGCACCTCCACGCTACGAAGGGCAGCAAGGATAGTGGCCGCATCAATGTCCCGAATGCATTTGTGCCCACAGGTGGGATAGGCGAAGTCGAGTAGCCATTTGACCTTGGTGATAGTCCGGTCGGCACGTCCCTCTTTCTTCAGCTTGTCCACATATTCCTCGGCGATTGATCGAAAGCTGTCCTTTGCCGAACCGGCCTTTCGCAACTTGCGTTCCTGTGCGGGATCGATGCCAGTTAGAAGGAGACGTTTGGCGTCATCGCGCGCCTTGCGTGCTTCGGCGAGCGAAATAAGGGGATAGCTGCCCAACGCCAGAAGCTTCTGCTTGCCTTCAAATCGATAGGCGAGGCGCCATAGGCGGGATCCGGTGGGCTGCACCCAGAGCTGGAGCCCGCCACCGTCAGACAATTTCAATAGCTTGGAAGCAGGACGGGCATTTCGGCATTTCACGTCGGAAAGGGCCATTTGTGGGACACCTCCCTTTGGCTGTTTCGATACCATCAGGATGTCCAGTACCAACGGAAATACCAGCCCTCCGCCACGTTAGATCAAATACGCCGAGATTCGATGAAACGCGCTCAATCGCGCCATCCTTCCCAAAAAGATGAAGGATTTCAGTCTCTTGTGGAAACAGAAGCGTAGAAGCTTCGGCGAAAGGGAGTGTCGGGAGAAGAGGGGATGGTGCCCAGAGGCGGATTCGAACCACCGACACGCGGATTTTCAGTCCGCTGCTCTACCAACTGAGCTATCTGGGCCTGTTCCGGCACGCGGGCAGTTCTGCACGCCGGATTTCTTGAAAGCGCCGCAGGCGCCCCTTGAAAGCGGGTGGGTTATAGCACGGGAATCCGGCCTGTCCAGCGCTTAAGCGCTGATTTCAAGCGGGAAACCAGCAGTTGCTCGACGGGCGGATTCACGGGACGCGGTCGAGGCCCGCAGGCTGCTCTGAACAGCCTCATTTGGGAGGATCGTTGTCCGTTTCGTCCTCGTCGTCGCGGGCCGGAATGACATAGGCGCCCTTGAGCCAGCGGTTGAGGTCGATGTCCTTGCAGCGCACGGAGCAGAACGGGTAGGTCTCACGTGCCGACGGCTTGCCGCACTCGGGGCAGGGCCGCTTGGGGCGCAGCGGCGTGACCTTGTCGTCCGAGCTCATGGCCGCCCCGAACTCATGGCCGAGCTGACTGCCATTTGGCATGCACCTTGAAACCCTCGCCGGTCAGCAGCGCCACTGTCTCATAGAGCGGCAGGCCGACGACATTGGTGTAGGAGCCGACAAGCTTGACGACAAAGGCGCCGGCCAGCCCCTGGACGGCATAGCCGCCGGCCTTGCCGCGCCATTCTCCCGAGGCGACATAGGCGTCGATCTCGGCGCGCGGCAGCCGCTTGAAACGCACCCTGGTCTCGACCAGCCGCTGGCGCAGCTTGCCGCCCGGCGTGATCAGGCAGATGCCGGAATAGACCCGGTGCGAACGACCTGACAGCAGGCCGAGGCAATTGGCGACGTCGTCGAACGTTTCGGCCTTGGGCAGGACGCGCCGGCCGACGGCGACCACCGTGTCGGCGGCCAGCACGAAGCTCGGCACATAGTCGTCTTCCGCCTGCAGCGAGGCCAGCGCCTTCTCGGCCTTTTCCTTCGAAAGGCGCTTGGCCAGCGAGCGCGGATGCTCGGCGCGCAGCGGCGTCTCGTCGACACCGGCCGGCAGCACGCGGTCCAGCTCGATGCCGGCCTGCTGCAACAGTTCGATCCGGCGCGGCGAACCCGAGGCAAGCACGAGCTTCTGCAAAATGCTCATCGCGATCCCGGCCGAACTCTGACGATCTTACTTGAAACGGTAGGTGATGCGGCCCTTGGTCAGGTCGTAAGGTGTCATCTCGACCAGGACCTTGTCGCCGGTCAGCACGCGGATGCGGTTCTTGCGCATGCGGCCGGCCGTGTGGGCGATGATTTCGTGTTCGTTTTCGAGCTTCACCCTGAACATCGCGTTGGGCAACAATTCCGTGACGACACCCGGAAACTCGAGGACTTCTTCCTTCGGCATTCGATACCTTTGCTTGGATGGGATTCCCAGCGCGCCGGCCGGAATTTGCGCGGAACCTATATGATAATCGTGCGCTTGTGAACATGCTTAATCAGCGCGGTTTTTTGCCTTCCGGCGCCACAAAACGGCGGCCGATCCGCGCCTTCAGCCGTTCGCGCACCTCGCGATAGGCGGCCATGATCTGCTCGCGCGTGCCGCCGACGTCTGTCGGGTCCGGCATCGGCCAATATTCGACGTCGACGGCAAGCGAGCGGGTAAGCTCGAGCGCGGTGTGATGGGCTTCCGGCGATAGCGTGACGATCAGGTCGAAATAGTCGTCCTCGAGATCGTCCAGTGTCCTTGGGTGCCGTTCGCCCAGCGAAAGCCGGTCCTCGGCCAGCACGGCGTCGACGAACGGGTCGCGTTCGCCGCCGCGCACCCCGGCCGACGCCACGAAAGTTGTCGCCGGAAGCACCTGGCGCGCCAGCAGTTCGGCCATCGGCGAGCGCACCGCGTTCATGCCGCAGAAAAACAGGATCGAGCGGGGCAGAGGGGCTGGCAGCTCAGCCTCGCCAGTGCAGCACGCAGACCAGCGTGAACAGCCGGCGCGCCGTATCGAAATCGATGTCGATCTTGCCGGCCAGCCGGTCCATCAACGTCTGCGAGCCTTCATTGTGCAGCCCGCGCCGGCCCATATCGATCGCCTCGATCTGGCTGGGAGTCGAGGTGCGGATGGCGTCGTAATAGCTTTCGCAGATCATGTAGTAGTCCTTGACGATGCGCCTGAGCGGCGTCAGCGACAGGATATGGGTGACCACGGCAGCGCCGTCCTCACGCGTCACCGCGAAGACCAGGCGGGATTCGGCCAGCGACAGATTTAGCCGGTAGGGTCCGGCGCCGTCGTCATTGACCGGCTGGAAGCTGTTTTCCTCGATCAGGTCGAAGATCGCCACCGCCCGCTCATGCTCGACATCGGGCGTCGAACGGCCGATCGATTCGTCGAGTTCGACATCGATCAGCCTGGCACGGGTTCGATCGTAGTCCGCCATGTCAGTCTACATATTCAGCCGTATGGCGACGGAGCGTCCATGCGCGTCGAGGCCTTCCGCCTTGGCCAGCGCGATGGCCGCCGGCGCCAGCGCCCGCAATTGCTCCGGCCCGAGCTTCAGGATTGAGGTGCGCTTGACGAAATCGAGCACCGAAAGCCCGGACGAGAAGCGCGCCGAGCGCGCCGTCGGCAGCACATGGTTGGAGCCGCCGACATAGTCGCCGATGGCTTCCGGCGTGTGGCGGCCGAGAAAGACGGCACCCGCATTGCGCATCCGCGCCAGGAAGGCTTCTGGCTCGTCGATGGCAAGCTCGACATGTTCGGCCGCGATGCGGTCGACCAGCGGCGGTGCTGCCTCGATTCGCGGAACAAGGATGACGGCGCCGAAATCGCGCCAGCTCGCCGCCGCCGTCTCGGCGCGCGACAGGTTTTTCAACTGGCGTTCGACCGCCTGTTCGACCGCCGCGCCGAAGGCGGGATCGTCGGTGATCAGGATTGACTGCGCCGACACATCATGCTCGGCCTGGGCAAGCAGGTCGGCGGCGATCCAGTCCGGATCGTTGCTGCCGTCGGCAACGATAAGCACTTCCGAAGGCCCGGCGATCATGTCGATGCCGACCGTGCCGAACACCTGGCGCTTGGCCGCGGCAACATAGGCATTGCCGGGGCCGACGATCTTGGCGACCGGCTTTATCGTCTCGGTGCCATAGGCAAGTGCTGCGATCGCCTGCGCGCCGCCGACACGGTAGATTTCGGATATGCCGGTCAGATCCGCCGCCACCAGCACCAGCGGATTGATGATGCCGCCGGGCGCCGGCACCGCCATGACGATGCGCTCGACGCCGGCGACCTTGGCCGGTACGGCGCTCATCAGCACCGAGCTTGGATAGCTCGCCGTGCCGCCCGGCACATAGAGCCCGACCGCCTCGATCGCCGTCCAGCGCGAGCCGAGCTCGACGCCGATTGCGTCCGTATAGCGGTCGTCCTTTGGCCGCTGCCGCTCGTGGTGGGAGCGGATCCGATCACGGGCGAATTTAAGCGCCTCGATCGTCTGCGGGTCGGCCGCATCGTAGGCCTTGGCGATGTCGTCTTGCGACACGGCTATGCCGAGGTCTTTCAGATCGGCCTTTTCGAATTTCTGCGTATACTCGATGAGCGCCGCGTCGCCCTCGGCGCGCACCCGCGCGATGATCGCGCGCACCACGGCGTCGACGTCCGCCGAGACTTCGCGCTTGGTCAAAAGGAACGCGGCAAAACGCTGCTCGAAATCGGCATCGGACAGACGAAGGGTGATGGCCATCTTGTGCTGCTCAGGCTCTGTGGAACGGGCGTGACGTCGCTTCCCAGGCGCCGCCAATGTCAGCCAGCCGTGCCTCGATGCACTCGACATCGAGCATGATCGCGCCGCCGCCTGAAAAGATCAGCTCGACAATGCCGGCCGGCTTGTCGAGCGCGAGGAAGCTGATCGCCAGCAGCGACAGCACCTCATCCGGCGTGTCGCGGGCAATGCCGCTGGTCTTGGCGCCCAGCACCCGGTCGAAATGCAGCACGCTTTGCCGCCGCTCATTGTGCTGGCGGAACAGGCCCGGTTTCGCCTCCCAGACGAAGCGGTTCATCGTCACCACGAAGCGCTTGACCGCCGGCATGTATTCGAGATCGCCGACCTTCAGCACGGCGTCCTGGACATGGGCCGAGACGATGCTCAGATCCTGATCGTCGAGCGCGACAAGCTTGAGAAGGTTCATGCTGATTTCGCACCTGCGAAGGTTTACAATCGACTTTCTGTTAGGCGGTCTTGGCGATCCGTGCAACCGCGCCACGGATTCCGACCAAGGCAATCGCGCCAGGTGTGCGCTGCCCCTCATCGCCCTGCCGGGCACTTCGCCCCGTAAAGTGACGGGGAAAGGAACGCCTTGGCACAGGATTTCGCCACTCTCCAGCGTTGCAGAAAGGGAGCCAAGGTCGCGGCCAGCCCCCTTCTCCCCGTCACTATACGGGGAGAAGATGCCGGCAGGCAGATGAGGGGCGGCGCTGAGATCGATAATTGGTCTGAGGCCCTGGGTTCTGCCGATTCCCCTAACCCGAAATCCGTTCGATCACCGCGCCGCAGCCGGACAGCTTTTCTTCCAGCCGCTCAAAACCGCGGTCGAGATGATAGACCCGGTTGACCGTGGTCTCGCCCTCGGCCGCCAGGCCGGCGATGACCAGCGACACCGAAGCGCGAAGATCGGTCGCCATGACCGGCGCGCCCTTCAGCTTCGGCACGCCGTCGACGATCGCCGTCTGGCCGGACAGCGTTATGTGGGCGCCGAGCCGGGCAAGTTCCTGGACGTGCATGAAGCGGTTTTCGAAGATCGTCTCGGTGATGCGCGACTTGCCGTTGGCCATCGTCATCAGGCCCATGAACTGCGCCTGCAGGTCGGTCGGGAACGCCGGGAACGGCGCTGTCGTCACGTCGACCGGCGCAATGCCGGCGCCATTGCGCCTGACACGGATGCCGGAATTGGTCTGCGTGATCTCGGCGCCGGTCTGGGAAATCACGTCGAGCGCGGTCTGCAACAGGTCCGCCCGCGCACCTTCGAGCACGACATCGCCGCCGGTCATGGCGACGGCCATCGCATAGGTGCCGGTCTCGATGCGGTCGGGTATCACCCGGACGCGCGCGCCCGACAGCGCTTCGACGCCGTCGATGGTGATGGTCGCGGTGCCGGCGCCGGAAATCCTGGCGCCCATGGCGTTGAGGCATTCGGCGAGGTTGACGATCTCGGGCTCGCGGGCGGCGTTTTCAAGCACCGTCTCGCCCTTGGCCAGCGAAGCCGCCATCATTAGCACATGGGTGGCGCCGACCGATACTTTCGGGAAGACGTAGCGGTTGCCGACAAGACGGCCGTTCCTGGTCTTGGCGATGACATAGCCGGTGTCGACGTCGATATCGGCGCCCAGCACCTGAAGGCCTTCCAGGAAAAGGTCGACCGGGCGCGTGCCGATGGCGCAGCCGCCGGGCAGCGAAACCTTGGCCTCGCCCATGCGGGCGAGCAGCGGGCCGATCACCCAGAACGAGGCGCGCATCTTCGACACCAGCTCGTAGGGTGCCGTGGTGTCGACGATGTTGCGGGCGGAGAAAGTGATGGTGCGCGAATAGCCCTCCTGCTGCTTTTCGCGGCGGCCGTTGACCGAATAGTCGACGCCATGGTTGCCGAGGATGCGGATCAGCTGCTCGACATCGGCCAGGTGCGGCACGTTTTCCAGGGTCAGCGTGTCGTCTGTCAAAAGCGAGGCGATCATCAGCGGCAGCGCGGCGTTTTTCGCGCCGGAGATCGGAATGCTTCCGGCAAGCTTGTTGCCGCCGACAATTCTGATGCGATCCATGGAAGAGCGTCCCCTCGGCCGAAAGGCCGGTTTTCAATCGGTTGAGTCTGTTGTGGCCGGTCTAGACCATTGGCCGGCTTGGTTCAAGAAACAGGATTCCCGCGCCCTGGCCAGCCTGTTGATATAGGTCAATCCTTTTGCGTTTCCCCTAAAGCGCCGAGCCCGTCCGGCCGCTTGTCAGCGTCGCCGGTGCGCCGCTTGCCGGCGTCACCGGTGCGCCGCGAGCGCGACTGCGCCTTGCGCTTCTGCAGATTGGCGCGCAATTGCTCAGCAAGCCGGCTCTTGCGGTCGGCCTTTTTCGATGGGCTGTCCTTTTTCGAGGAACCGCCCTTGTCAGGTGGACCGCCCTTGTCCAGTGGAGTTGTCTTGTCGTTCATGGTTCCGTCCCGGCTGACGATTAGGGCGACGTGCGTCCGCTTGGACGCACAAAGTACGCTCTAACACTTTTGAATCTCCGCATCGTGCTTTCCGAAAACCGATTCCGATTTTCGGCCGCTGCGCCAGCCCGCTGTTCAGGGATAGCCAACATTGTGGCGCCGCCATGTCGGCAAAACCCGTCGGAGCGGGCTTTCACAGATGGCTTGCGCTTGGCCTTGCGCTTGCCGGTTCGATATGGCAGAAGCCCCGCCATCAGCGGCTGCGGTAGCTCAGTGGTAGAGCACTCCCTTGGTAAGGGAGAGGTCGAGAGTTCAATCCTCTCTCGCAGCACCAGCCGATCCCATTGAAATCGCTGAAGTGTTCTGCGACGAACCAGCCTGCAGCGACGGGAGCTGCCATTGCGCGCGGAAGGCGTAGACCGCGTGCTCGTGGCCCGACGACGATTTCAGGCTCTTCGTCCAAAAGCCCAATCAGCCAAACGATCGACCGAAACCACGCCGGCGCCCCGTGTCAATACGAGAAGAAGCAATGACGCCCACAGCAGGTGTTCGGCCCAATTCTCGGGGAAAACGAAGATCTGGATCACCGAAACGATGCCGAGCAGCATGAGCGCGCCGAGGCGCGAGAACAGCCCGAGAAAGAGCAGCACCGAGCCAGTGATCTCGGCGGTCGTCGCCAGGGGCGCCGCGATCGATGGATCAACGAACGGCAGATTGTATTCGTTGGCGAACAGCTGCAGCGTTACCGGCCAGGATGCGAGCTTCGTCTGAGCGGACTGCCAGAACACATGTGCGACTGCGATTCGGGAAGCGAGCTGAACCAGTGAAAGCGGAATGCGTTCGGGTAGTTTGATAATACGCCTGTAGAAGCCGACAAGGCCAGCCGGGGTGAACGAAGAATATTCTGGTATCGCAGTCATGACTGTCTCCATCAGTTTGCAAGGGGATGCGTCGGGATCTGGACATCAGTGACGAGCCCGTCGCCGAACAGACGCACGAGCGCGGACACGAGATCGAACGCCGGATCGAGAGCGAGGGCGCGGGTTGTGGCGTGTTCCAGGCCGAGGCCGTGCTTCAGGGAATGCCTAAACGCGAAATTCGCTCGATCAAGGAGAGCCAGGCGGACACTCTCACCGGCCCGCCACAACGCCGCGCGTTCGGGACGCCTTTCCCAGGCGCTGTGCTGGTCGACCGCCGTCTCCTGCTGATGGGCTGTCCATACGGACAGGATCGACCAGTGCGAAACGATCAGCCGCAGGGATGGCTGCAGCACGATATCGGGCGAAGGCCCCAGATCGGTGCCGTCATATTCCGAGAGGGGGCGGGGTGGATGCGAAGCCGCGTCGAGCGCTTCGGCAATGGCCCATTCGAGCCGCGCCGTTTCAGCCACGACCGGCATATCGGAAAGCGTGTCGATGGTTTTCAGGAAGCGTGGGAAGCCGGCGCCATAGCGCGCCAGCCGGGACTCCACCGGCGGATGGCGTCGAATGAACTCGCTCGCCACGAAACGAAAGAAGCGCTCGTCGACCAAGCGAACCGTGACGGGAAAGACCGCCATCAGCACTGCGGTAAGCGAACTGCGCGTGTTGTTCTGGTAGATACGCAGGCGGGCCAATGGATCGGCCTTGCCGGCGGTTAGCATTTTCGCGGTAACCATTGGCTCCATGGCGAGCACCGAGCGCGCCATGGTGGTCTGCAGGTGTTCAAGCGGCAGCATGGTATCCTCCCTCTATTGGCGGCATCGCTGCAGGCATGGCCGGTCCAGCCTTGGCGGCAGCAAATGCCGCAAGCACGGGCATGCCGCTCCTCATGTCACTTTCGAAGGGGAGGAGGTTGGATATCGGCCGGGGCTTGGCTGTCGTAGTTTGTCTCGCGGCCTGCTTGCGGTTAAACATGATCGAAGCGGAGAGCATGTCGGCCCACATGGCTTCGCCAAGCAGCACATCGAGAACCGGGACGTCGGTATCCCATTCGATAAGCGTCGGGCGCGGTCCGAGCCGGTCTATGGCATGATGGTAGAGCGTCCAGACGACCGGCGGCACGCGTGAGCCATGATCGTCGATAAGCACGGTGTCGGCTCCGACCTGATTGGTCGCATGGCCGGCAAGGTGGATCTCGCCGATGGAATCGGCCGGCAGCGCGTCGATGAAGGCTTTTGCATCATATTGCAGGTTGTGCGCCGAAACCTGCACATTATTCACATCCAGGAGCAGGCCGCAGCCGGTCCGTGTCACGAGTTCGGCCAGGAACTCTGCCTCGTTCATCGAGGAATCTGCAAAGGCTAGATAGGCGGATAAGTTCTCGATGAGCACCTGTCGCTTTAACGCGTCCTGGACGGTCTCGACGTTGCGTGCCACCACCGCCAATGCCCCCTCGTCATAGCGCAGCGGCAGCAGGTCGTTGAGATAAGCCCCGTCGGCTACGCTCCAGGCGAGATGCTCCGAGACGAGATCTGGCTGGAAGCGCTCGCAGACCTTGCGCAGCCGCTCCAGGTGATCGCGGTCCAATCCCTGTGCGCTGCCCAGTGACAGCCCAACGCCATGCACCGACAGCGGATAGATCTGGCGCAGCCTCTCCAGCGCCTCGACGCCGGCGCCGTCTCCCATATAGTTCTCGGCATGCACTTCGAGCCAGCCAGCGGAGGGCCTGCGGGTCAGCATCTCGCTGATGTGGGGAGAGCGAAGACCGATGCCCGCGGTTGCGGGGATCGCGAGGGGTTGAAACGCACGGCACATCGGTCTGCTCCCTTCCAAAGGGGTTGGCTCGAAGTCTGGATCGCTCAGGCTTTCGGCTTGTCGCTGCCGCCGGTGATCTTGGCGCAGCTGCCGGCAGGCAGGTAAAGCCAGGAATCCGGCTGGTTGTCGGCGGTCGCGGTGCCGGCACAGGAATGCGTTGCGGTCTGGCAGTCGTTCTGGCCGGCCTTGACGACGCCGTAGCATTTCTCGAAGGCGAAGTCGGGCTGGGCGGCGGGGCCGCTGTAGGCGGCCGTGGCGGCCAGCGAAGTGGCAGCCGCGAGGGCCGATCCAATGAGGGTTTTGGCGTTAATCACAGTCGTGTCTCCTGGTTGCGTTTCGAGGGAAAGACTGACCCTGCGGCCTGTCTGCAAGCAGTGTCCCTGATCAGACGGCCGAGCTGAAATGCTGTCTCGGCATGGATTTGATACGCGGTCACTATGTTGAAAGGGCCCCAAGCAAAAAAGCCCTCCGGCGGGGAACCGGAGGGCTTGGCGCCTGCATTCGTGAACAGGGCGAAGCAGGCGCGGCTAGGCGGGAGGGAGGCGCCTAGACGTATCGGTTTTTGTTATCGACGGCAGAGCGTTCGCCCACAAAGAGGTGATCGCCCAGAAGCCAATCATCGGCTCTTTCCCGCCCTCTGTCACGCATGTCGGTCAACTCACCCCAGTCGGTCCAGGGTCTCAAGAATAGCGCTGCGCCAGCCCGGTGCCGACCGTCGAAGATGGTGTGAATCTGTGTGGGCTTCATTGCACCATGACCGGCGGCGAGGCGACAAGCCCCGCACGGCGTCATGGACGTGGAGGGCTTGCTGGCGATGATTAGCCGATGACCGCCTTCAGCCGGCTGGACCGGTGGTAAACCCGAAAGGTCGCCGTCGCCCCAATAGGTGTCGCCGTCGATCTCCACGGCCGGGAAGAGGAATGGGATTGTGGCCGCCGCCACGATCGCGTCGATCGACAATTGATCGCTGGTGAAGGTCTTCACAGCATCGGTGCGGGCATTTGAAGCCAGGATGCTGAGTTTCACCGGGCAGCTATTCTTACGAATCTCCGCAATGTCGATTGACTGTTCCAGAATCGATCTCAGCGGACTGGCTGTATCGGCTGCGAACATCGATGCGTGACTGACGCGTCGCCAGAAGTTGGTAAGCGCCGTCCGTGCGCCACGCCGATCGCCCAGAGCCAGGCCATAGGCCAGAACCGCCGCCTCCATCGCACCGAAACCGGACGCAGTGATGTTGCCGAAGCAAAGGCCGTGCTCATCCAACAGGCGGTCGAGCACGCCCCAGACAAATGCACCGTGTACGTCGCTTGTCAGGACAATGTCGATGAGTTGCCCATCGTCCACCGCAGGTCTTGCGCTGGCAATGACGGCGTTGGTGTTTTCAGTTCCGGTCTGGACATGCATCTTTTTGGTCTCCATCCCAAAAACGCCGGCCAGGGCGTCATATGGAGAGACTGCCGCATCATCCCCTCAGGGCGAAATGCCAAGGTAGCATGAACTCCATAGGCAGATTGCATTGGCTGCAATTCCGCGCGGCAAGGTTCGTCCAAGCAGGCAAGACAACGCGATCTTGTCCGATCTGACACCGGCCGCCCCGACGGCGGCTTGAACAAACTTCCAGCGTATGGAGAGTGCGTCATGAGAATTCGAACTATCTGGCTGGCGGCGATTGCCATCGGTCTTCTTGCCGGGGTGGCTTCTGCAGACCCTTTCCGCGACCTGGCGGGGTTGCCCACCTTCTATACGGAAGCGGGGTGAAGACTATGAAACCGATGGCCGGTTCAAGAAGGGCTTGGTCCGCCATGCCAAAGCACAATCGAGTCACGATGACCAAGGCCTGCAACGCCCCGGCAATGAGCAAGCCCCATGGCGCATTCTGCGCCAACATCCTGGCGTTCGGCGGCGCCAATTAGCGGTTGTGCCGCCAAGCATCCATGGGATGCGGAAGCGGCATAAACTCCATACGCAGATGGCATTGGCGGGTTGGCGGTCGATTGCAGCAACGTTTCGTCTCGGCAAGCAGGAACCGCAGGTTTTTCGATTGCTGTCGATCATTACCGCGGCCGTCGATGGGACGATCGCCCAACCTCAGAGAAGGATCATGCCATGAATATCAAAGCTATCTGCCTCAGCGCCTTTGCCCTTTCCATTCTCGGCAGCGTCGCGTTTGCCGGGGCGCTCGACGAACCATCCAACATGCAGCCGTTTTACGCCGATGCGGGCATGAAGACGATGAAGTCGGACAGAGAGTTCAAAGCAGCCTGGAATGCGATGTCGAAGGATAAGCGGAACGCGATGAAGAAGGAATGCAACGACGCGGCGATGAGCAAGCCGTATGCCGAGTTTTGCGTCAAGGTCCATCAGCTTGGCGGCAACAGCTAATCGCTGCTTGACCTATTTCGCTGCAATAAGGGCATAATGGCGAGCAAATGCTCGCCATCATTGTTTTTAGGTCAGCCTGAGCGACGCTTTAGCCGTAGCGAAGTGATCCGCACCTTGACCTCAGAAGGCATCATGACGGGCCGTTATCGACTTTATAGCGGCAGCGCATTGGCACGACGGGACGCTTTGCGGCAGGCTCCGAAGCCAGCATATGAACCGTATGCAGTTCGGGGACAATCGGCATGGACATTCATCACATCCGCTATTTTCTTGCTGTCTGTGAGACACGGAATTTCACGCGCGCTGGCGAAAAATGCAATGTCACTCAACCGGCGCTGTCGCGCGCCATCCAGCAGCTTGAGGAAGAGGTCGGCGGCTTGCTTTTTCGCCGCGAGCGAAACCTCACCCATCTCACGGATCTAGGTGCTCTGCTGCGACCCCGTTTCCAGCAGATCCTCGACGAACTGACCGGCGTTCGGCAAGAGGCATCAAGGTTTCTCTGTCTGGAAAACGCGAACCTCAAGGTTGGTGTCATGTGCACCATCGGCCCGCGCCGGTTCACCGGGCTGCTGGCCGACTTCAACAGACGTCAGCGGGGGATCCAGCTCCAACTGGTAGAGGGCGTGCCGGCATCGCTTTCCCAACTGCTCGAATCAGGCGAGATCGACGTCGCCATCATGGCATCGAGCGACAGTTTTCCGGAGCGCTTCGACGTGACGCCGCTTTATCGCGAGCGCTTCGTCCTGGCATTTCCCAACGGCCATAGATTGGCCCGCAACGACAATGTTTCCATTTCCGAACTCGACGGTGAAAACTATCTCAGGCGTCTCAACTGCGAGTATCGCGACCATCTTGCCGGCCTGTGCAACGATCGGGGGGTGAAGCTTAGGATCTCCTATGCCAGCGAGCGCGAGGACTGGATCCAGAACCTGGTTTCCGGAGGGCTCGGAATCTGCTTCATCCCTGAGTTCAGCGCGGTGATCCCGGGCTTGCAGGTCCGGCCCGTCATCGACCCCGAAGTCTGGCGGGAGGTATCCCTCGTCGTTGTGGCGGGACGTCGGTTCTCGCCCGCGGCATTGGCCTTCGTAAACAGCGTGAAGGCGCATGGCTGGCCGGAAAGTGCGATACCTTTGGCACCCCGCAAGACAGCGGCCTAAAGCATAGTCGAAGAGTTTCCATTCTCGCGGCATGCTTTTCCCGCGCCTCCTATGTGTCGGCACGAGTGGATTACCATAGTTTTCAGGTATCGAATTGAGAGCCAGGCAGCATTTCTCTTTCTTTGCGGATCTCGTCACTCTCCTCCTCATGCCCCGCCTCCCGCGTTTGGGCACCGACAAAGGAGAAACAAGATATGGCTTCCAAAGCAATCGCATTCAGCGCGCCACTCAACGTGGCGCTAGCGCTCGGCCTTCTTTCCGCAACCGCGGCGTTTTCCGTCGCACCGGCTTTTGCAGGAGACTGCCCAGCCGGACAGGCCGCGACCGTTGACATCCAGGAGCATCCCAGCAAGCCGGTTGGCGTTACCGATGATGTCCTTTCAGCCATCGATCTGAGCCCGAAGGGCGAGGCCTGGAAAGGTAACATGCTGCGCCTGCGCAAGCTCGTCGTGCAGCCGGGGGGTGTCGTGCCCTGGCATGAGCACACCGTTCGTCCGGCCAACATCCTCGTCGTCGAGGGTTCGATCACCGAATATAGCAGCACCTGCAAGGTGGGGATCGAGCATTCGGCTGGCGACGTGAGCGTCGAATTCGGCCAGCTCGCTCATTGGTGGAAGAACAACGGCAAGGTCCCGGCGGTGCTCTATTCGGCCGACATCCTGCCGCCGGAAATGCGCGAAGATCACACGATGTGAGCCACGCGTTGCGGTGACCGTTTCCCAGCATCAGCAACTGAAAGCGCGTCCTCAGGCAGTCACCTGGGGACGTGTCGCCAAGGAGCCTCGTTATGGTGACAACGACGGAACAGACTTCCTCGACGCGGCTCCACATGGTTGCCGCGGACAGCTGGCGCTTCGGCATGATCGCTGTGATCGCCTTCCTGACACTTGTCGATCTCTTCGCCACCCAGGCAATCCTGCCTTCCCTGGTGGTAAAGTTCGGTGTCAGCCGCGCCACGATGGGCTTTGCTGTAAATGCCAGCACTTTCGGCATGGCTGTGGCCGGCATTGCGGTGGCGCTTTTTGGCAGGAACCTCGATCGCCGCAACGGCATCTGGATCAGCCTTGCGGTGCTGGCGATACCGACTACGCTTTTGTCACAGACAGACAGCATCGTCGTCTTTGCCCTGTTGCGTGTCGTCCAGGGCTTGTGCATGTCGACCGCGTTCACGCTGACGATGGCCTACCTGGCCGAGCATTTTTCTGCGCGGCAGACGACAGGTGCGCTTGCGGCCTATGTAACCGGCAATGTTGCCAGTAACTTCTTCGGACGGCTCATGTCGGCCGCCGTCGCCGATACGTTTGGCATCTCCACCAATTTCCTGACGTTCGCCGCCCTCAATCTGATTGGCGCGGCACTTGTCTGGTTCACGCTGCAGAAGACATCCGCAATGATGCGCGCCGACGCGATAGGCGAGCCTGCCCGCGCGGCCTGGAAGAGCCCGCTGAAGAACGCCGAGCTGCGCGCCTGTTTCGCGATCGGCTTCCTGATCCTCTTCGTCTTCATAGGCACTTTCACCTATGTCAACTTCCAGCTCGTCGCTGCCCCGCTATCGCTGTCGCCGATGGCGTTGGGACTGGTGTATTTCGTCTTCCTGCCTTCCATGCTGACCACGCCGCTCGCCGGGCGGGTCGCTGCCGGCCTCGGCCCAAGGATCGGCATCGATGCGACGCTTGCGCTGGCGATCCTGGGTTTGCTTCTGCTGCTCACGAGCCGCCTTCCCATTGTTCTCGGCGGGATGGCGCTGGTCGCCATTGGCACCTTCCTGGCGCAGGCAATAGCGACAGGACACGTCAGCCGGACCGCCTCGCGCGACCGCGCCGCCGCAAGCGGCATCTACCTTGCTTCCTACTATGCAGGCGGGCTCGCCGGCAGCTTCGTCATTGGACAAATCTACGACCGGATCGGCTGGACCGCATGCGTGGCCGTGCTCGCCGCAGTCCTCGCCGGCGCGATCGCGGTCGCGCGGTCGTTGAAGTCGCCGACCGCCTGACGATCGGGAATTCGTCGACTGCAAGGCGACTAATCTAAGGCGGGAATGAATAAGGATATCAATGTAATAGCCAAAATCCATGCAACCCACAAAACCAAAGGAGACTGATATGACCACCTACCTGAAAACCTTGATTGGCTGCGCCGCCATGCTGATGGCGATCGTCGTCCCGGCTGCCGCTTCGGATGGCGTCGTCACGGTGAAGAGCGACTATTCCATCGCGGAGACAGTTGCCCGCATCAAAAAGGACGTCCTCAAGAAGGGCATCAAGTTTTTTGGCGTCATCGACCAGGCAAGCCTTGGCCAGAACGCCGGCAATGATGTCAGGCCGTCGCGGCTGGTGATGTTTGGCAATCCGGCGCTCGGCACGACCTTCATCACGTCCAATCCGCAAGCCGGTCTCGACTGGCCGGTGCGCGTGCTGGTCTACCAGGCCGCAGATGGTTCAGTTTATGCCGCCTACAGCGATTTCGACTGGATCGCCAAGCGGCATGGAATTACCGACCGCGCGCCGCAGTTCAAGATGGCGACCGAGGTCATTCAGTCCGTGACCTCGACGATCAGAAAGAACTGAGGGTGGACATGTGCCAGAGAGCCGCCGCCCGGGCATGCGAGGCCGGCGCCGAGCTGATGATCTGACCGTCGGCTATCGAATCCATGTCTCAACGGCATTTCCGCTGCTTCGAGCGGTTCGCCATACTTGCTCCAGAACTCAAGACTGGGCGCGGAAGCCCGTTGCTCGCAGCCGTTTGCCGGCACTTCCGGTCGCAGCTCCAACCGAAGGAAACAACGATGCTCAGAGGAAAGACAGCACTCATCACAGGCTCGACGAGCGGCATCGGCCAAGGCATCGCCGAGGCCTTTGCGGCCAAGGGCTGCAATATTGTGCTCAACGGTTTCGGCGATGCCAAAGAGATCGAGAAATTACGCGCCAGGATTGCTGCCGACCATAGGGTCACCGTTCGCTACGACAATGCTGACATGAGCAAGGGCGGGGCGATCACCGCGATGATGGACAAGGCAATCGCCGAGTTCGGCGCCGTCGACATCCTCGTCAACAATGCCGGCATTCAGCATGTCGCGCCGATCGACGACTTTCCGATCGAGAAATGGGAGGCGGTCGTGGCGATCGATCTGATGTCGTCGTTCTACACGATCCGGCGCGCCCTGCAGGCGATGAAGGAGCGCAAATGGGGCCGCATCATCAACGTTGCGTCCGCTCACGCCCTTGTCGCCTCGCCATTCAAGTCCGCCTATGTCGCCGCCAAGCATGGGGTCGCCGGCTTGACCAAAACGGTCGCGCTGGAAGTCGCCGAGCAGGGCATCACCGTCAATGCGGTTTGCCCCGGATACGTCCTCACCCCGCTGGTCGAGAAGCAGATACCGGACACAGCCAAGGCCCGCGGCATCACCGAGCAGCAGGTCATCAAGGACGTGCTTCTGGCGGCCCAGCCGACCAAGCAGTTTGTGACCGTTTCCCAGGTTGCGGCGCTCTGCCTGTTCCTGGCTTCGGATGACGCCGCCTCAATCACCGGTGCGATCATGCCGATCGAAGGCGGCTGGACCGCCCATTGAATGCGGCAACGAGGAGCGAAAAGACAATGAACAAGATCACGCAAAATCCTTCGACGTCGGAACCTGCGCCGGAGGCCGGCCGTGTGGCCGATGGTTCCATCCAGCGCCAGACCGTGTTGGTCCTCCAGGGCGGCGGCGCCCTCGGAGCCTATCAGGCCGGCGTCTATCAGGCGCTCGTTGAAGGCGGGATTGAACCGGATTGGGTCATCGGCACCTCGATCGGCGCCATCAACGCGGCATTGATTGCCGGAAACGAGCCGCAAGACCGCCTGCCGAGGCTGCGCGAGTTCTGGGACGGCGTCAGCCGAAGCAGCCCGTTCGATGAGTTCTTCCGGATGATGGTTCCAAGCAACATCTTTGCCAACATGGGCACGGTAATGCGCGGCATACCGGGGTTCTTCGAACCGAACCCAAGCGCCATGTTCGGGGTGAATCGCGAAGTTGGTGTGGAGAATGCATCCTATTACACCACCGATCCGCTCAAAAGGACTCTGAGCAACCTGATCGACTTCGATTATCTCAATCGTCGCCACACGCGGCTGACGGTCGGCGCGGTGAACGTCAACACCAGCGAACTCAAATATTTCGACAGCCGCGAGATGACGCTGTCGCCGGCGCACATCATGGCATCGGGCGCCTTGCCCCCGGCGTTTCCGGCGGTTTGCATCGACGGCGAGCCCTATTGGGACGGCGGCATCTATTCCAACACGCCCATTGAAGTTGTGCTCGATGCCCGGCCGCGGCGCGATGCGCTGATCTTTGCCGTCAACATGTGGCAGCCCCGCGCCACCGAGCCGAAATCGATCTGGCAGGTGATGGGGCGGCAAAAGGACCTTCAATACGCCAGCCGAGGCCGGAGCCACGTGGCCCGGCAGGAGCAACTGCATCGTCTTCGGCACGTCGTTCGCGAAATCGGAAAGCTGGTCCCCGAGGAGCGGCGCGAGGATCCGATGTTCAAGGAACTCGCGTCCTACGGCTGCCCTTCGGTCATGCACCTGGTTCGGCTGCTTTCACCGCGCCTCGATGGCGAGGACCACACCAAGGACATCGACTTCACCCGGGCAGGCATCCGCACGCGCTGGCAGGCAGGATACGACCATGGCGAGCGCGTGCTCTCGGAGAGGCCGTGGGAATGCGACGTCGACATGCTGCAAGGCATCGTCATCCACGAATCGCAAGAGTGATTTTTCAAGCGCGGCGAGACCGAGGAAAGTGACGGAGAATACCAATGCAGATCATCACTCCGGGAATACGACTGGTTCCGGAAGCCGTGCTCGCCAACAACGCCGCGCTGTTCCGCACGATACCGGAGACACCATCCCATGCGGATAGCTCGCTGCATCGCGTGGTCATCGTTGGTGGCGGTGCGGGTGGACTGGAACTGGCGACCCGCCTCGGCTGCAAGTTCGGCAAGCGGCGGCTTTCCGTCACGCTCGTCGACCGCAATCGCACCCATGTCTGGAAGCCGCTTCTGCACGAGGTCGCCTCAGGCGCACTGAGCGCATCCAACGATGCGGTGGAATACATCGCCCATGCCAGTCGCCACCACTATCGATACCGTATCGGCGAGGTCGTCGGCATCGAACGCGCCAGGCGCCAGGTCTTTGTCGCTCCAAGCTTCGATGACGATGGCAGGCAGATCATACCGCCACGTGTGCTGGGCGACGACACGCTGGTGCTGGCCGTCGGCAGCGTCAGCAACGATTTCGGCACGCCAGGGGCGGCCCGTCACGCAATCGCGCTCGACACGGCCGGTCAGGCCGCCCGGTTCAACAACCGCATGATAGACGCCTGCCTGCGCGCCAATGCGCAATACGAGCAGCTGTCGCCGGGCCAGCTCCATTGCGTCATCGTCGGTGCCGGAGCGACCGGCGTGGAGTTGGCCGCGGAGTTGCACAAGTCGATGCGGGAAATTGCGTCGCACAACCTCGACAACATCGATTTCGAAAGACTGATCCGCATCACCATCGTCGAGGCGGGGCCGCGCATCTTGCCGGCTTTGCCTGAGCACCTGGCACGCGCTTCAGCACGCTTGCTTGTCGATTTGGGGGTCCAGATACGGTGTGGGACCAAGGTCACCGAAGTGACTGAGGACGGCGTCAGGCTTGGCGAGAAGCTGTTTGTGCCGGCCGAACTCGTCGTCTGGTCCGCCGGGATCAAGGCGCCGGATTTCCTGAAAAAACTCGATGGCCTCGAGACTGACCGCATCAACCGCCTGGTTGTGGATGAGACATTGCAAACCAAGGGCGACGAAAACGTATTTGCGATCGGCGACTGCGCGAGCTGTGTCCTGCCCAATGAGGACAATCCCTTGCCGCCGCGCGCCCAGACAGCCCATCAGCAGGCTGATCATCTGGTCAAGGTGATTGCCGCGCGTCTCAAGGGACGGGCCGCACCGACATTCCGTTACCGCGACTACGGATCCCTTGTTTCGCTTGCCGACTACGGCTCGTTCGGCAACCTGATTGGCGGACTTAGGATTGAAGGTCTGCTCGCCCGGCTGATGTATCGCTCGCTCTACAAGCTGCATCGCAAGGCTGTGCACGGGACCTTGAAGACCGCGCTGGACACGATCGCCGGGATGCTGGCGCGCCGCACCAAACCCCGAGTCAAACTGCATTGAATCCCGGGAGAGCAAGACGGTGGAAAAATATGATGTGGTGATCCTCGGCGGCGGCAATGCCGGGATGGGTGTGACGGTGCCCACGCGCGCTGCCGGGATGTCGGTGGCCATGATAGAGGCACGCGACCTCGGCGGCACTTGCCCCAATCGTGGCTGCACGCCGAAGAAGGTCCTCGTCGCGGCGGCCCACGCGCTCCATGAGATCGAACAGGCCGATCGGCACGGGATCACGGTCGATACGCCGAGGATCGACTGGCGAGCCCTGATCGACCGTGAAAAGGATATGATCAGGGACATTCCCTCCCGCCTGTCCGGATTGATGGCCGAGCGCGGCGTCGATGTCATTGTCGGCGAGGCCGCGTTCATCGGCAGCAATACCATCAGCGTCGCCGGTCGCGAGCTTGAAGCCAGGAACATCGTCATCGCAACCGGTTCGAAGCCGCGTTCACTGCCAATTCCAGGCGCCGAGCACCTGACCATTTCGGACGATGTCCTGAACGACCCGGTGCTGCCCCGCGCGGTGGTGTTCGTCGGCGGCGGCGTCATTGCCTTCGAACTGGGCCACGTTTATGCGCGCGCCGGCGTCGACGTGACGATCCTCGAAGCACTGCCGCACCTGCTCGGAGGTTTCGACGCCGATGCCGTTGCCCGGATCCGTGGCGCGAGCGAACGCATAGGCATTCGTATCCGCACACTGGCCTGGGTCAAGAGGATCGACAAGGTCGACGGACGGTTGCGCGTCACCTTTGTGGCGGATGGCGTCGAGTGCGCCGCGGATGCGGACAGGGTTGTGAATTGCGCCGGACGTGTCGCCAACGTCGAGGGGCTCGATCTCGGCGCCGGCGTCATCGCGCATCGCGAAGGCCGCATCGAGATCGATGATCATCTGCGCTCGCGTTCCAATCCTGACGTCTACGTCTGCGGCGATGCGGTGTGGAATTCTCCGCAGCTTTCGCCAGTAGCGACCTATGAGGGCGGCATCGTCGGCCGAAACATCGTCGATGGGCCGAGACACCGGCCGGACTATAGCCAGATACCGGCGTGTCTCTACACGGTCCCCGCCCTGGCCAGCGTCGGGCTGACCGAGGCCAAAGCGAAAGAGCAAGGCGTTGGCGTCAGGGTCCATGTGAACGACATGCAGGGCTGGCTATCCGCGAGGACCTATGCCGAGACCGTCGCGTGGTCGAAGGTAATTGTCGAGGAGACCGCCGACAGGATCGTCGGCGCCCACATGGTGGGCCATGCGGGCGAAGAGCTGATCCATCTTTTCGCGCTTGCCATGAAACACGGCATCACGGCATCGCAGCTATCGGACATGGTCTACGGCTTCCCTACTTTCGCCTCGGATGTCAGGAACATGATGTAACGAATTGAGCGGAGGCAGCGAACAGAATATGAACCTCGCTTGTGCTCGATGCACGCAGGACATCGAATCCAAGCAAGAAAAGCATGGCCGTGGCCGAGAGGTTTCGATGATAGGCTGCATGCAAGCTATGAAAGTGCAGAAATGGCCGCCGACGACCAGACAATGACACTTGAACAGTCCGTGCAGGCTGCCGTCGAACTCGATGCGCCGCTGAATGAGCGGCTGGAGGTGGTCGCAAGGGCTGTTCGCCGCCTCAACGGCGATTTTGCCGATGCGGTCGACCGCCTGGTGTCACGCTTGCAGGAGCAGGGAGCAGGGGCGATGGCGCCGGCGCCTGGCGATCTCATGCCAGCCTTCCTCCTGCCTGACGACAGCGGCAAACTGATCGGATTGGCGGACCTACTGAAGCAGGGGCCGGCAGTAATAATCTTCCAGCGGGGTCACTGGTGCCCTTATTGCCGCTTGAATGCGATCGGGATCGTAGAGGTCCAGGGGGAGATTGCCGCACTGGGTGGCCAAGTGGCGGTGATCATGCCCGAACGACGCAAATTTGCGAAGGCGATGAAGACTACGGTAGGTGCCCAGTTTCCATTCCTGACCGACATGGACAATGGCTATGCGCTCTCACTCAACCTCGCTATCTGGGTCGGGGCTGAAATGGAACGGTTGATGGGAGTTGGTTATGATCTCCCTAGCTATCAGGGCAACAGCAGCTGGTTCCTGCCGATCCCGGCGACTTTCATCGTGGGCACGGACGGGCGGATTACAGAGCGCTTCGTCGATCCGGACTACCGCCGGCGAATGGACATCGACGACCTGATTATGGCGCTCAGGCGGGCTCGCTAACGCCAAATGGCGACCAGTCGGTCGATCGCAACAGGTTGAGCAGCGTCGTGGCGACCGGCGAACGATGCCGGCCAGCGACCGCGTAAACGGCGACCTCGCGCGAAATGTCGACATCCCGCAGCTTGAGTCTGCGGACACTCGACGAGCGTGGCGCTGTCGTTGAGACGAAGCCCACACCGGCGTTGGCCTCCAGCAGCGCCAGTAGGTCGTGGTCAGTCTCGACCTCATGGGCGGCCTGAGCCGTGAACCCTTTCGCAGCGAGGCGACGCGACAGCTCCTCGCTTGTTTCCCAATCGATCCGGCTGAGCACCGGTTCTCCGGCAAGCTGATCGAGCGCAACGTCGGATTCGTTGCGACGGGCGAGCGGATGATCGGAATTCACCACCAGCTCGATCTCCTCCTGGAAGAGCGGCCAAGTGTCGAGCCGATCCCAAGCCGCCCCCAGCGGGCCGGCCACCGCCAGCTCGACGTCACCATTCTTGAGCGCATCGACGACAGCGGTCGGCGAACCGCGACTGATCTTGAGATGCACACCGGGATAAGCCCGAAAAAGCTCCGTAAACGGCGAAACCAGCAGCGCTATGTTCACGCTGTTGGAAATGGTGACATTAAGCGGTGCCACGTCGCTGCTTTGCACTGCTTTGGCGAGTGATTTGGCGGACGTGGCGGCATCATAACATTGCTGCAGCAAAGGCAGCATGCGCCGGCCCAGTTCGGTCAGGTGAGAATGCTGGCGCTCGCGCCGAAGGAGCTCTCCACCCAGCTCGTCCTCAAGTGTCTTGATGGCGCGCGTCAATGCCGGTTGCGTAACGTTGCACTCTTCCGCCGCCCTGGTGAAGTTCAACGTGCTGGACAGGGCCAGAAAATAGCGGACCTGCTGCATTTCCATGAACCTTCGCCCCCCTCAGCGAAATCCGATTCGTCAGCAATAGCTAATTTGCGCCTATGCTAACGCAACAAGGGGCCGAGGCAAAGGCAGGAGCACGTTTCCTCAGATGTTGGCCGATTTCGACTTACTGATTGAGATCATTTAGATGTTTGTCACAATGTTACAAAGTTCATTGCAAGTTATTGATTTCATTGACGCGAATTAGAGTTCAATCCTCTCCCTTTGGATTAGCTGGGAGAAAGTTACATCGGCACCGACATGGCTCCGCCACTTGCTATCTGTAAGCCAGCTTTTCTGGAAAGCTGATTGATCGGACAAGGGATACACAAATCCAGAAACGGTCCCTACATTGCCCCGTTGTTAACGAGTTGTCCGTTAGAAAAATCTAAAGTGTATCCGCACAAATCAATTAAAACTGAATATATCCATATCATAAATCAGAAGTTTTCTTGTTTGAACAGTCGTTGAGATTGGCGACCAGCTTTAAGCTACCTGCTTCTGCCGACTTGTGAGCCATCATCACGAAGACGAATATCCTTATTGGCGTTTATCGCTTTGGTCCTTTTTCCCCTGAGGGCCGATCGCTCAAGAGGAGATCTCGAGATGGACGGGTATGACGAATCGATGTTCGACGACCTTGCCTTTGATGAAGCGGAAGGCCCCGCCGACAGCTATGACGAATTCGATGAAATGGACGAAGGCGATGGCTTCGAAGCCGCCGACGAAGGCGACGAGTTCGACGAAGGCGACGAATTCGAGGCCTCGGGCTTCGACGAGATGGACGCCGGCGATGAATTCGATGCTGGCGACGAGTTCGACGAAGGCGACAGCTTCGACGAAGGCGATGAATCTGACGACGACGCTTGGGACCAGGCCATGAGCTATGCGCTTGCGGCAGAGGACAGCGACGAATTCTTCCGCCGCATTGCCCGCGGCATTCGCGGCGTCGTTCGCACCGTCCGGCGTGCCGCTCCCACCATCGGTCGCATCGCACGCGCAGTCGCGCCCGTCGCCAGTCTCATTCCCGGTGTCGGCACCGCTATCGGCGGTGTCGCCAATGTCGTTGGCCAGTTGATGGCGGACGAGGCTTCCGAAGACGAGGCGCTCGACGCTTTCGCGGAGCTCGCGGTCCGCAACCGCGCCGCCATTCCCCTGGTCGCAGGACTTGCCACGAGACGGGTGCTTGGCCCGGCAGCCGCGCGTATGCCGGCAGCCGCGCGCGTTCAGGCGGTTCGCACCGTGCGGCGCGCCGCCACCCAGCTTGTGAACCGTGGCGGGCCGACCGCGATCCGCGCGCTCCCTCGCATAGCCAACAGCGTTCGCCGCACCGCCGTCACCCGCCGCACACCGGCCTCCGTCCGGCCGCTGGTGCTGGCGCGCACCGCGCGTCGTGTCGCGGCCCGTGGACATGGCCTTCGCCGGCAACTCACTCTGCCCTTACAGAGAGGGCGCCAGATCGTGCGCCGCACTGCGGCGGCTGTTCGCGCCGGCATGGCCCCCGCACGCAACCTGGCGCGTGTTGCCGGGCGTGCCTTAGGCGCTGGCCGAGCCTTGGGCGGTTGGCCGGGCGGTCCAGGTGGATATGGCCAAGGGCGCGGACGACGTATTGTGATCCGTGGTCCGGTCAGCATCACCATCCGGCCCAACTAACAGCCGTTGTTGCAAGAACAGTCGTTGCAAGAAGAAGGATCGCGGCGATGCGCACGGGTTCTTCGACCAGGCGATTCCTGGATACCAAGCTGCGGGCCCTGAAGGCCCGCGCCCAGCGCCTGAACCGTTTGACGCCCCGGCGCATCGGCCTTCGTCCCGAAGACCTGCCTTACGCGCCGTCCCGGGCTCACTTCCACGCCGCCAACAAGCGGCTGGCCGCCATCGGCAACGCCATAAACAGGCGGATCGTCGAGATCGAGCGCGGCTGGCCGCCGGCGACGGCGCAACATGCCCTTACCCAGATGGCTATGCTCGACCATAGCGTCGACCGGCTGCGCAGGACTTTCGGCATGTTCTTCGAAGTCATGTCGCAGCGCGGATCGGCATTCGCGCCGGCGCTTGCCGCGCACGACGAGATCGCGCTCGATTGCTATGCGGTCGTCCGCGCGGCCTTGCCTGGCGTGTTCAGCGGCCCACTACTTAAGCCGCTGACCTATTTGGAACATGGTTATTCTCCAGCCACGCAGCGCCGCGGCGTGGCACTTGCCCGCCTGCTCGGCGACAGCAATCCGTTCCCGGTTATCCGGGTGCCGTGGGATCGCGACAATCCCTGGCAGTCGGTCTTCCTTCATGAAGTTGCTCACAATCTGCAGGCGGATATGGGGCTCTGGCAGGAGAACGCGCAAGCGGTCGCCAACCGGCTGGCTTCGATGCGCTTCGATCCGCTGGTTGTGACCATCCTGCGCCGCTGGCACAAGGAGATCTTCGCCGACCTCGCCGCCCTGCTTCTCGGCGGGACGGCGTCGGTCTGGGGGATGATGGAGTTTCTCGCCCATCCCGGCGCGCGCGCTCTGACCTATCGTCCCGGCGGGGCGCACCCGACCGGCTGGATCCGCGTCCTCATCCTGACGCAGATGCTGCGCCGCATGGGTTTCTCCGACGAGGCAAGGCGCGCCGAACGGGTCTGGCGCAGCCTCTACAATCCGGCCCGAGGCCACCGGCTGCCGCCGGTGCTGCTGGCATCGGTGCCGCGCGTCATACCGGCCGTGGTTGACGAGATCGCCTACCAGCCGCGACGGGGGCTGGGCCAGCATGCGCTGGCCGACGCCATCCCTTTCAGCCGGGCCGACGAGGCGCGCATCCGCCAAGGCGGAATCCTGATTGCGGCGGGACGGATGCCCGATCTGCCGCCCCGCTTTCTCGTGTCGGCCAGCCGTTTCGCGCTGGAGGCCGGCGCAGAGCCGGACGCCATTGCCGCGCTCGTCTTTAGAAACCTGGCCCAGCGTCAGGCAAACCGACGGCCCACTGCGCAACCGTCCCCAGCCGCACTCGTTGCATGAGGAACTGAATCATGGTCGACGCAATCCCAACCGCCGCCAACTCGGTCTCGAAATTCCGCTCTCCGGCTACTGTCGCTGTGGACAATCTGCTGCGCAAGACGCTGCGCGTGAGCGATCCCCGCGATCCCAACCAGATCGCCAATGCCCTGTTGAACTTCTACCCGGAGGAGGCGGACCGGGACCGTCGCGAGCGCGCCGGCCTGCCCTATTCGAGCGTGCCCGACTATGTGCCCGTGGCCCAGAACACCGGCCCGTCCTCGGTCGAGCTGGCGCAGGCGCAGGACGACCTCGAGCGCGACCTGCAGACGCTTTCGACCTCTTCGCCACTGAAGGATATCCGCGTCGAGATGATCGGCTGGGGCCGCGCCATCAGGCAGATCGCCAATGACGGGCTGGCCGCCGCCCGGCTCGCCCTTGATTCGGTCAATCACGACCGTGCCATGTCGGCGCGCCGTCAGCTCGGCGAATATTCGCGGCTTGCGCGCTATGTCGGCACGTTGACCGACGGCAGCGCCATCCTGTTCCGACGCTTTGCTCAGAGCTGCGATGTCCTGGCTGCCCTCATTCTCGTCGCCATCGGTGAAGGCTTGGCTTCGAACGGCATCACGCGCAGCACCTCGATCGTGCGCTCGGCGGCCGGCGAGCTGCAGGCGCGCCGCAACGCCGTCATCATGGCGCTGCGCACCTTGACCGGCTCGGTCGAGACCTCTCTCGGCCAGGAGGACTGGCCGCGCGGAATCGAATCCTACCGTAACCTCGTGCAGCAGTTGGAGGCCGGCGGCCAGGCGGATCTGCGCGCCCTGCTGGAGGAAAGCGCGCTGTCGCAGGCGATGGACGACTTGGTCGACCTCTCGACCGGGGCGAGCGTCGAAGGGCTGCGTGAACTATCCACCGCGTCCGCATTATTAGTTCACCGCTTCCAGCGCCTGATCCAGTTCGGGCAGAGCTCAGAGGTTCCGATCCATTTGCCGATCACCTTGAGGTCGCCGGAATCGCCGCCGCTAGTGACGTTCGTGTCGAGCCTGCAGCTGTTTGTCGATGCCTTCGTCTCGCGAGGCAGCTCGCGGCTGCTTTATGTCGCGCGACCGCCGATCATCGTCTACGGCCTCTATGGCGCAGGCGGCCCTGACACGGGCGCCGTCCGGCTGATGAACCTGACTATCGCGCGCGGCGTGCTATTAGAGCAGGTCGACTGCTTCGCCGGCTGCGGCTGCGACGACGACAATGTCAAGTGTCAGGTCCTGCTGGACTACATACTGTTCCTGGTGGATAGGGCGATCGATCTCTATGCAGTTGGCACCGATCCGGACGGTCGCGGCGACCAGGAAAGGCGGGCCACGGCCGTCGGCCTTGCCATCGACGCGGTGCTGAATCTGATCTACCCGGCCAAGGGAGTTCCCGTGCTTTCGTGCGATTTCAGCCCTAAGCTGAAGGACAAGCTCCACGAACTCGCCCATGACTTGCTCAGGCCGTTTGGCGGCCTGAATCCAGGGGCCTGGCACGCAGATCTGAAAGTGCTCATGGTCCGCGAGCTGCGCATCGCCTACCAGGCGGAAGACCAGACCGAGCGCCTCGTGCGTTCCCTGACGCCGCAAAGCGATCTGGATGTCTTCAGCTTCCAAGACAACCGATCACTAATCCGCTGGATGATCCGCTCAGTCCTCCACAACTCGCTGGGTTCCAGTGCCAGCCTGCCGAACCCGGTCCAGATGCCATCACCGATCGCAAGCTCGATGGCGAGTATGGGACAGAACCGTCCCGATTATTGGTCGGCCTGAGCCCGGTCGGAAAGGAGCAGAACAATGGCTGCGAAAATCGCTTTCCCTTATGATCCAGTCAACAAATTCCATGCCGGGATAAAGGCACGCTTCGAGGCGGCAGCCGAAACGCCGCAATCGATCGACCGGCTGACAGACGTGGTCGACACCGGCAGCATGGGAAACCAGGCGGCTGTCGGCAAGGTCGCCGACGCGATCGACCGCCTTCATGACGACGGGCCGGGAAAGCCGGGCTTCGACCGGCTGGCCATGGGGGTCGAAGCCGTGGCGGCCGGTCTAGCCAATCAGCCGAGCGCCGATATGCTCGACAAAAAGCTGACCGCGATCGGCGATGCCCTCAACGAGCTGCACGGGACCGTGCAGTCGCTCGGCCTACGCGACAAGGACAATGTCACTGCCCTCTACGCTGCCGCGGTCGACACTAGCGGTGACATCGTTGGCCGCACCAGTGCGGGGCAATGGCTCAATCTGGCGAAATTCAACTCTCTGCAAGACATTGTGAAGTTCAACAGTCGCAAGCCGCTGGAAGTCCGGCGCCAGGATTTCATCGATCAGGTGCGTGCTGTCGATCCTGTGCCGTCAGGCCTCCCGGCTGTCGTCACGGACGGCGAGCTGGCGCGCTTCTTCGAGCTGGCACCGGCTGTCCTCAAAGCGATCAACGACAGCCAAGTTGCCTCGTCCACACCGTCAAGCGCCCAACCACCGCCAACCCCAACAGCCTGAGCGCATGAGCCGCCAATTCGAGCAAGATGAGGTCTGATTATGGCTAGTGAATCCAACCAGGTCATCCAGCGGCTGTTCCAGCGCTTCTTCAGGGACGAGCTGTCCGGATTGTCGCCCGCCGACCGCGCCGCTTTCGAGAGCGAATTCGAGGATCGCTACGGCGATTTGCTCGCACGCTCGTCGAGCACCACGACTACCAGCTTCGCCGATCTGGTCGGTTTCGGTGACGGGCCCATCAAGCCGTTCGATTCGCTACAGATGCCGTTGCTGCGCAACGACTTCGACGAATCGATCATCCCGCCGCAGCTGCAGGCGTCGGCCGAACTCTATTACATCTATCAGATGGACCGCATGAAGCTGTTCCAGGTGGTTGATGTGCTGCGGCGGCTGTTCCAGAACGGCCAGATCCGCATTCAGCGCGGCCCCGGCGCGCGCGGGCTCTACATCCTCGAGAAGTGGCGGCCGATCCGCTACAAGCGCCGCGACCGGCTGATCGCTTATCGCCGCGTTTTCAACTACGGCCGCGCCCCCGTGCCGGCAGGAGCCATCGTCAACCGCAGCTTCCACTTCATGCTGGTCGCCTTCATGAACGCGATGTCGCAGTATTTCCAGGACTTGACCATCGGCCAGGTCATTCGCGGCTCGGCCTCGATCAACGATCGACCGTTCGCCGCGCTAGCCACGGTGCAGCGCGTCGGCACCGACCTACGCTACCATCTCGACCGCTCGAGCTACGGCAACATCTTGGCCCTGACCCGGGAAACCGGACAGTATGTGCAGCAGATCTTCGAACTGTTCGACGCGCCAGACATCAAAAAGTCCTTCGACGCCAATACCAAATGGGACGTTATCGAGGCCGTCGCTAACCGGCACCTCGGCGGCGCCGCCGAAATGTCGCAGCGCGCCAAGATGGCGGACGCGGGACGCCGGGTCCTGCAGTATATCGCCGAGAACGATTTCCGCACGACGATCACGCCAGCCGAATTCGATGCCGACGCCAAGAAGATGGGCTCCCAGGCCGATGCCTGGCTGGCAGCTTACCGCTTGACGCGCGAAGGGCGGCGTTTCCCGGGTCTCGATGGCGACCGGGTGCATTGGTCGTATGGACTCAACCGAAACACCGCCTCGCGCATCGCAGCCTGAACCGTTCGCCGGGATGAAGAGTGTCAGCGATGGACCACCATCTTTCTCTTCCCGGGCGCTTCGCGCCCAAGCCGCCGAACATCGTCATCGACGCGCCGCTGGCGCTGTCGCCGATGGGGTTGCTGATGACCGTGGTGCTTTCCCAGTCCGCGCGGGTGTGGCTGCCGCGCGGCTTCTACACCTTGCTCGATAATGACGAATATTATCGCCACCGGCCGGACCAGATGGGCGGCTCTTGGCTCAGTCCGGAAACGAGAGATGCCTGCCTCAATGAGCTGGCGCTGGAGCTCGAACCATGGCGGCGTGCTTGGCAGAACGGCCGGCTGTCGTCGCGGGTGCATTGGATCGGCGACGCGCAATATGAAAGCGCGCTGCCCGAACGCGAGGAAACGGCGCTGTTGCCGCGCTTCGAAGGCTGCTGCGCGGCACTCGAATCCAGGCTCGGCGACCAGCTCGGCACCGCTGCTCCGCTAGATGAGTGCGCCCGCGACGTGATTGCGCTCTCGGCAGCCCTGCAACCGGACAGCGCCTACATACTGACCATGGCCGGCACGGCGGGCAGTGGCAGGCCGCCGCTCTGCGACTATCTCGAGAGGCTGGAATTTCCCGCAAAGCACCACCCCGGCGCCTTTCCAGGCTGGTCCAGCCCGGCATTCTGGCCGGCGCTGGCTCCGCTTGCCGCCAGTGGCCGCAGCGCCGCAATCGTGCAGATCGTGGCGCCGGTCATACTGGCGCTGCCCGACGGCTGGACCGAAACCGACTGGGCGCTGGAAGACCCGGCCGGCCAAGACGACGAGACGCGTGATGATCCGTGGCGTAATGCCTGCGCGCTTTGGCATGAGCTGGCGGCAGCGGAGGCCGCAGCGTGAGCCCGCCCCGCCTCAATCCAACGCACGGCCTGCGCACCAATGCGCGCGACCTGGTGATGATCAGCGTCGCCGGCCAGGTCGCCTCACCGACCGAGAGGGGAACACCCTGGCGCATCGGATATGATGGCAGGCCGCGCTCGCTGCCGGGCACCGGTGGCATCGTGCTTAACCACCGCGTCGGTGACCCTTGCGTTGGCCTCGCCGGAGACCATGTCGAGCCGGCGGTGTCGATACGCAACGAGGCGCGCGCCGCCGGCGGTAGCCCGGACGACGCCAATCAGGCGCTGCAGAGCTATTCTTGTGTCGGCAACCATGCCATCGTAACCACCGGTCGCGCCGCCGGGGCACGTGGCGTGGTGACCGGCAAGCATGGCGGCGTCGACACGGTGCTGATCGATTTTCCTGTTCCGGCAATGCGGCAGATGGCGATCGGCGACCGCGTCCAAGTCTGGGCCTACGGGCTTGGCCTGCGCCTGACCGACTATCCCGACGTGGCAATTTGGAACTGCTCGCCGCGCCTCCTGGCGCGCTGGCGGCCGGTTGAGCGCAACGGCCGCATCCACGTCAAGGTGACGCACCGTATTCCGGCCCGTGTCATGGGCTCAGGCCTTGGCCGCAACAATGTGCTTCGCGGCGATTACGACATCCAGATGTCGGATCCGGGCATGGTGCGGCGCTACAAGCTCGGCTCGCTGCGTTTCGGCGACATTGTCGGCATCATGGACGCTGACAACCGCTACGGCCGGTCGCGGCTGGAGGGGCATGTGTCGGTGGGGGTCATTGTCCACAGCGACAGCACCGTCGCCGGCCATGGTCCGGGCGTCGTTTCGCTGCTTTCGGCGCCGGCCTCGCGGCTGCAACTCGAAGTGTCGCCGGACGCCAATATCGCCCGCTATCTCGACATCCGCCCGCTGCAGCCGGCGCGGCCGTCGTTTCCGCTGCCGACAGTCCAGCAGAGGGAACGGACGGTGGCGCGGCTGCGCGAACGGGCGATGGCATCGAGCGCCAGGGCTGAAACCGGCTTTGGCTGACCGCGCCCGGAACAGGCGAAGAAGCATAGGAAGAAGCACAGGGAAGGGAGCCGGCATGTCCTATCTTGACGAACAACTCGATGCGCTGGTCGAGGAGGCCACCCAGGCGGTCGGTCATCCCAGGCCTTGCGGCTGTGCGCGCTGCCGGCAGCGGCAGCCGTTCCGCGCCGTCGAAGTCAGGCGCCGGCATTTCCCCAGCTGCGGCTGTGGGGGCTGCAGCGGCGGTGCATCTTTCGACGAGGCAGCGGTGCGGCGGGCCCGGCCGGCACGCCGCCAGACATCAGCCAGGGCGGCTGGACGGCAACTGCCCGGCTGGCGCGGCTGGACGCGGCCGGTCTCGCTGGCTGCCATCGACGCGGCGCGGGCTGCCGTAGGCCGCGGTGACCCCGTCGATTCGCTGCTGCGGCCCTTCCTGGCGACCGGGCCACAGGTCTACCGCATCACCCGCGCCGGAATCGACCGAAACCGCCCGCTGAGCATCGGCATGACCAAGGCCAACAGCTCGATCGCGCAGCGGATCATCGAGCATTACCGGCAGCCGAGCCGCGCCGATCCCAAGGTCAACGCCGCGATTCGCAACTTGCCGCCGGGTCAGGTTCTGGTCCAGGCCGCACGCCTGACCCGCCAAGGCATGCATCCGCGGCGGGCGAGAAACTATGAGGGCTGGCTGCAGGACCGGGAGCGGCCGCTGCTCTATGACCCCAACAGCACCACATTCGATGAAACTGGCCTGATCCGCTGAACCAAGGGAGGTCCCGATGCACGGGCAGATCGCATCTCGTTCAAGGTCCGTATGGGCCAATCTCGACGCAATCGTCCTGGAGGAGGTCAGGGCCCTTCGCCCGCCGGCACCGCGCGCCGCTGCGGCACCGGCGGCCGAGGCAGAGGCACCGTTTCGCTCTGATGAGGAGTTCATGCACCGGGCGACAGCCTATCTTGGCGGCCGCGGCGAGGAAGCGTTTCGGCTGATGGAGCGCCTGCGCGACATGCTCGGCCTTGATGAAGCTTGGGAAGCGCCTGCTGACCCAACCGATGAAGGCCAAGCCAGTGCGGCCGAGTTCGAGAAGGACAAGCCCTCGGGAATCGATCCCCCTGAGGTCGAACCAGGGCCAGAAAAATGACACTATTCGGTGAGCTCCCTTTCGCGCTCGACCGTCTGGCCGACGAGGCGGACTATGCGGTGGTCGGGCCGACCGACGGCCGCGCCAGGGTTGCGCATACAAACCGCTTCCCGCACAGCGCCGTCTGCCACATCGAACGTGATTTCGGCGACGGCAGGCTGACAGGCTGCACTGCCTTCCTGATTTCGCCAACGCGTCTGCTCACCGCGGCACATTGCATAACCAGTCCTATCCGGCAGCGCCTCGGCCTTCCCAATCTTGCGGTGCGCATCCGTGTCACGCCCGGCCGCGCGTCCAGCGACGCCCGGCCCTTTGGCTGGCAATGGGCGAAGCAATGGCGCGTCAACCCGCCCTACCGCCGCCGCCCGTCGGCCCTGCACGATGTCGGGTTGATCGAGTTGGAGCGGCCGTTTTCGCCGTCGCCCGGCTTCTTCCGGCTGTGGTCGCCGTCCCGCCAGGATATTGAAAGGCTTCGCGCTTCCCGCTTGCTCCACATTTCCGGCTATCCGGCCGACAAGCCGGAGGGCACGCAATGGGAACATTCCGAGCGCCTCGACCGGATCACCACGCGGCAGCTCTTCTACAGCGTCGACACCTGCCCGGGCCATAGCGGCGCGCCTGTCTGGATTCATCGCCAGCTGGGCGGCGCGCCCTTCGTCCTCGCGGTTCACACGGCCGGCCCGCGGCCCCATTCGGGAGGGGCCTGGGGTTGCCGACCTGGTGTGCCGCTTGCTCCCGCCGGATTGTTCAACCGTGGCGTCAGGATCACACCGGACCTTCTACGCTCGATCCTTGCCGGTTTCGGGCTAGGAAAGTGACGAGCTCGATTTGACTTTTTGGAGTGCTAATATTCCGGGAGGTGATATAGTTCATGATAAGGGCATCAGTGCAGCATTAAATAGTGGTCGCGCCGGGGGTTTCGGCGGTGCGATGATATTATTGGGGCACCCGGGCGGTGCGTTGAGTGATTTTCCTGCCAACCAAGGCGTTCGGCCATGTCTATGCGTGCCGAGAATTTGCGGAAGCTCGCCGATGTCGCTGACGAAAATCCTTCGTCTCAGTCTAGTGAGGCGAGAGACACGTCCAGCTTCATTGTGAACGGCCATTCATTGATCGCAATCCGCGATTTGGACAATGACGGGCGCGGCGGCGCGCGTGCTAATGCGCATTTCCGCGTGCCTGTAGGCCACATGATGTGTGCCGGGACGCGCTATCTGATCTACGATGCGGACGGTGGGCCCGCCGCTTCCTCCGGCCTGCCGGGTTCGCCAGCTGAGATCTTGACGCGACGCGAACTCCAGATTGCCTTCTTGATCTCGGACGGCAAGTTGGACAAGGAGATAGCCAGACAACTCGGCATCAGCGGCTACACCGTGCGCGAGCACATAAGGCGGATTTTCGCAAAACTGAATATCGGGCGGCGTTCGGCAATTGCTTCTTGCGTCCTAGCTGGTCGGCCCGATTATCGCCAAGACCATGGCCTTTAGGGCTTCAACGACGTAGTCCAATGCGTGATTGGCGGGCTGGGGTTTTCCACTGACGGACGCTAGATTTTGGTCCATGGCGATGCTCGTAACAATGTTACAAAATAGTGCATAAGCCATTGAAATCATTGAATTCGATTAGAGTTCAATCCTCTCTCGCAGCACCAGTTACCAAGGCTTTCTAGAAGGGCTTCGATGCCGCGCTGTGCCCAGCTGCGCAGGGTTGCGCGCCCCGGTTGTGGCACAAATCCGGCTCAGTATGTCCGCTAGGTTTCTGCCGCTGAAGAAGCGAGCGCGCAGGGATGCGCAAAGGGGGCCGGATCGACTGCTGTCGGGGCCGTGTCTCTGTTTTAAGCTCGGCCGCGGGTGGCGAAGGTTTTGCCAATCGCACGTTTGAAGCCTATGCTTCGATATCGGCCGCCAGTGCTTCGGATGCAGCCGACAGTGAGAGGGTACGTGCTCTTGCCCGTCCGGGAGAGAGCCGTGCCCCAGTCCCTTCCTCGCAATCATGTATTGAAAGCCCTCTCCCCGGGGGATTTCGCGCTGTTACGGCCGTCAATGCATCGTGTCGAACTTGGTATCAAAGCCCAACTGGAGGTTGCATATCAGCCGATCAAGCATGTTTATTTTCCAGAGATTGGTATCGCTTCCGTGGTCGCCACCATGACTGGAGGGCGGCAAAGTGAAGTCGGGATCGTTGGCTATGATGGGATGACAGGCGTTGCCGTCATTCTCGGCCAAGACAGCTCTCCCAATGAGACCTATATCCAAGTCGCAGGCAATGGCTGGTGCCTGCCGGTTGAAAATCTTCGTCCTGTGATTGCAGAGAGCCAGTCCCTTCGCGCGTCACTGCTTCGCTATGCCCACGCCTTCCTTGTCCAGTCGTCCCGGACGGCACTGGTCAACGGCCATTCCAAAATCGAGGAACGGCTGGCCCGCTGGTTGCTGATGGTCCACGACCGGACCGAAGGAAATAAAATCAACCTGACGCATGAATTTCTGGCGACCATGCTCGGCGCTCGGCGCCCCGGGGTCACCATCGCCCTCCAAATGCTTGAATATCGGGGGCTGGTTCACGCCAGGCGCGGCGAGATCACAATCGTCGACCGTGCCGGAATGATAAAGCTCACACATGGTGCCTACGGCGACGAGGAGCAACGTCACTTCGGCTAATGCATGTCGCGCAAAAGTGTGCAGCGGTTTTGCGATAACGACATGCATAAAAACAACAACCTAAAGCGCGTCGCATGAGGCCGGTCAAACGCGACGCGCTTTAGCCTCCGCCTGATTGTCCGATATCAGACATAAGCTTGAAGGCCGCCGCATGTTAGACGAAAGTCGTATTGGTTGGCAGGGAGGAACTGTTGATGAGCAACACTTTTCACACAGTCACGGTTGAAGGGGCGGCGGAGGCCTATGTCCTTTCCAGAGGCAAGGCTCGGTATCTCTCGATCGCACAGGCGATCCGCGCCATTCGAACACTCATGCCGGCTTGCAAGGCCACTAACCACGAGTTGGAGGAGATGCTGGCGGCAGCATGCGTGGTTCACGGCGTGCCCGTCACCTTCGACGCCAAAACAGCCGACGGCCTAGAATCACGGCTCCATTCGTAGGCCGGAAATGTCCGCGCCGATGCAGAAGCCAAATTCATTGGATGTTCGGCAAGCGATTGTCCGCTACCTGATCGATAATGTCGACAAGCCGAGCGTTTCGATATTCGAAGTGACCAGCCCCGTGAGGAAGATGTTTCCGCTTTGCGAACTCACGGATTGGCAAATTGGCGATCTCATTGCGCGAAGCGCCATCGACGCGGGATTTGCGATCGATTTCGATGCGGCCCCCTAGACGCCTGTAGCAGCAGTGTGGCGTTAAGGTTTCGGGCAGTCGCCTCGGTCTCTCACGGCGGAACTAGGCTGGTAGCGCACATCGTTCGGGACGATGGGTCGCAGGTTCACAGTCTGCCATTTCCGCAGCGAAATTAGAGGCTTACTTAATCCCGCATTCATTTAACCTGACGCAACCGGTGGGGCGGCTGCGGGCGCATGGCATGAGGCCGCCCGCGAACGCGCCTGCTCACGGCTTGGTTTCTTCCTGAGGAGGCGCGTTTGGGACCGGACAATCAGGGTGTGGCCATTTTTCACACGGAGAGGGCTTGTCGCTAGCGTCGCCATAACGTTCCACGAGTTTTGCGAATCCGTAGGCGAAGGCGGCAAGAAGCGCCAGGATAACCACTATTCGAGCGGCCATACGGAATTGTAGCAGGATCCCGCATAGAATTGACCCCAGCACCAGTTCGCGCTCTGCAGCCTGCCCGTCACTTTTCGTGAAACTTGTTTGTCCCAAGCGTAATAGTAGCCGGCCATGATGCAGGGCAGCCCGATACCGATCAACAAAACAAACCGTCCCCACCAATCAGTGGAACCAAGAATTGCTCCGCACCGTTCAGGTAGTAAGCAACCCGTGGCGGCAGCAATCAAGCACCGCAGCTGAAGGTTGCTCGGAGGCTAATATGGGAAAGCAACTTACATCGGCTGCGGCAGGCATCCTTCTGCTCGTTGGTGTCAGCGCCGCCGCCGCTCAGGACGTCATTATTCAACCCGAGCAGGACATTGTGATCCGCGAATACGTGAAAAAGAAACCGGTGGCATCACTCAGCCTTCCCGGCGTGGAGCTCAACATCGGCACAGCTTTGCCCGAAACAGTCGAACTCTACGAGGTGCCGGACGTTCAGTACCGCTACGTCGTCATCGACGGCCGAACCGTCCTGGTCGAGCCAGGTACCCGCAAGATTGTGAAGGTCTACGACTGACTTGACCCCTCACGCTGAAGCCCGTCATACCGAAAGGTGCGGCGGGCCGGCGCCTTCTCAAGCGCGGCTTGGATCTCTTCTGTGATGGGGCTTTTCCGGCCTCACGCTCGACCCCAAGCAGATCATACAGCGTGGCGATCAGGCTCTTGTATTCCTCAATGATATCGACAGAGAAACGCGCGAGTTGAACGGCATCGCCCCAATCGTGTGACGCTTCCCAGGCGATCATGTCGCGGCAAACCTCAATCTGTTGGTCGCGGATTGCTATCGGCATTGGTTGGACGCAAGCGCCATGCTCCCGATCAAGGGCCGTCGTCTACACGCTCGGCTATGGCGAATGCCTGTAAGTTTTTGACCTTTCCATGGTCCTGGTCGGCGTTGGCGATAATCGAAAAGAACGCGGCTCGGGCGATGTCCTTCTTTGACGCGTGCGGGTGCTCTTTCCGTGTCGCCTTGATCAATTGCTTGGGCGTCATATCCGGCGTCACGATCCGCATCAGAGTGTCGCTGATCGCCTGCAATTCGGTTGCATCCATTGGGAACGCTCCGTCCTTGGCTCCCCACTAGCAAGTTTAGCAGAGCGCCTTTATTAGCTGACAATAAATTCACGTTACAAGGGAGCCTCGACAGCGCGCGTTCCGGCTGGCCGGCTGTCTCATACGGGCGAAAGCAGCCCTTCGCCAGAAGGGCGTTAACCAGCCAGGCCGGGCCGTGCCGCTCCGCAATGGGGCGGAGAGACAGAGAGAAGAAGCCGCGCCGAGAGTTTCAGTCTTCCTTCAAATCTTCGGCTTCGTCTTTGAGCTTGGTCCAGTCGGCACCATGTTTACGCAACAAAGCGCGCGCCTGTTTCGGCGAGACGTCGGTAATTTCAGTCAGGTGCTCTACCTCCAGCTCTTGCCCCTGCACCACGCGGCTCGCCTCCTTCTTTTCTTTCTTTTCTTTGGTAGCCATCTCTGTGTCCTTCTCCTGCATCATCGGATGAACGAGGACTGAGAAGTGTGGTTCCGGCTCGCGCATTGTCGTTCGCCGGCTTGAGGTCCGGCCGCAGTTGGTCGAGGCGGGCGGTTGTTTGTGACAGTTTTATGACCCATCATGCGGTGGGGTCCCTCCGATTACCGTGAAGCGACGCTGCGCGAGGCCATCATGCAGGAAACGGAACTGAAGCTCGAGCTTTCGCGGTCGGGTGCAGGGTCGCTCCTGAAGAAAAATCCGTTCGGATCCTCGCCCACCATTCTTCAGCAGAGATCCATCTATTTCGACACCCCCGGATGGGATCTGTCCAAGCGCGGCCTGTCGCTTCGCATTCGGCAATCGGGAAATGAACGGATACAAACCGTCAAAGCCGGCGATGGCGCCGCGGCCGGATCGTTCACACGCGAGGAATGGGAGCGACCGGTCGCCGGCGATGCACCGATACTTGACGATCCGCAGATCCGAGACCTGCTTGCAGGGGCTGGCTCAAAGCTCGCGCCCTTGTTCGAGGTTCATGTCAAACGGCATTCCTGGAATGTGATTGATGACGACGCCACGGTCGAGGTCGCTTTGGATATCGGCAAGGTCGTTGCAGCCGATCGCGAGTCGCCGCTCTGTGAGATCGAGTTGGAAAAGAAGGCGGGCCCACCGAGAGCGCTGTTCGCGCTCGCCCGGAAAGTCGACCTGATCACGCCGGCGCATCTCGGGGTGATGAGCAAAGCGGAACGGGGCTATCGTCTGCTTGGCCCGGCGCCCGGTGCTGCGAAAGCGGCTCCGACCCCGCTCACGTCCGACATGAGCGCAGCAACGGCTTTCGCGTGCATCGCCGCGGCTTGTCTCAGACAGTTTCGTCTCAATGAGGCGGCGCTGGGCTGGTCCGGCGATGCCGAGGCCCTGCACCAAGCTCGGGTGTCGCTGCGACGGTTGCGCTCCCTATTCTCGATCTGCAAGTCGCTGTTCGATGACAGCCGTTTCGACCACCTGCGAGAAGAATTCAAATGGCTTACCTCGGAACTTGGCGATGCGCGCAATATCGACGTGATGATCGACCGTGCTTCGAGCGAGGCTCTTTCAAGCTGCCTTCGTGAAGCACGCGACGAGGCCTATGCGGCGGTCGAAGCATCGCTCTCCTCAACGCGCGCCCGCTCCTTGATGATCGATGCCACCGAGTGGATCTCCATCGAGGGCTGGCGAACCCAATCGGACGAAACGTTGCACGTGCAGTCGTCAACGGATTTCGCCTCGATGGTATTTGATAAATTTCGGAAAAAGGTGGCGAAGGACGGCGACAACCTCATCGATGCCGATGACGAGAGCCGTCATAAAGTGCGCATCGCCGCAAAGAAACTGCGCTATGCGGCGGAGTTCTTCGAGCCGCTTTACAACAACAAGACGGAAGCCAAACGCCATCGACGGTTCATCAAGGCCCTGAAGGACCTGCAGGATCAGCTCGGAAGCCTCAACGATATCGCCACCGCCCCCGATATGCTGGCAGCGCTGGAGCTTTCGGAGGTGGCTGGGGCGAAGGATCTCTACAGCGCCGAAGACAAATCCAAGCTTCTTGAGGACGCCGCGAAAGCGCACGACGCCTTTGTCAACACGAGGCGCTTCTGGCGTTGAGGCAGCATGCAGAACCATAGGGACCGACGAAGCTCTAGCGCCGCTTGCCAGCAGGCTCGGCTTGGATTTCTTCCGTGATGACTTCGAAGCGGGTGAGCCGGGAAAGACCGAAGCTCGTCGAGATGGCGACGTCATTCGCATCACATCCCGTCGCCATCAAGATTCTGCCTATGCGAGGCTGGTTAAGCCGTGCATCAAAGGTGAACCAATGACCGCTGAGATAGGCTTGCAACCGTGCGTTGAAATCCATGGGATATGGCATCGGTATGCCGATGTCGCCGAGATAGCCGGTGCAGTATCGCGCCGGAATGTGCATGCAACGGCAGCGTGATTGCTAGATGTGCAAAATCACGACCGACACCGGCGAGCAACCTCCGGATTGCCGCGAACCGAAACACATTAGAAGATACTAATTATGTTAGTCCCGGCTTCCTTCACCACCTTGACCTCCACCGTCATGCCGAGAAAGCTCGACGCGCTGCCGCAGTAGCTTCCGGAAAGAGGGATGGCTTGCCCAGGATGCCTGGCCACAGCCACCCTGATCAGATCCCGGTTGCCGACAATGCCATTGGTGGGGTCGAACTCCACCCAACCCGCGCCAGGCAAATAGACTTGGCACCAGGCATGCGTCGAACCGCCGCCGAGGACAGAAGCACTGTCGCGGTTCGGCACATAGACATAGCCAGTCACAAAACGCGCGGCAAAACCGAGCGAACGAACCGCTTCCATCATGAACAGGGCAAAATCGCGGCATGTGCCTCGACGCAGGTGCAAGGTCATGAGAGGCGGTTGCGTCCCTGATTCAGTTCGGCGGGAATACACAAAGCTCTCGTGGATGGCGTAGCAAAGCGTCATCAACAATTTGCCCGTCTCGGTGTGCCCTTTGGCACTCACGAACTGTCGTGCCCATTTGCCGATCTCGTCGCCGTCATCGAGATGATGGCGCTCGATGGTTTGGGTGAGGTCGGTTGCCTCATCGGGATCATAGGAAAAGGGATAGCTGAGCGCTGCTTCATCGATGCGGAAATCAGGCGCATGCTGCGGCGTGTGATCGAGCCGAATATCTGTCACGAAACGCATTTCGTCACCCGAGCCCTTGAAGTCGATTACCGCAACGCAGTTTCCGAAAACGTCATGGATCCAGCGAACCTCTTTCGGCTCGGGGTCCACGAACAGGGCGTGATCCAGAAGTCGCTGATCGAAACTATCACGCGGCCTAAACATCAGCCGATGCTCGCCGAACGTCACCGGTTGCGTGTAGCGATAGACGGTCGTGTGCTTGACTGAAAAGATCGGCATTGGCTTGCCTCGACCACCTGCGATATCAGCGCAATCATATAATCTTTTTCGATGTGCAGCAGACAAAATGGGGGCTTCCGCCTCGACACGGGTTCTATCAGGCGGATTGAGCAAGCCGGCATGCTATCGCCGAAGTGACCATGCACACTGGCCCGCCGCTCTTGGGTCCCGTTGGGGCGTGCCCGCCAAAAAAAGCAGCGATCGTGCACCGTAAGCCTTTTGCAATCTCCAATTGGTAGACTCTCTCAATGCCAGGGAAGTTAATCTTTGCGCCAAGGAGGGGCCAAGGCGAGGAACGTCGCAAACGGGAGGAAGCAAGATGAACGAAGACTACGGTCTGGCCATAGACCACGACAAGCCTTACGAAATAGCTGCTTTCGCTGAAAAACATGGCCTTACGATAAGGGCTGCCGAGCTGATCCTTTTCGCCTATAGCCCGTCCCGAGCGGCGTGCGATACTGCCGCAACGGCTTTCCTCACGGCCGTCGCCGCCCAGGCCAAGAGACAATCGGCGCGCTAGCTCTCGTTCCGAAAATCCTGGAGCGGCGGGTGGCGTAGATCACCTCGCCACCGCCGCCTACACGTCGCCCGCCGCCCATTTCGGAGCGGCAGGCTTTGGACGGTGTCAAGGCTGCACCAATCGACGGCGCAGCCTTGATTCTGAACGCTCAGGTGAGGCTTCTGGACCAATCATCTATCTGGCGCTCTGCCTCTTCCTTGGCGATGCCATACCGCTCCTGAATGCGGCCTGCGAGTTGGTCACGATTGCCCTCGATGCGATCAAGGTCATCGTCGGTAAGGTCACCCCATTGCTCCTTGACCTTGCCTTTGAACTGCATCCATTTTCCCTTGATTTGATCCCAGTTCATGGATTCCTCCTTTGTTGTCTAGAGGAAATGCAACTGGACACCACATGTTCCCGAGCAGCGGATTGCCCGCGACGATTATTGCCCATGACGATTATCATTGGCGACGCAGTAAAAGGCCGCCGGTCGGAGCCAGCGGGCGAATTGGAGCAGGATGGGAACGATCCGCGTCTTTGAAATCACACTCGGCAGAAACGTCCCTCAGCCGGATCAGCTGGCGCGCGCCAAGGCGATCGATATGACGTTGTCTGCATCCGCCCCCGGTAGATCGAACAGCATCGGAAGTTGGCGGGTCATGGCCATTTCAACGATCAACTCTTCAATGGAAGCTGTCGGCAGATCGGTCTCGACACTATTCGAGATCATCGAGGCAAGCTTGTGGACCGGCACTGGTGCCGACTTCGCACGGTCGTCGAGCAACCTGCTGATTTCGATTACAACATCTGCGTCAATGCTCTTTGGCAATTCGCGCATGGCTTTTCCTCCCTGCCCATATCATGCGCGTGCCAGAGGGCTGTGTCTCGAAAAATCGACGTATGAATTTAACCAAAGGCGTGCGTCGGTCCGATTGCTTGGCCGTGCGTTCGGGCCTGCGGCATAAAGCGCTTTGATGTCGCATGCGGCAACGAAATTGCCCCTTTTGCGTTGGCCAACCATACATCGTGAGCAAACGCGACAAAGGAGAGTAAGCATGACAGCCGACGCGGCGAAGCTCTATCCCCGCCACCGGGATCGGATCTCCGGCAGCGAGGATTATGTTGTAAGGCATTTTGCCCGGCAAAACGGCATCACCCCAGCGCAGGTCCATCAGTTGATCAAGAGATATGGAAGCAGCCGCGCCAAGCTGGCGGCTGCGGCGAAGGAACTTCGCACGTCACTTCGGCCGGACGTCCCCAAGACCATGCTCGCCTCGGGGCGCCGCGCCGGACGTCTCAGCGCCGGTGTTGATGCCAGAAATGGCTTAAAACCGCGGTAAGGAGACTGCTGAAAACAATCCAGCCGACGACTTCGTTTTCGGACTTTTCAATCCTGGCCGCGGTCGCCAGCTGCTGTTCGCGATCACTTGCTTTGATGGTCGCCTCCAGATCGGACCGGCTGCCGTATCGAACCGAGTAGGCTCGTGTAAATTCGGCACCCAACAGAAAGATCTCGGACGAATAAAAGACCCACAGCAGCACGACGAGCAGCGCACCGGCTGCCCCGTATGACGATGCGACGGCGCTGGTTCCGATATACCAGCCGATCAGCGATTTGCCGATCGTGAAGAGAAACGCCGTTACTATGGCGCCGACGCCAACGTCGCGCCATTGCAGCGTGCGGTCGGGCAGCACCTTGTAGATTGCCGCAAACAAGACCGCGATCAGGGCAAACGAGACGATCTCGTTGATTGCACTCAGGATTATGGTGCCGAAGGGCAGGTATGCGTTGATGATTTCGCCAAGCGCCGAAATTGCAGCGCTCGCGACCAGCGACACAAGGAGCAGGAAGCCAAGCGCCGCGACGAGCCCAAGGCTTGCGGCGCGCGCCCGCACAAGGCTGGAAAGCGATGTCTTACCCGGTTTGACTTTCCAGATTTCGTTCAGCGCAAGCTGCATTTCGCCGAACACGCCGGATGCGGTAACGAACAGTGTGACGAGCCCGAGGATGGCAGCAAGCGTGCCCGCCGTTTGACGTGACGCGTTTTCGATTGTCGCTTGCAAAAGCTCCGCGCTCTGCGGACCCATCAGGCCCGCGAGCTGGGCCGAAAGGGCAAGTTGCGCCGCATCGTTTCCGAAGGCCAGGCCAGCGATAGCGACAACGATGAGCAGGACCGGCGCAAGCGAGGTCGTGGCATAAAACGCCATCGCTGCCCCGTGGCTCAAGGCATTGTCATTGATGAAGCCGACAATGCTCTCCGCAAGCAGCGCCCAGCCCTCTTTCGCCAGATTCCACATATTTTGCCTCACCTGCTTCTCAAGCAAGTAGAGGCAACACCGCAGCGGACCAGAGCATCACGTTCGAGAAGTCCTGGTCTGTTTGAATCCGCAGTTCAGGTGACGGATCTTGGGTTGTTTGGCGTGACCTGTCCCGAGGCCCTCTTTGTGAGACCAACCTGCGTTGGAAAGGCCGAGAATGCCGCGATGGCCAGAAAGATCGGAATCCCCAGTTCGAGGATCTCCTCGAACACTGTGGAGGTATCGATCCGGGTGAGGTTGATGCCGAGAAATGTGAGATTTGATGGCGCCCCGTCGATGACCTTGGAAAGGACAGCGCAACCGACAGCGGCGGCAATGGCAACGGCAGTCGCCTCGCCGTGGCGAAGCCCGTGCACAAAGCTACGGAGGCCGCCCTTCAGGAGCAAATAGAAGGCAGCGCCGAGCGCAATAACGACCGTCGCGCCGATTAGCTTCTCCAACAGCGGAACGTCAGGCGAGATATAGAGGGTGGTCTTGGTGATGTTGTGGGTGGTGAAATGCGCATGGAAGTCCAGCTCGCGCAGGCACATCGCAATCGGGATGGCGACTAGGTACCACCGCTTGAGCAGCTCCCGATAGGACATTTCCCGGACAAGCGTTGCCACGACGATCAGGTAGCCGGCGGTCGAGAAGACTTCAATTGGACCACCCTCGCTGAGGTAAAACTTCCGTATATCTTCGGGAAGGAAAGCGAGCGGCAGGGCGATGAGAAAGACGATCACCAGCAGGGCAAGGCCCATTTGATTGAAATAATGGCCTTTGCGATAACCGGTCCTTCTTTCGCTCCACACCATATCTGTCTCGCCCATCTGTCTGTGCCGACTCTCTATTGATCGTAATTTCACTCAATTTGAAAGACTGGGCCGTTGTCAAGTTGCCGTTCCGTAATGCCCGGCCACTTGCCGGCGCTCTGGCGGCATGACTGCGTAAGCGTGGCGAGCCTGCTCGCTCTAGCGCGGTGATGGCTGTCCTGTCCAGAAACGTGTCTTTGTAGCGACGACGACCCGTTCGCTCACGCCACCGATCGCCGCCCTGCGGCGGTGTTAAATCAATCGGCGCCCCACCGCCTGTTGCGTGAAGGCGCTATTGGACGCGCTCACGATCCAACCAGCGGAACTGTGACAGTTGTCGCATAATTGATCGGATATTGGTCGAAGTACGGGAACTCGATCACGAAAGCATATCTGGCCGTGAGATGCGCCATGCGGAAGCCGCCGCTGGGAGGGTCGATTGCTATTGTTACGTCGACATCTCTTAAGCCCAAACTCAGCAATTTTTCTGTGGCTATGGCCTCTATTTCGGCCTCGGTCAGCGAGTTCTTCAGCTGCAGCGCACGTGAGGACGTTTCCAGCGTATAGCGAACGCTGGACATGGCATTCAGAGCCCAGCCGAATGCGAAGATACCGAACAAAAGCATGATCAGAAAAGGTGCGATCAGCGCGAATTCCATCCCAGTCCCGCCTGATGCATCACGGCTGAACGCTCTCGCGATCCGTTTAGCGGACACGGATCACCTCTTGGTGGCCGATCTCGCGAGAAAGAGAAAACGCGCCAAAAATAAAGGGCGGGGTCCAGGTCGCCGTCGCTTTTATTTCCACGAAGACCGAGGGAGCTTTCGTCCCCCCGTTGCACAGGCTCGATGCATCGACCACGGTGCTTCCGCACATGTATTTCCGGCCCAGGGTAACCTGTGCGCCTTCGGGATGGTTTTCCCAACTCGAAAGCGCGACGGCTTGGGTGGCCGCGTCGTCGGTTGCTCCCTCCATCACAAGATTTGCCGCCGTCTTGACGCCTGCGCGCATCGACAGCGAGCTTGATACGAAAGACCAGCCGTCAATGATGCCAAAAACCACCAGGCAAAGGATCGGCACAATCAGGGCAAACTCCACCGCAGCAACACCCGAATCGTTCCGGAAAATCCGACCTGACCGCCGTTCCATGACGGTTACTCGACAAGCTGAACGGATTGCGCGGCCGGAATCTCTCGCATTCCGAGGCTCGTGCAATCCTGCTTGATGCTTGTAGCGCCGGACCACTCTATCGTATTGGCGACGACCTGTGTGCAACCACCTTGGCCCGAGAAATTGCCGAGATATTTAACCTCCTGCGTTGGAAAATACAGAGCACCGGTCAAAAGCGAATCCGCCGTGCCATTAAACGAGTTCGATCCCGCCAGGTTTGCTCTGTCGCCGTAAAACAGCACACCCGAATAGGTGCCTGACGTCGGTGCGCTAAGCTTGACGGTGGCCGTGCCGTTCATGCTGACGCCGGAGCTGCCGGCCAGATAGATGATGACTCCGTCGCCGGAAATATTTGCGTTCGCGCTTGCTTTGAAATCGCCCCCCTCAACGACATATACCCCAGGCGAGAGCGTTACACTGCCGCTCAAGCTGAGCCCCTTGCAGTATGTTCCAGGTTCCAAGGTCGACCGATTGTCGTTTTGACAGGGGTTCGTGGCTGGCGGCGCCGGCAAGTCGGCAAAAGGATCCGCAGCGGGCAGCGCCTGGGTAAGCGGGTTCGCGCAAACGGTTTTTACAACGTTGCTCAATGAAACACCGCCTGCCGATATCAGGCAATCAGCCTCCAGAGATGCCGACCCTTGAAGCTTGAGGGCGTCCGCGGCGATTGAATCCGACATGACGGAGCAGCCAGTCAGCTTGAGGTTCGAACTGCCGGAAAAGAGCGCCGCTCTCGAAGCGGAAGGATTGAGCGCCAGAACGCAGGCTTTTGACGCGTCCGTGATAAGAGCCACGGCCCTTGCCTGTGCGCCGACCGCGCTTTGACTGAATATCGATGTGAAAAATCGATCGAGCGTCTGATGGACGACTACTTCAACGGCTTTTTTTGCGACATTCGGTCCGGACGATGGAGGCGTGAAGACCTTGATTGTGCCTGTCGATGGTCCCCAGCCGTTCGTGATCGCTGACAGTGTCGCGGCCGAGACAATCGTTGGCTTGTCGGATCCCGAAACTTTTTCCAAAGCGCCAGCATAGGCTGCCGCATCCGCCACCGCCTGTAACTTCAGGCTGCTGTAATACCAATAGGAAGTCTCGACACCGAGGCCCGCTCCGCCGACAACAATCGGCAAAGACAGGGCAAAAATAACAGCAATGTTGCCGCTCTCGCTGATTCGTCGCGGACAGCTGAAAAAACGCCTGAAGGTACCGACACCCCATCCCATTTGCCTATTCAAGCAGCGATGGATAAAGGAATGACTAAGAATTTCACTCGATTTGTTAGCTGCGCTCCTCGCTATCCGCCGACGCTGAACCCAAACCAGGCGCGCAGCGGCGTCACAAGTTCTGTTGGCGCTGGATAGAACGCGGACGTTGGCCCCAAAAAGATCTTCGTTAAGCGTGCGTTGAGTCAGGACGGCAGTGGCTCATAAACTGAAACCCCGACGTATCGATCGTATGAGCCACGATCTTTCTCAGGAAGCTTGTCTCGGGTTACGCGCAATGTGAATCCCCCATGCAAGTGCCCCTTGGCGAGAACCATCCAATCGAAAATATCGTCGCCTTCAAATGCAAGTCTCTGGGCGGCCTGATGCCATTTCTGAAGCGCGGGTGGCACCTCGAAAAACGTACCCGAAAATAGCCGCTCAAGCATGATAATGCACGGCGGTAAGCCAAAGGAAAAGAAAGCTGTCCTCGCCAAGACGTTCGGACTCGTCAGGATCGCGAAACCGAAGCTTCGCAGAACACAGGGCGTCTGCATTCCTCTCTATGTGTTCGATAAATATCGGCACACTCGCAAGCGCTCGGTCGTAAGCAGCTAGGGTGGCGGGGTCTGTTTTCGAGATAGCCAGGAAGAGTGGCTCATCCCGCGGCTCGTCGAATTTACCGTTCGATTGAGATTTTTCGCTCATAAAAGACCTCTTGGACTAACCTTGAACGCTCAACGAAACCTGAGCACTCGCGAGGCGGTGTTGCAGCACCAGCCAAAGAGCCCCTCACGCCACCGACCAGCCGCCATCAACCAGGATGTTCGCGCCGGTGATCAGCGACGCTGCCGGCGAGGCCAGGAACACCACGGTGCCCGCGACATCGATCGGATCACCGATGCGGCCGAGCGGGATGTGGCCGAGCACATGCCTATGAAACTCCGGATCGGCGAGCGAGGGCCGCGTTCCGTCGGTCCAGATGAAGGTCGGTGCGACGCTGTTGACGGTGATCTTGTGCTGCGCCCATTCGGCCGCGAGGCAGCGGGTGAGGTGGTTTATCGCCGCCTTGGTCATGCAGTAGATCGCTTCGCCCTTCAGCGCCACCGTGCCGGCCTGCGAACTGATGTTGATGATGCGCCCGGATTTCTGCTCGATCATCAGCCGGCCGACCTCCTGGGTGGTGAAGAACGTCCCCTTGAGGTTGACGTTCACGGTGAGGTCGAAATCCGCTTCGGTCACGTTCTCCGCCAGGTTTTCAGGTCCAAGCCCGACATTGTTGACGAGTACGTCGATGCGGCCGAAGGCGGCGTGGGCGTCGGCGACAGCTTTTCGCACCGTCGCCAGATCGGTGAGGTCCATCTGTACCGCCAGCGCGCGCATGCCCATGCGCTCGATCTCGGCGGTGAGATCCGCGCCGTCGGCAGCACTGCGCACGCCGACGATCACGTCGGCGCCGGAGCCGGCGCAGGCGAGCGCGCAAGCGCGTCCGATGCCGCGCGAGGCGCCAGTGACCAGCACGACCTTGTCAGCCAGATCGAATTTCGGCGTGAACTCGTTCGTCATCTCAACCTCCCCTGAAAACCCTGCGCGAGGCGCGCCGCCCGACAGGGACGGTCTCCTCAGCCCTGAACATCATCGGGGCGGATACACTACCCGCTCGCGATATGAACGCCAGTCACAAGAAATTGCCGACGAGGGCCGGTTTCGTTGGCAAAAGGTTACCTTTCCCTGCTATTCCCCCTCCAAATCAAAAGCAGTGGACTTGCGCATGACCAATGTCGCCCTGACCGGGCTTGCCCGCGATCTCGCCAAGCGCGCGGCGGAGGGGCGTCCGGTGCGCATTGGCGTCATCGGCTCCGGCGAGATGGGCACCGACCTGGTGACGCAAGGCATGCTGATGCCGGGCATTTCGGTGTGCGCCGTTTCGACCCGGCGCCCGCACACGGCGCGTGATGCCGTCCGCATCGCCTATGGCGACGAGGCGATGGCACGGGAGGCCGATACGCCGTCGAAGGTCAGTGAGGCGATCGAGAGCGGAAAAATCGCCATCACCTCGAACGAGATGCTGGTCACCAATCCGCTGATCGACGTCGTCATCGACGCCACCGGCAAGCCCGGCGTCGCCGCCGATTTCGACCTGATGGCGATGGAGCACGGCAAGCATCTGGTGATGATGAATGTCGAGGCCGACGTCACCATCGGCTGCTATCTGAAGCAGCAGGCCGACCGGCTCGGCGTCGTCTATTCGGTCGGCGCCGGCGACGAGCCGTCGAGCTGCATGGAGCTGATCGAGTTCGCCTCTGCGCTCGGCTACACCATCGTCTCGGCCGGCAAGGGCAAGAACAACCCGCTCAACCATGACGCGGTTCCCGATGATTATCGCGCGGAAGCGCTGCGCCGCAACATGAACCCACGCATGCTGGTCGAGTTCGTCGACGGCTCGAAGACCATGGTCGAGATGTGCGCCATCGCCAACGCCACCGGGCTGGTGCCTGACATAGCCGGCATGCACGGGCCTAAGGCCAACCGCGATGAATTGGCCAAGGTGCTCATCCCGCGCGCCGATGGCGGCATCCTGTCGAGGAAAGGCGTCGTCGACTACACCATCGGCAAGGGCGTGGCGCCCGGCGTCTTCGTCGTCGTTGAGGCGACCCATCCGCGCATCATCGAGCGCATGGACGACCTGCATATCGGCCACGGGCCCTATTACAGCTTCTTCCGGCCATATCATCTGACCTCGCTGGAAGTGCCGCTCACCGCCGCGCGTATCGCGCTCTATGGCAAGCCGGACATGGTGCCGCTGCCGAGGCCGGTCGCCGAGGTCTGCGCCGTGGCCAAGCGCGATCTCGCCGCCGGAGAGATTTTCGATGCCATCGGCGAGACCTGCTACCGCTCCTGGACCATGACTGTCGAAGAGGCCCGCGCCAACCGCGCCGTGCCGGTCGGCCTGCTCGAAGGCGGCAGGGTGCTGAGACCGGTCAGCAAGGGCGAGCTGCTGACATCAGACAATGCCGCACCCGACCCGACCACCAGGCTGTTCGCCTTGCGCCGGCTGCAGGACGAGATGCTGTACGGGGCGGGGTAGCGCGGTGCAGAAATTTGATGCCGGCGGGACAGCGCCCCCCTCTGTCCTGCCGGACATCTCCCCCCACTTGGGGGGAGATCGGACGTCACGCCGGCTTTCGCCAATCTCCAACATCGCAGTGGTGAGTGGACCGCCGAAGCAGCCAATCTCCCCACTTGTGGGGGAGATGCCAAGTTTTGGCAAAGAGGGCAGGGACAGAGGGGGCGCGAAGGATCGCTACGAAACGTTTGCTATTGCAACTGATCGTCCGACCTTCGCCGCCGACCGGCTTGCAACGCCTCAAGCAGCTACTTCCCCAACTCGATCGACCGCAGCCGCGCTGCTTCCACCGCTTCGGTGAGCAGATGGGTCAGCCGGTCCTCGCCCATCAGCACGGCAAGTGCGGCGGCCGTTGTGCCGTTGGGGCTGGTCACCTGCTGGCGCAGCACGCCCGGATCTTCGCCGCTTTCGGCGGCGAGCGAGGCGGCGCCATAGACCGTCTGCATGGCCAGCAGCCTGGCGGTTTTGGCCGGCAATCCGGCCTTCTCGGCAGCCACGGTCAGCGCTTCGATGAAATGGAAGATATAGGCAGGTCCAGACCCGGACACCGCCGTCACCGCGTCCATCAGGCTTTCGTCGTCGATATCAGTCACTTCGCCGCTCGCCGAAAGCAGATCGGCAACGAAACGCTTCGTATCGATGGAGACCAGCCGGTTGGAAAACACCACCATCATGCCCTTGCCGATCGCCGCCGGCGTGTTGGGCATGCAGCGCACGATCGGCGCGCGATCGCCCAGAATAGCCTCGAAAGTGGCGACCGGCGTTCCGGCGGCGATGCTGACGAAGGTGGTGCGGCCATCATTGAAGCGCTTGTAGGCGGCAGTCGCGTCGCGGATCACTTGCGGCTTCACCGCAATGACGACGAGGGCCGGAACGGCATCCGCTGGAATGCCGCCGGCGTCCGCCGCAGCACTGCAGCCCAGCGCTTCGGCGCGCTTGCGCAAATCGGGATTGGGCTCGACGACGAAAACCGCCGCCGGGGGCAGCTTGCCGGATTTCAGCCAGCCAGAGAGCATGGCGTAGCCCATATTGCCGCAACCGGCGAGAACAAGCTTGATCGTCATTGGAGCCTCCGCAGAGCATCGGACCCAAAAGTGGGTACCGGTTTTGGGAAAATCCGATGCTCAAACAAAAAGATGGCTTCCCATAGACGTTCGTGGCGGGGCGGGGAAGCCCTGTTGGGACCGAGGATCAGGACGGACCACGAACCGCCATCGGCCGCAGCGACACCTGCCTGAGGCCGAACATGCCGAACACGAAGAAACCGTGACGGCGATGTGCGCGCGGATCGAGAAGATCCATGGCCGCAACTGGGTCGAAATCGTCGGTGCGTCTCGCAAAATTCTCCGAATGCATGATCTACGGCCGCTATGTCGACGACGTGCTCGACGGCGCCGGCCATTTCCACGGCTCGGAGGAGTTCTGCCGCGTCCACTGGACGGGCGAAGCGCTGTCGGACGACGAGTTCCACCGCTTCGTCGCCGCCATGGCGCCGGAACAGGTGGCCATCGGCCGCATCCGCCGCCTGATGGGCTCGACTAGTTCTTGGGCAAAACCCAATCACTCTAGAGGCGTTGAAGCTTCACCCCAGGTTTCAATCAGCATCCGCATGAACCTCTCGGCGGGCGGCGAGAGCGATGCCCCGCGTCGACGCACGACCCCGATCGTGCGCGAGATTTCGGGATCGCGGATGGGCCTTGTGACCAGGAACGGATGGTCGCCCTGCGGGGTCGCCATGCGCGGCAGGACCGATATCCCGAGACCGGCTTCGACCAGACCGAGTGACGTCGAGAGATGCGTCACTTCATAGGACCAGCGCAGCGCGAGGTTCGACTTCGTCAGCGCGGCATCCAAGAGGATCCGGTTCGCGCTCGACCGATGGACGGTGATGAGATGGTAGGGGACGAGATCCTGCCAGGTCAGGACATCCCTTGATGCCAGCGGATGCTCCTTTCGTGCGGCGAGAACGAAGGGGTCCTCGATCAGACGTTCGAAGGTCAGGTCGGGATCGGACGAACCCATGATGTTGACCCCGAATTCGACCTCCCCGCGCGCGACCGCCTGAAGCCCGTCGGTCGCCGGAAGGTCGAGAATCCGGAAGCGGATGTTGGGGTACTGCGCATCGAACTGCCGGATCACTGAGGGCAGGAAGTAATAAGCCGCCGTCGGCAAGCAGGCGATGGTGACAAGACCGCCTCGCCGCTCCCCCAGCTCGCGGAAGGCGAAGAGCGAACCGTCAAACTCCTCCAGCATCCGGCGCACCAGCGGGACCAGCTCCCCGCCGACGGCGGTGGGCGCCACATGGCGCGTCGTCCGCTCCAAGAGGGGTGCGCCGATGGAGCCTTCGAGTTTCTGAATGCGACGACTCAGCGCCGGCTGCGAGAGGTTGAGCGACTCCGCTGCCCGATGGAAGCTCGCAAGCTCCACGACGAGCAGAAAGGCGCGCAGGTCCAGGATTTCACAGTTGATGTTCATAACGCATCAAAATCTCCGATTTTAGCATTTCTCATATTAATCGAATTCGCGTAACAAACAAGACGATTGAACCACCAAGCGCATGAAAGGGAGGATGTCGCACGATGAATGATCTGATTCGCATTCCGTGCGCTCTAATGCGCGGCGGCACGTCCAAGGGGCCCTTCTTCCTCGCCTCCGATCTACCGTCCGATCCGGCCTTTCGTGACCAGATTCTGCTCTCGGTCATGGGGTCAGGGCATCCGCTGCAGATCGACGGCATTGGCGGCGGCAATCCGGTCACAAGCAAGGTGGCCATCGTCGGGCCCGCAAGCATCAACGGCGCGGACGTCGATTACCTTTTCGCCCAGGTGCGCGTTGACCAGCAGATCGTCGACATCTCACCCAACTGCGGCAACATGCTTGCCGCCGTCGGTCCCTTCGCCATCGAGGCGGGGCTTGTGCCGGTGCAGGGTCCTGCGACGCTCGTCCGGATTCACAACGTCAACACCGGAAAGCTGATCGAGGCAGAAGTCCCGACGCCCAACGGTAGCGTCTCCTATCTCGGCGACGCGGCGATCGACGGCGTTCCAGGCAGCGCGGCGCCGATTGCGCTTACCTTCATGGATGCAGCAGGCGCCCGCACGGGCCAGCTGTTTCCCACAGGCAAACCGAACGAGGTCATCGACGGCGTCAGCGTCACTTGCATCGACTGCGCCATGCCAATGATACTCCTCGAGGCTGAGGCCCTCGGCGTCAGCGGATTCGAGACCGCCGCCGAACTCAACGGAAACAAGGCGCTGTTGGAACGGCTCGAGAGCCTGCGCATCGCCGCCGGTGAGCGAATGGGTATGGGTGATGTCAGCAACCAGGTGATACCGAAGCCGGTGCTGATTTCCCGGCCAAGGGCAGACGGCGACATCAGTGTGCGCTATTTCATGCCGCACCAGTGCCATCCTTCGCTTGCCACGACAGGTGCTGTTGGGATTGCGACGGCCTGCATCACCGAAAATACGGTGGCATCCCGCTTGATCGGCACTCGCAAACCACCGGTGGTCCTGTCGATCGAGCATCCGAGCGGCCATCTCGATGTCAAGCTTCAGGACAGGAACGGCAAGATCGTCGCGGGCATCCTGCGCACCGCCCGCCGCTTATTCGAAGGACATGTTTTCGCAAAACCTGTCACGCAGTTCGTCTGCGCGGCATAATGACCGTGGCCGCCGGGAGGGCGCCACATAACTTGGAGGAAAATCATGCGTAAGCTCATGCTCGCCCTTGCGGCTACCGTTGCCTTTGCAGGCTCCGCCCTGGCGGAACCCGTGCGCATCAGCGTCGGTTCCTACAATCTCAACAACCTGCCTTTCCCGGTGGCAGCCGGCCTCGGCCTTTATGAGAAGGAGGGTCTGGAGGTCACCGTCGAGAACTTCGCGTCGGGTGGCTCGAAGACACTTCAGGCGCTCGTGGCTGGCTCGACGGATATCGCCGTTGGCTTTTACGATCACACGATCCAGATGCAGTCGCAGAACAAGGCGGTCGTCGCATTCATCCAGCTCGCCCGCAATTCCGGCCTCGTTCTGGCTGGCGGCAAGGATAGCACCTTCGACCCGTCTAAGCCGGAAACGATCAAAGGCGCGAAAGTCGGCATCACATCGCCTGGTTCCTCGTCCGACTTCTTTGTCCGCTACTATCTGCAGCGGAATGGCCTGTCGGCCGACGACGTGTCGCTGATCGGCGTCGGCTCCGGCTCTGCTGCTGTCGCAGCCCTCGAACAGGGCAAGGTCGACCTGCTCGTCAACTACGACCCGGCGGCCACTTTCATCGAAGCAAAGGGCGTGGGCAAGATCCTGATTGACGCACGTAGCGACGAAGGTGCCAAGGAAATCTACGGTGGCATCTATCCGACATCGGTTCTCTACGCCACCCAGGACTACATCGACGCCAATCCGGAAACGGTCCAGAAGGTCACCAACGCAACGGTAAAGGCGCTCGAATGGATGGACAGCCATTCGGCCGAAGAAATCGTCGAAAAACTGCCAAAGGAATTCATCTCCGGCGACCGCGAGACCTACATCAGGGCCGTCGAAAACGCCAAGGCGATCTTCTCGACGGATGGCCTCATCAGCGAGGAGAACGTCAAAACCCCACTCGCGGTTCTGAAAAGCTTCAACGAAAAGGTCGCGGCGGCTGAAATCGACCTTTCCAAGACCTACACGAATGACTTCGTTGGCAAGGCGCCGCGCAACGTCGCCAACTGACAAGGAGGAAGTCATGGCACTGGCCGTAGTGAAGTCGGCAACAACGATGATGAGCCCGGACAAACCAAGGCCGATGGTGTCGATCGATTCGGTCACCATGTCCTTTGGCACCTTCATCGCCGTCCAGAATGTCAACCTGACTGTTGCGGATGGCGAGTTTCTGGCCATCGTCGGTCCGACAGGGTGCGGCAAGAGTACCATTCTCAACGCCATCGCCGGACTTCTGAAGCCGGCGAGCGGCACTGTCTCGATCGACGGAGCGCCGGTGCATGGCGTCCAGAACAACATCGGCTACCTTTTCCAGCAGGATGCGCTCCTTCCGTGGAAGACGGCGCTCGAAAATGTCGAGCTCGGGCCGATGTTCAAGGGAACAGGCGCGAACGAAAGGCGCGAACAGTCCATGAAATGGCTCGCCAAGGTGGGCTTGAAGGGCTTCGAGCAACGCTACCCGCACCAGCTTTCGGGCGGCCAGCGCAAGCGTGTTCAGATGGCGCAGGCGCTGATTACCGGCCCGAAGGTGATCCTGATGGACGAGCCCTTCTCGGCGCTCGACATCCACACCCGCCACCTGATGCAGAACGAGCTGCTCGCGCTCTGGCAGGAGGAGCGCCGCGCGGTGGTGATGATCACGCACGATCTCGAGGAAGCCATCGCGCTCGGCGACCGCGTGGTCGTCCTCGCTGCGGGGCCTTGCAGCCACGTGATCGACAGCTTCCCCGTCGATCTCGCCCGGCCGCGCGACGTCTCGGAAATCAAACTCGATCCGCGCTTCATGGATCTTTACCGCAATATCTGGTCGTCCCTGCGCGGCGAAGTGGAGAAAAGCTATGAACGCCATGACTGAACGTATGATCCAGCTGGGACTGCTGGTCGTCATTGTCGGCGGGTGGCAACTCGGCGTGGAAGCCGGAGTGATCGATGTCTTCTTCTTCCCTGCCCCCTTCGACATCATGAAGCAGATCGTGGCCTGGATCATCGACCCAGGCTTCTACAGGCACGTGTCGATCACGCTCACCGAGACGGTGCTCGGATACGTGATTGGTACCGCCCTCGGCGTGGCGGCCGGCGTCTGGCTAGGGCTTAGCCGTGGCGCCTATCGCATCCTCGACCCGTTCATAAAGGCGCTGAACGCCATCCCCCGCGTGGTGCTCGCTCCTATCTTTGTGCTCTGGCTCGGCCTCGGGCTGTGGTCGAAGGTGGCGCTATCGGTGACGCTGGTGTTCTTCATCACCTTCTTCAACGCCATGCAGGGCGTGCGGGAAGTCAACCCGGTGGTGCTGGCGAACGCGCGGATCCTCGGCGCCAAGCGCTCAAGCCTGCTGACCCACGTCTACTTCCCGGCCGCGGCCAGCTGGATCCTATCGTCGCTGCGCACCTCGGTCGGCTTCGCGGTAGTCGGCGCGATCATCGGCGAATACCTTGGCGCCTCCGCCGGCCTTGGCTATCTGATTGCCCAGGCGGAAGGCAACTTCGATGCGGTCGGCGTCTTCGCCGGCATTACGATCCTCGCGATGTTCGTGCTGATCATCGACCGCATCCTCGACATCGCCGAGGCCCGTCTGATCAAGTGGAGCCCGCATTCGGCCGAGAGCCGGGCCACCTGACGGGTGCCGAAGGCCGGTCGGTGATGCCGGCCGGCGACCAAGGTGACGACGGAACTGAGGCTAGCCGGGCGCTTGTTGCCGCGAGCGTCTGAGCCTAACCTGGTCGCTCCATCGACCTCGGCAAATTCGTAAATTGAGTGCCCATCAGGTCAAACGACCGAACCACGCCTCGGTCATTGCGGAGAACGGCTATGCAACTCAACGGCATGCTTTATGGGTCGAGGCTGCTCGGCCACGTCGACTTCCCCGCGTCCGAGGTGCACGGGCCCGACGCTGGCGAAGACGCGATCCAGGACCTGATCGCCCGCCACGGCCTGATCTTCGTCAAGCCGGTCTTCCGCGGCGGCGTCGGCAAGAAGGGCAAGGCGGGACTAATCGGCAAGGCGCGGGACCTCAAGACCGCGCTCGCCGAAAAGGAGCGGCTCTACTTCGCCGAGCACCGCCATGGCAACGCCTTCGCCAAGGCGAACGGCGTGACCTTCGAGGCCGGCATTCCCGCCGAGCACGAGGTCTATTTCGCCATCACCGACGACACGCATTTCCGCGCGCCGACCATGACGCTGACCCACCGCGGCGGCGTGGAAATCGAGGATCTCGATAAATCCGACATCGCCACCGTGCCCTTCGAGGCGCTCACGGGGCTCAAGGCCTTTGTGGTGGCGAACGCGCTGACGGACATTGGCGCGCCGCGGGAGATCATCTCGCCGCTGGTGCAGCACCTGCCGAAGCTCTGGGAGCTGATGCATCACTACGGCATGACGACGCTGGAGTTGAACCCGATCCGCATGCGTCCCGGGCGCGACGGGCGGTTGACGCCGGTGGCCTGCGACTTCAAGTGCGGCTTTGACCGCGACGACCCGCGCGTGGGTCGGCTCGGGCTGCCGGACCAGCTGTTCGCGGCAGACATCTCTGCCTTCGAGCAGGAGGTGAACCAACTGCGCACCCACCAGGGCCAGTCGGACGTCTTCGTGATCAACGAGAGCGGCACCATCCTTGCCCCGACCTTCGGCGGCGGCGCCAACAGCCTCGTCACCGAGGTGCTGGGCGAGGCGGCGATCATCTCGTCGGACTTCGGCGGCAACCCGCCCTACGAGAAGATGAAGGCGGTGGCCTCGATCTGCTACCGGCACTTCCTCGCCCAGACCAACGTGCTCTTCATCATCGGCGGCAAGTCGAACAACACCGACATCCTCGAGACCTTCCGCGGCATGGGCGACGCGCTGCGCGAATATTTCGCCGCGCACGGGCCGACGCCGCTCTACGTCGTCGTAGGACGCGGCGGTCCGAACCTGGTGCGCGGTATGGGCAACCTCGCCGAGACGCTGGAGTCGCTCGGCCTGCCCTACCGCTTCTTCGGCTTCGACAGCGCGATCTCCGAGGTCGTGAACTACGCCAAGCGCGTCGACACGTGGATGCGCGCCGGCGGCCGCGACGAGATCGCCGCTACCCTGGGGCTCAAGGCCGCGGCGGCCTGAGGGAGGACGGACATGTATCACAAGGGCATCGAAGGCTTTCCCTATTTCCTCGGCCTCCGGTCACTGGCCGATATCGCGACCCGCGACGACCGGGTCTGCGTACTCAACATCCTCGGCGGCGAGTCGCGCACGGTCACGCCGACCAGCCACGTCTTCTCCGGCGGCAACGTGGTCTTCGGCACCTCGCCCGGCCGCGGCGGGCAGGTGCTGAAGACGCCCGTGGGCGACATCCCGGTCTACAACAACGTGCGCGAGGGGCTCGACGCCGGCCACGCCTTCGATACCGGCGTCGTCTACCTGCCGCCGTCGGGCGTGCGCGACGGCGTGGCCGAGCTCGTGCGGGTGAACCCGGGCTTGCGCAAGATCGTCATCATCACCGAGAAGATCTCCGTGCACGACGCCCGCGAGATTCGGGCGATGGCTCAGGCGAACGGCATCGACATCATCGGCGGCAACTGCCTCGGCGTCGCCGATTCGTGGAACCGCGTGCGCATCGGCGGCGCGCTCGGCGGCGACAAGCCAGAGGAGTCGCTGCTCAAAGGCTCGGTCGCGATCTTCTCGAACTCCGGCGGCTTCACCACGACGATCGCCCAGTATCTCGCCACCGCGGGCTGGGGCACGACGACGCTCGTCTCCTCCGGCAAGGACGTCTACATCCACTACGCCGCGCCCGATTTCGCCCACGCCTTCGGCAACGACGACCGTTCCAAGGCGGCGGTGCTCTATGCCGAACCCGGCGGCTACTACGAGCAGGGTATCGACTGGACGAAGCCCGTCGTCGCCTGCGTCGTCGGCCGCTGGAAGTCGAAGCTGACCCGTGCCGTCGGGCATGCCGGCGCTATGGCCGGCTCGGGCGACAGCGCCGAGGACAAGGAGCGCTGGTTCATGCAGGCCTTCGGCGTGCCTGGCCTCTTCACACCCGAGAACCCGGTCGTGTCCGCGAAGGGCGCTGTCGTCACCAACATCGCCGACATCCCCGCCGCCCTCACCGCGGTGATGGCGCTCAACGGCGCCGCGCCCGACTTCGCGCCGCGTGGGGACCTCGCGCTGAAGCCCTGGGTCGCCAACGACCAGGGCCTGCGGCTGCCGCCCGAACTCGCCATGCCGGCCGTCACCGCGCCCGAGCCCTACGCCGGCCAGATCGCCGCGCTCGGCGCCCAGGTCGGGGCGGTGGTCGCGCGGCAGAACATGAAGGACAAGTCCGGCGCGTCGGTCATGGACCCGAAAACCCAGGTGACGAGCGTGCACGGCCATTCAGTGCTCGATCTCGCGCTTGAGCCGCTGGAGGCGACCTTCGCCCTGCCGCTCGTGCACGAGATCGCCACCGAGAACGACCGGGCGATGCTCGACGTCGCGGTCGCAGCCGAGGTCAACCTCGTCGGCGACCCGATCCTCGTCGCCGCCGACGCGGCGCGGGAGGCCGGCAATGCTCCGAATGCGGTGATGGCAACCGCCGCCGCCATCGTCGGGCCGAAGCGCGTGGAGCGGGCGCTCGGCTGCACCCGGGCACTGATCGGGCTCTTCGCCCATTCGGGCCTCAGGGACGGGCGCGACGAGGAATTCGACGCCTCCGGGATTGTCTGTGACGATGCCACCCGGGCGCTGTTCCTGGCCACCGAGGCCGAGGCCGCCGACCCGCGTCCAGAAGCGATGCTCGCGGCGATCGCAGCCCGCGGCGGCAGGTCGGCGTTCCTGAAGTTCCTTGGAGGCCTGGGCGGCCGGTTGTCGCGGGACGCAATTCTCGCGGCCATCGCCACGACGATCGCCTGGGGGCCGCTGATGCGCAAGCGCATTTCGCGCCTTACCGCCGAGACACTGCCCTGGTACCTGCGGCTCTATGGCGTCATGGTCGGCGCGACAATCCCCGGCGAGCACCACCGGTCGGGCTCGCTATGGGGCATCCCACGCGACGAGCGCTTTGGGCAATGGACCATGGCCGACCTCTGCTTCCTCGCCATGACTGGAAAGAAGCCCACCCCCGAGGAGGCGCTGCCGCTGCAGATGCTCGTCGGGCTCCTGATTTCGAACGGCCCTGGGTCGATCTCGGCTCAAGGTGCCAAGGGCGCGGTCTCGGCGGACGGGCCACAGACGCCCGCGCGCGTGCAGATCAACAAGGCGATGGTCGGCTTCCTTACCCATACCGGCTACAGCCACGGCGGCAACGGCTTCGAGGGCATGGCCTTCCTGCTCGAGCAATTCAAGGACGCCGGGCTGACCGACCCCTCCGATCCAGCCCACGGCCTCGACCTGAAGGCGATGGCGACGGCGTTCGCGCGCACGTACCGCCGCGAGAAGGCCCAGGCCAAGGAGCTCGGCACTGAGGTCCGCGCGCTCCCCGGCGTCCATCACCCGGTCTTCAAAGGCAAGCCCGTCAACCACGATCCGCGCGAGCGCTTCATCGCGGAATTCATGGCGCGGCAAGGAAAGTACAACGTCTTCCACGCCTTCTACCGCGAGCTCGTCCAGGCACTCCACGATCAGGGGGCCTCGCCTTACGTTTTCTGCGTCAACGTTGACGCGGTAATTGCGGCGCTGCTGCTGGCGCTGCTGTGGAAGGACTTCAAGTCCGGCACCCTGACCGAGCGCGACCTGGAGACCGCGGCCTTCACCGTCTTCCTATACGGTCGCATGATCGGCGCGGCCGCCGAGATCGACGACCACCTGAACCGCGGCCGCAACATGGACACCCGCACCCCCCCGCCCGCCTGCGGCTTCGTGGTCTGATGGCGACCCCGCCCGCCACCAGCCCGCGGTCCGCACCATCGCGATGCCGCCGCGGAATACTGAACTGATCCCACACCGGCCTTGGCTTTGACTTTAAGAATGACCGGAACCCACACCCTTAGCGGTCATTTGCTTCGCCCGAATGGATGTCCGGCTTGGTGAAGGTTTTTCGATGCGGGCCGCGGCACGAGGGTTGGGGCTGGATCGACATCGGCCCGCGTTGGAAAACCTCCCAAGGAGGAAGCCGCGGGGTGCTGGGTGGAGCCTATGGGGTAAGCGCGGCGCTGGCGGTGACCGGCGGGGACGACAGCAGCAATCGGGTTGGCCCAAAAGCTGCCGATGATGTGATGGGGCTTGGTTCTCGAGGCCGTCTGCGGATAGTGTCCTGAAGGTTCTGCAAAAAGCTCTGGAGAGAGAACGGCCCTTGCTCTGAGGCGAGGGGCGGCCATGGCACGCTGGTGACGTTGCGACCACCGATTCCCGTGGAAGGGTAAGTGCCATGACCAAGCGAGACGTTAGACTGAGCAGAGGCGAGTTGAAAGCGTTGCTGTTGTCGGATGAGGACGGCTTTCGCAGAGTTTTGCAGACTGTCGTGCAGGAGGCTTTGGAAGCCGAGATGACGGAGGCGATCGGGGCCGAGAGAGGCGAGCGGACGACGGAGCGGGTTGGTTACCGGTCCGGCTATTACGAACGCAAGCTTGTGACGCGGGTTGGCGTGCTGGAGCTTCGGGTTCCGCAAGATCGGGCCGGCCGGTTCTCGACGGAGTTGTTCGAGCGTTATCAGCGCTCGGAGAAGGCACTGGTATCGGCGCTGGTCGAGATGTACGTGCAAGGTGTGTCGACCCGCAAGGTGAAGGCGATCACCGAGGAGCTGTGCGGCCATTCCTTCTCGGCCTCGACGGTGAGCCAGGCGACGGCGCG
>NZ_JBVVQC010000038.1:0-62708 GCF_055811515.1 Mesorhizobium sp. WSM4841
GGGGAATAGGGGAATAGGGGAATAGGTATCGTCTTCCCTACTCCCTTACTGCCCTACTCCCGTACTCCCCTAATTCCTATGCCGCCAGATCGCGCAGCACATATTGCAGGATGCCGCCGTTCTTGAAGTAGTCGAGCTCGTCCAGCGTATCGATGCGGCAGATGATCGGAATGTTCTTCACCGTGCCGTCGCCATAGGTGATCTTCGCGACCATCTTCTGGCGCGGCTTGATGGCGCTCAGTCCGTCGATCTCGACCAGTTCGTCGCCCTTGAGGTTGAGCGAGGCCCATGAGGTGCCCTGCTCGAAGACGAAGGGGATGACGCCCATGCCGACCAGGTTCGAGCGGTGGATGCGCTCGAACGACTGAGCGATGACGGCGCGAACACCCAACAGGTTGGTGCCCTTGGCCGCCCAGTCGCGCGACGAGCCGTTGCCGTATTCGACACCGGCGAAGATGACCAGCGGCACGCCTTCCTTCTTGTACTGCATGGCGGCGTCGTAGATCGATCTCTCTTCCTTCGACGGATAGTGGATGGTGTAGCCGCCTTCGCGGCCGTTCTCGCCCAGCATGTGGTTGCGGATGCGGATGTTGGCGAAAGTGCCGCGCATCATCACCTCGTGATTGCCGCGCCGCGTGCCGTACTGGTTGAAGTCGGCGACGCCGACGCCATGGTCGGTAAGATACTTGCCGGCCGGAGATGCCGCCTTGATCGAGCCGGCCGGAGAGATGTGGTCGGTCGTGATCTTATCGCCGAACAGGCCGAGCACGCGGGCGCCCTTGATGTCGCCGATTGTGCCGAAGCCTGATGTCATGCCGGCGAAGTAGGGCGGGTTCTGCACATAGGTCGAATGGTCGTCCCAGGCGTAGGTCTGGCCTTCCGGCGCCTTGACGTTCTGCCAGTATTCGTCGCCCTTGAAGACGTCGGCATATTTGCGGGCGAACAGTTCGCGCGTCACGTTCTTCTCGATGAACTCCTGGATCTCGACCGAACTCGGCCAGATGTCCCGGAGGTAGACCGGGTTGCCGTCACGGTCCTCGCCGAGCGGCTCGGTGGTCAGATCCTTGGTCACGGTCCCGGCCAGCGCGTGGGCGACGACCAGCGGCGGCGAAGCGAGGTAGTTCGCCTGCACGTCGGGCGAGACGCGGCCTTCGAAATTGCGGTTGCCGGACAAGACCGCGGCAGCGATCAAACCTTTATCGTTGATGGTCTTGGAGATCGGCGCCGGCAACGGGCCGGAATTGCCGATGCAGGTGGTGCAGCCGAAGCCGACCAGGTTGAAGCCGATCTGGTCGAGTTCCTTCTGCAGGCCGGACTTCTCCAGATATTCGGCGACGACCTGGCTGCCCGGCGCCAGCGATGTCTTGACCCATGGCTTCTGCTTGAGCCCGAGCCGGTTGGCGTTGCGCGCCAGCAGCCCGGCGCCGATCAGCACGCTCGGGTTCGAGGTGTTGGTGCAGGAGGTGATGGCGGCGATCACGACATCGCCATGGCCGAGATCATAGTTGGTGCCTTCGACGGCGTAGCGCTTCTCGATTTCGGCGGCCTTCCGGTATTCGGTCTCCATCGCCTTCGCGAAGCCGGCCGGAATGTCTTCCAGCGCGACCCGGCCTTCCGGACGCTTGGGGCCGGCCATCGACGGCACGACATCGCTGAGATCGAGCTCGAGCAGGTCGGTGAAGACCGGGTCGGCGGAGCCGGTATCGCGCCACATGCCTTGCGCCTTGGCGTATGCCTCGACCAGCGCGATGCGGTTTTCCTCGCGGCCGGACATGGTGAGGTAGCGTATGGTTTCGCCGTCGACGGGGAAGAAGCCGCAGGTGGCGCCATATTCGGGCGCCATGTTGCCGATGGTGGCGCGGTCGGCCAGCGTCATGTTGGACAGACCCGGACCGAAGAACTCGACGAACTTGCCGACGACGCCCTTCTTGCGCAGCATCTGGGTGACGGTGAGCACGAGATCGGTGGCGGTGACGCCTTCCCTCAGTCTGCCGGTGAGGCGGAAGCCGATGACTTCCGGCAACAGCATGGAGACGGGCTGGCCGAGCATCGCGGCCTCGGCCTCGATGCCGCCGACGCCCCAGCCGAGCACGCCAAGGCCGTTGATCATGGTGGTGTGCGAATCGGTGCCGACGCAGGTGTCGGGATAGGCGGTGGTTTCGCCGCCTTCAGTGTTGGTCCACACGACCTGGCCGAGATATTCGAGATTGACCTGGTGGCAGATGCCGGTGCCGGGCGGCACGACGCGGAAATTGCGGAAGGCCTGCTGGCCCCATTTCAGGAACTTGTAGCGCTCCTCGTTGCGCTCGTATTCAAGCTCGACATTCCGGGCGAAAGCCAGCGGCGTGCCGAACTCATCGACGATGACCGAGTGGTCGATGACCAGGTCGACCGGCACCAGCGGATTGATCTTTTGCGGGTCGCCGCCGAGCGAAGCCATGGCGTCGCGCATGGCGGCCAGGTCGACCACGGCCGGAACGCCGGTAAAATCCTGCATCAGCACACGGGCCGGGCGATAGGCAATCTCGACGCCGGCGGTGCCCCTGTCGGTCAGCCAGCCGGCGACCGCCTGGATGCTCTCCTTGGTGACGGATCGGCCGTCCTCGTTGCGCAGCAGGTTCTCCAGCAGCACCTTCATCGAATAGGGCAACTGGCCGATGCCGGTGAGGCCGTTCTTCTCGGCCTCGACAAGATCGTAATAAACATAGTCGGTGCCGCCCGCGGTCAGCGTGCGACGGCAATTGAAACTATCGAGGGATTTTGACACGTGCGATCCGTCCTTGTCTGTTCAGCCTGAACGGGAACGGACGCCGATGGCATGCAATCACGCGCAAAGGTGCGGGTACGGCCATTTCCGCTGTCCGTTCCCAGCCAACCCGAGCCGTTCAAGGCGGCGCGTGCGCTGGTTCGGCGCTAATTCGCTTCCCGTGCCGACCGCTGGCACGGATGACCCGGATATAGAGAATTTCCTGGAATAGTTCTAGACAGTCGAACGGCTATTTTGTGCGATGCGGCAGCTGCCGTGGCGCGGTGTTTTCGGGACGGGCAAGGAATGCGGCTGATCGCCGAAAATCTGGGCGGCGAACGCGGCGGCGAGACGATTTTTTCCGGCATCGGTTTTGCCCTGGAAAAAGGCCAGGCGCTGATCGTCACCGGGCCGAACGGCGCGGGGAAATCGACGCTGCTCAGGGTAGTTGCCGGGCTGCTGCCGGTGGCGGCAGGCCGTTTGCTTCTCGAAGGTGGCGCTGAGGATTTTCCGTCGGTAGCCTCGGCCTGCCATTATCTCGGCCACCAGAACGCGATGAAGACAGCGCTGAGCGTGGCGGAAAATCTGCGCTTCTGGCGCGATTTTTTGGGCGCGGATTTTTTGAGCGCTGAACAGGCGCTGGAAACGGTCGGGCTTGATGGTATCGGCCATCTGCCGTTCGGCTATCTCTCCGCCGGGCAACGGCGCCGCGCGGCGATCGCAAAATTGCTGGTCAGCCGGCGACCGCTGTGGCTGCTCGACGAGCCGACGGCCGGGCTGGACAAGGCTTCGGAAGAGCGATTCGCCGTGCTGATGCGGAAGCATCTTGAAGACGGGGGGATCGTTGTGGCGGCCACGCATCTGCCGCTGGGGCTTGCGGGGGCGCAAGAATTGAGGATGACTGGTTGATGTCGGGGTTCCCGCCCACCCCCCTCTGTCCTGCCGGACATCTCCCCCGCAAGGGGGGAGATCGGCGGTTTCGTCGCTGCGCTCATCTTTCAAGGATGGAGATTGGCGAAAGCCGAAGTGCCATCCAATCTCCCCCCTTGAGGGGGAGATGCCAAGTGGTGGCAAAGAGGGCAGGACAGAGGGGGGTGCCTGGGCAAAGGCATCTCACACCATGCTAGCCCTCTTCCTGCGCGATATCCGCCTGAGTATCCGGGCCGGCGGCGGGGCGCTGACCGGCGTGATCTTCTTTCTCGCGGTGATCGCCACGATCCCCTTCGGCGTCGGACCGGACCTCAATCTGCTCGCCCGAATCGGCCCGGCGATCCTGTGGATCGGCGCCTTGCTCGCTTGCCTGCTCGGTCTCGACCGATTGTTCCAGGCCGACCGGGAGGACGGCTCGCTCGATCTGCTGGTGCTCGGCGACGACCGGCAGATGCTGGCGCTGACCGTGCTGACGAAATGCCTGGCGCATTGGGCGGGAAGCGTGCTGCCGCTGGTCATCGCGGCACCCTTGCTGGGCCTGTTCATGAACATGGAGCCGATCGGCATCGGCGCCACGGCGCTGACCCTCCTGGTCGGCACGCCGGCAATCACCTTCATCGGCGCTGCCGGCGCGGCGGTGGCGGTGGCGCTGCCGCGCGGCGGGCTGCTGATCTCGGTGCTGGTGCTGCCGCTGACCATTCCGGTGCTGATCTTCGGCGTCTCGGCAAGCTATGGCGCGGTGGCCAACCCCGATCCGTTCCTGCAGCCTTTCCTCATTCTCGCCGCGCTGACCTTGTTTCTTGCCGTGCTGGGGCCGGTTGCGGCAGCGCTAGCGCTACGTCATGGGGCGGACTAAATTAGACGGCCGCCTGACGTCAAAGGCTGCGGCGCTGCCGTCGATTGCGAAGCCGATGGCGCAAGGTTAAGGGAAGGCATGTTCGAACGAAGCGGAATGGTCCGGTTGAAAGTTTTTGCGCCGGCGGAGCTACCCATATGAGCGTACACGCCCTTTATGTGACCGCTGCCTATGCCATCACGGCCGTGGTGCTGGCCGGGCTGATCGGCTGGATCCTGTTCGACCAGCGTGCACGCAAGAGGGACCTCGCCGAGCTGGAAGCATCCGGCGTGCGGCGGCGCTCCGACAAGGCGGGGAAATCATGAGCATGGAGACGGAAACGCCGGCGCGCGGGCGGCGCCTGATCGTGCTGTTGCCGTTGCTGATTTTCCTCGGGCTGGCGGGGCTGTTCCTGACGCAGCTGTTGTCCGGTCGCGACACTTCGGAAGTGCCATCGGCGCTGATCGGCCTGCCGGCGCCGCAGACCAATCTGCCGGCGCTGGAGGGCATGAATTTGCCGGGGCTCGATTCCAAGCAGTTCGCCGGCAAGGTTACGCTGGTCAACGTCTTCGCGTCGTGGTGCGGGCCATGCCGCGACGAACATCCGGTGCTGCTGGCGTTGTCGCAGGACAAGCGCTTCGTCATCGTCGCGCTCAACTACAAGGACCAGCCGGAAAACGCCCGCCGGTTCCTCGGCGATCTCGGCAACCCGTTCCAGTCGATCGGCGTCGACGCGGCGGGGCGCGCGGCGATCGACTGGGGCGTCTACGGCGTGCCGGAAACCTTCGTCGTCGGCAAGGACGGCAAGATCGCCTACAAGCATGTCGGCCCGCTGACGCCAGGCTCGGCGCAGACGCTGCTTTTGCCGGAGGTCGAGAAGGCGCTAGCAGCGCCCGGCTGAGACACCGGAAACGCGATGGACGAACGAGACATCCGCGATCATCTTCTGGCTCAGGCGAAAGCCTGCGATGGACTTGGCTCGCCCTTCACCGCGAATTTATGCCGTGCGCTGGCCAAGGTTCTCGACGCAAACTCCAGGGCTGGGCAGGCGGTGCTCGGCTGGCCGGGCGACGCGCGCGCCGACGGCCTCGCATTGCGGCTCTGCGGCGCGCTGCATGGGTTGGTCCTGACGGGTGCCAGTGAGCAGCTGGCACTGATCTATCCGCCCAACCAGACAAGCGAATCCGAGATCGCGGCGGTGCTGCCGGAGGTAATTGCGCGGTCCGACGATCAGATCATCGCCGGCCTCGCCGGCGCGCCGCAGACCAATGAAATCGCCCGGTCGGCGATGCTGCTGCCTGGATTTCTGACGGTGGCGCGGGAAACCGGCCTGCCGCTGGATCTGTGCGAGATCGGCGCCAGCGCCGGGCTCAATCTCCTGTTCGACAGCTTTCACTACCGCTACGGCGATGCCGAGTGGGGAGACCCGGCTTCCCCCGTGCGGTTGGCACCGGAGGTGCGTGGCCTCGCTGTGCCGCTTGGTGGAGCGATCGACGTCCGCCATCGCGCCGGCTGCGACATCGCGCCGATCGATGTCGCCGACCCAATGGCGCGCTTACGGCTTCGGTCTTACGTCTGGGCCGATCAGGCAGCGCGGCTGGCCCGGCTCGACGCCGCGCTGTCACTTGCCGAAAAGTTTCCACCGCTGCTTGTCAAAGCGGACGCGGCGGATTTTATCGAGAAGGCACTGGCCACGCGGCAGCAGGGCGGCACCTTCGTGCTCTATCATTCGACCATGTGGCAATACCTGCCGCGGGCGACCAAGGATGCCATCACCGCCACCCTGGAGCAGGCGGGCAGACAGGCCACGGCGGCTGCGCCTATCGCAAGGCTGAGGATGGAGCCGCGCGATCCCACAAAGCCATGGGCGGTGCTCAGCCTCACTCTATGGCCCGGCGGCGAGACACGCCGCCTGGCCCGTTGCGATTACCACGGCCGCTGGATCGAATGGATCGGCTAAGCCGATCAAACAGTTCTGGTTGCGCATGATCTCGTCCGAAAAGTCTGCAACTTTTTGCTGCGCTGACATTCGGTTCGGGATCATGCGTTCGCCTCAGCCGTAGATCTGCTTGTGGACCTGGTAGAGCATTTCGCTGCGGTCGGCGCGCATGTCGGCCAGATCGCGGCTGGAAAAAGAGTCGATTTCGGCGATGAGGCGGTTGTATTGCCGGCGCTTGGCGATGCTGGTGCGAGCGCGGCTCATGAGGTTGTCGAGAATCATAGCGAGGTTCCTTCTGCGCCGCATTGTTGCGGCAGGTTGTTCCTCCCTGATCGATACGCAGCATGACATAGTTATGATGCGCTGCAAAAGAAGATGTTGCAATGCACCATTGCGCTGGACGCATAGCCGGTTAACCGCGCATGAGCGCCGTCATTTTGGGCCCTGTCATTTGAGCAAGGTCGGCCTTGCCGTGTTTTGCTCCGATGTCTCAAGATGCGGTGAGGCCGACATCAACGATCTTGCCATATTGATCGCCGGCTGGCTTGATCGCGCCGGCACTAGCGATTTTGCATGACCGGGAGGAAACCATGGCCGCCGAACACTACGAAATTCTCGATCCGCGTTTTGCGCGGCTGTTCAACAGCAATGCGCAGGTGGACAAGCTGTTCACCGGATGCCGGTGGGCGGAAGGGCCGGCCTGGTTTGCGGCCGGCCGTTATGTGGTGTGGTCCGACATCCCCAACAACCGCATGCTGCGCTACGACGAGACCGACGGCAGTGTCAGCGTGTTCCGGCAGCCGTCCGGCAATTCCAACGGCAATACCGTCGACCGGCAGGGCCGGCTGGTCACTTGCGAGCATTCGGGCCGCCGGGTCAGCCGCACCGAGCATGACGGCTCGATCACCACCATCGCCGACAAATGGCGCGGCAAGCGGCTGAACTCGCCCAACGATGCGGTTGTCAAGTCCGACGGTTCGATCTGGTTCACCGACCCGACCTACGGCATCGATACGGATTATGAGGGCGACAAGGCCGAGAGTGAGATCGGCGCCTGCCATGTCTACCGGGCCGATCCCGGAACCGGCGAGATCGACGCGGTGATCACCGACATGGTCAGGCCCAACGGGCTCGCCTTCTCGCTCGACGAGAGCAAGCTCTATGTCGTCGATACCGGCCGCACCCATGGCACGCAGAACCCGGCGCATATGCGGGTGTTCAATATCGACGAGGGTGGCAAGAAGGTCTCCGGCGGAAAGGTCTTCGCCGACTGCACGGCCGGCCTGTTCGATGGTTTCAGGCTCGACGATCAAGGGCGGATCTGGACCAGTGCCGCCGACGGCATCCATTGCTACGATCCCGACGGGACGCTGATCGGCAAAATCAAGGTGCCGGAAGTCGTCGCCAATTGCGTGTTCGGCGGCAACAAACTGAACTGCCTCTACATCGCCGGCACGACCTCGCTCTACATGGTCCGGCTGATGGTCAACGGCGCCAAGACATTTTGAGCGGCCGTCAAGCAACATCCAGGGAGGCCTCCATGCCATTCGTGAACATCCGCCTCGTCAAGGAGGTGATTGCCGATGACCCCTCGGGCAAGAAAGCGGCGATCGCTGCCCAGGTGACCGCGGCGATCGTCGGCGCCACCGGCCTGACCAGCAACGATGTCTGGGTGGTCTTCGAGGAGGTCAATGCGCGCGACTGGTTCGTCGGTGAGACCGATGTCGAGACGCTGAGACGGAAGGGCTAATCTCCCGACGGGCACGGCAGCGGCGCGGAAGTTTGCAAGAGGCCTGCGGGACAGCGCCCCCTCTGCCCTACCGGGCATCTCCCCCTCAAGGCCCCTTGGGGGAGATCGGCAGCTTCGTCGCCTAGCCCGTCTTTCAACAATGGAGGTTGGCGAAAGCGGATGACGGCCAATCTCCCTCCTTGTGGGGGAGATGCCAAGTGGTGGCAAAGAGGGCAGGACAGAGGGGGCGCGAAGGATCGCCGACGCTCGGTTCGCGTTCGCTCCGCTCCGGGACAACGAAAGCACGGTGGCCGCCACTTAACGCGAGCGGATGAAGTCGGCGAAGGCCGAAATGGCGCTGCGCATCGCCAGCCGGTTTGCCGGTTCCGCCAGGATTTTCTCCACCTCCGGAGGCTTCTTGCCGAGCAGGGCGATTTCGAGCGCAGCTTCCTCATAGAGCGCGAAAGACATGGTGCGCATGATCTCGGCCAGAGCCGCGCGGGCAAACAGCGAGCGCGGCGAGGCGTGCACCAGCATGGCCGGCCTGGCGACAGCGGCGTCGCGTGAGACCAGCCAGTCGAGCGCGTTCTTCAGCCCGCCCGGCACACCATGGGCGTATTCCGGGCTGACGCCGTCGGCACTGGTTACGGCATCGATCAGCACTGAGGCTTCCGGCGGTGTCCGTTCGCCTTCGTCATCCGGATTGAAGATCGGCAAGCGGCCTAGCCCGCCATAGGCGGCGACGCGGCAACCAGTCGGCGCATTTTGGGCCAAGGCCACGGTCAACGCCGAATTGGTTGAGGCGGCCCGCAGGCTGCCAGAGATGGCCAGGATGTTGAGCAAGGGTGATGCCAGTCTGGAATCGCGTCGGGAAAAGCCTACCACATCGTCTGCTTGTAGCTTTCGTCCAGCCAGCGGTCGGTCGCCTCGACCGAATCGGCGAGCGTCAGCTGGTCGCGCAGGATCTGGCCGAGTGTCGGCAGCGTCGCGCGGTCGTACCAGGTTTCCGGCCTCCACAGATCGGAGCGCAGGAAGGCCTTGGCGCAATGCATGTAGGCAGTCTTGACCGTCACCAGGACGACGCTTTGCGGTTCCTTGCCGTCAACGGCGAGTCGCTCGCGCAAAGCAGCATCGACGGTGATGCGGGCGTCGCCGTTGACGCGCAGCGTCTCGTTCATGCCCGGGATGAGGAAGAGCAGCCCGACCGAAGGGTTGAGAAGAATGTTCTCCAGCGTGTCGAGCCGGTTGTTGCCGGGCCGGTCGGGGATGGCGATGGTCTTCTCGTCGAGCACGGCGGCAAAGCCCGGTTTGTCGCCCTTCGGCGTCACATCGGCATTGCCGGCGCCGTCGGAGGAGCCGATCAGCACGAAGGGGCTTTTGCCGATGAAGGAACGGCTGTGGCCATCCAGCGCCTTCAGTTCCTTGCGGATCGAGCCGTCGGTCGGCCGAGGCGTCTTGTAGATCGTTCTCAGCTCTTCGCGCGTGGTGACGAATTCCATGCCCTCTCCCTAACCGTTACTTGCCGGCCTTCTCTTCGTTTCCGGTCTTGCCTTCAAGCGAATGGCGCATGATCAGCGGCATCTGACTGAAGGTGAAAAGAAGCGTGATCGGCATGATGCCCCAGACCTTGAAGGTAACCCAGGCGTCGGTGGAAAAATTCCGCCAGACCACCTCGTTGACAAGGGCCAGGAACAGGAAAAACAGGCCCCAGCGGAAGGTGAGTTTCTTCCAGCCCTCGGCATCGAGGCTGAAGGCCGAATCGAAGACGTAGCCGAGCAGCGACTTGCCGAAAAACAGGCCGCCGAGCAGCACGCCGCCGAACAGCATGTTGACGATGGTCGGCTTCATCTTGATGAAGATGTCGTCCTGCAGGTAGAGCGTCAGGGCGCCGAAGACGAAGACGACGACGCCCGACACCATCGGCATGATCGGCAAGGTGCGGGTGAGCAGCCAGGACGCGGCCAGCGCGATCGCGGTCGCGGCCATGAACAGGCCGGTGGCGACGAAGATCGGTCCGCCGAATTCGGCCAGCACCGGAAATTTCTGCGACAGCCATGCGCCACGGGCGTTGGCGAAGAAGAACACCATCAACGGGCCGAGCTCCAGCACCAGCTTGAGCAGCGGATTGACGCCTTCCTTCTTCTGTTTCTGCGGGTCGGACGGGTCGCGTTCGAGGATGCGCGGGTTCATAGGCTTTCCTTCTTGCGCAAGATCCTGTCCAAGAAGTCTGCAACTTCTTGGGATCATGCTTGTTATGCCACTCCAGCGATCGCCCTGGCGAACTCGCTTGCGGAGAAAGGTTCGAGGTCGTCGACCTGTTCGCCGACGCCGATGAAATAGACCGGCAATTTGTGCTTTGCCGCGATCGCCACCAGAATACCGCCGCGTGCCGTGCCGTCCAGCTTGGTCATCACCAGACCGTTGACGCCGGCGACATTGCGGAAGATCTCGACCTGGTTGAGCGCGTTCTGGCCGGTGGTGGCGTCGACCGTCTGCAACACGGTGTGCGGCGCTTCCGGATCGAGCTTGCCCAGCACCCGGACGATCTTTTCCAGTTCCGCCATCAGCTCGGTCTTGTTCTGCAGCCGCCCGGCGGTGTCGATGATCAGCACGTCGGAGCCGGCTTGCCTGGCCTGTTCGAACGCGTCGTAGGCAAGACCTGCCGCATCGGCGCCAAGCTTGGAGGCGATGACCGGCGACTTGGTGCGCTCGCCCCAGATCTTCAATTGTTCGATCGCGGCAGCACGGAAGGTGTCGCCGGCTGCGAGCATCACCGACAGGCCGCCGTCGGTCAGCTTTGCCGCCAGCTTGCCGATGGTCGTGGTCTTGCCGGTGCCGTTGACGCCGACGACAAGGACGACATGCGGCTTGTGGCTGAGGTCAAGCTCCAGCGGCATGGCGACATGGGTCAGCACCTTCTCCACCTCGCTCGCCATGATGGCGCGGACTTCCGTCTCGGAGACGTCCTTGCCGTAGCGGCTGGCGGCCAGCGAATCGGTGATGCGCAACGCCGTCTCCATGCCGAGATCGGCGCGGATCAGCACGTCCTCCAGATCCTGCAGCGTGTCCTCATCGAGCTTGCGCTTGGTGAAGACGCCGGCGATGTTGCCGGACAGTTCCCGGGAAGAGCGGGCAAGCCCCTCCTTCATACGCTGGAACCAGGAGCGTTTCGGTGCCGGTCCCGGCGCCTTCTGCGGCTCGGCTTTCTGCTCGACCTTCTTGGTTACGGTCACCTTGCCGGGGGCCGGCTTTGGCTCCGGCGGTGGTTGCGGAACGGCCTCCGGCTCTGGTGCAATCTCGGCAAGCACCGGCTTCGCCTCGACCGGCGCAGGCTGGCGAATGGGGGGCGGGATTTCGGCCGGAGGCGGCTCAGACTTGGGCGCTGTTGAGGGAGCTTCAGCGGGCGGTGCCGGCATTTCGACGGGCTCCGGCTCCGGCTGTTTTTCCGGCTGGAACGGGGCGATTTCTGGCGGCTGCGGCTCGGGCTCAAGAATTTCCTGCGGCTCTGGTGCAGGAACTGGCTCAGCGATGACGGGGGCGGCCGGGATTTCTTCGGGCTCCGGCTCCTCAGCAGCCGTTTCCGGCTCCGGCGGCCGCAGCTCCTCGACCGGAGCAGGCTCTGTCTGGATTTCTGGCTCGGGCGGAACGGTAGGAGCGGGCTCAGGCTTCGGCTCCTCGACCGGAGCAGGCTCCGGCTGGATTTGTGGCTTGGGGGAAATGATCGGAGCGGGCTCGGCCTCTTCAACAGGCGCCGGTAGCGGCGCGGGCGGTGCTTCCGCCTCGACCGGTGGCGGAGGCGCAGCTTCTGCCTCGGGCCGGGGCTCTTCGCGTTTCAAAAATTCCGGAACGGCCTGCTCCGTCGCCGGTTTCAGCGCCTCCAGAGCGTCCCATTTGATCGGCGGCAGCGGCGTGGTCTCGTCGATCCGCTCCTCGACCACTTCCTTCTTGCCGAACGAAAATATCTTCTTGAGAAAACCAGCCATGTTTTTGCGTCTCAGGCGGCGCGGGCGGCAAGCGGCGCCGCGATCAGTCTGATAACGTCATGGCCGACGATATCAGCCTCAACGATTTCGCCCGGCGCGCCGGCAGAGATCGCGGCAAGCGTGAAGCCTTCGGTGCGGCCGAGCCCATCGCGCTCGACCAGGATCGACTGGCGCGTTCCGGTGAGCGAGGAAAGGTGGCCGCGGTAAGCGGCGTCGCCGGCGGCGCGCAGCCGTGCCGCGCGCTGCTTGACCACCTCGCGGCGAAGCTGCGGCATGCGCGCGGCGGGCGTGCCTTCGCGTGGCGAGAACGGAAAAACGTGGAGATGCGTCAGCCCGCATTCCTCGACGATCTCCAGCGATTTTTCGAACATCGCGTCCGTCTCGGTCGGAAAACCGGCGATGATGTCGGCGCCGAAGACGATGCCGGGACGCAGTTTGCGCAAATCCTCGCAAAAGCGGATCGACTGATCCCGGTTGTGCCGGCGCTTCATCCGCTTCAGGATCATGTCGTCACCCGCCTGCAGCGACAAATGCAGATGCGGCATCAGCCTGGGCTCGGTGGCGATGGCGTCGAGCAGATCGTCGTCGGCCTCGATCGAATCGATCGAGGAGAGGCGCAGGCGTTTTACGCCAGGCACCTGCTTCAGGATTGTCTTGACCAATTTGCCGAGGTTCGGGCTGCCAGGCAGGTCGGCGCCGAAACTGGTCATGTCGACGCCGGTCAGCACGATCTCGGCATAACCATTGCCGCTCAGCCGCTCGACCTGCTCGACCACGGCCCCGATCGGCACCGAGCGCGAATTGCCGCGGCCGTAGGGGATGATGCAGAAGGTGCAGCGGTGGTCGCAGCCGTTCTGCACCTGGACAAAAGCCCGCGCCCGGCCCTCGATGGCGTCGACCATGTGGCCGGCCGTCTCGCGTACCGAAAAGATATCGTTGACGCGAGCCTTCTCGGTATCGTTGACGCCGAAATCCGGCAGCGCGCGATAGGAATGCGCCTTCAGCTTCTCTTCATTGCCGAGGACGAGATCGACCTCGTCCATGGCGACGAAACTCTGCGGGTCGGTCTGCGCGGCGCAGCCGGTGACGATGATACGGGCGGCCGGGTTCTCGCGGCGGGCCTTGCGGATCGACTGTTTTGCCTGGCGCACCGCCTCGCCGGTGACGGCGCAGGTGTTGAAGATGATGGCGCCGCCTTCCAGCGCGCCAAGGCCGGCGCTTTCCGCCTCTCGCCGCATCACCTCTGATTCGTAGGTGTTCAGCCGGCAACCGAAGGTGACGACGTCAACACCCTTGGGAAGAGTGGGGCCCCTGGAAAGAGTGGGACCCTTCTTGGCAAGAGGAGCCATCAGGCGGCGCTTTCGGTGTCGCGGGCCCACACCCCGGTCGACGGATCGAAGCTGCCGGAAAATTCCCATTCGGCGGCGCCGGTGAGGATGACGTGGTCGTCGCCGCGCCATTCGACATGCAAGGAGCCGCCGCCGGGCGTCACCAAGGAGACACTGCGTCCGGTCCGCCTGGTGCGCGCGGCAGAGACGACGGCGGCACAAGCCGCCGTACCGCAGGCCTTGGTCAGGCCGGCGCCGCGCTCCCAGGTGCGGATGACCATCGTCTCGGGCGAGGTCACCCGTGCGATGGTGATGTTGGCGCGTTCGGGGAAGATCGGGTGATTTTCGAGCAGCGGGCCGAACCGGTCGAGTTCATAGGACCAGACGTCGCGGTCGACCCAGAAGATAGCGTGCGGATTGCCCATCGACACGACCGAGGGCGAGTGCAGTACAGGCGCGTCGATCGGGCCGATCTGCAGCTCGATCATGCGGGTATCGCGGAATTCCTCGGCCAGCGGAATATCCTGCCAGCCAAAACGCGGCTTGCCCATGTCGACCGAGATCAGCCCGTCGGCATGTTCTTCAGCGTTGAGGATGCCGGCGACGGTCTCGAAGGCGAATGTCTTCTGGCCGGTCTCGGCGGCAAGTGCCTGCACCACGCAGCGCATGCCGTTGCCGCAGGCCTGCGCGCCGGTTCCGTCGGAATTCAGGATGTCGATGAAAAAGGCGGTGCCCGGCGTCCTGGCGTCGTGGATCGCCATGATCTGATCGAATTTCGTCGCCGCATCGGCATTGAGCGCAAGGGCGGCAGCCGGCGTCACCCGATCGGCGCGACCGCGCATGTCGGCAACGATGATCTCGTTGCCAATGCCGTTCATCTTGGCGAAGGGAGCAGTGCTTGCCATGGATCGAAAGGTCTCATGCCGGTTTGGCGCCTATATGGCGGATACCGGCCGAAATTACCAGTGTGCGGACGTCAGAGCGATGTGCGTCCACTTGGACGCACAAAGTACGCTCTGACACTTTGAACCCGCGCATCGTGCTTTCCGAAAATCGATTCCGATTTTCGGGCCGATGCGTCTACGCCACCGCGAAGACGCCGAGCATGACCAGCAGGAAGATAATCAGCACGATGCCGATGAGGATACGGGCGCCAGTAGCAGCGGCCCCGGCCAGCGCCGGCATGCCGAGCAGGCTCGCCGCGGCCGCGATGATCAGAAGAATCATGATCCATTTGATCAGGAGAAAAACCTCGCAGCCGGCGGTTGTGGAACTGCCTACAAACGCGTCTGCGATGGCTTGGGTTCCAATTCCTTGGATTCTGCTAGGGCCAGCGACCGAAAGCTGGCAACATGGTAGCGGGCATGGCCGCCTCGCCGACGATAAGAAAGTCGGCACTCGTATGGTTGGGTTTTGACGGCTCGATAAGTCTTTAATCAATGGCTGAACGTTGCGATACGATCATCATCGGTAGCGGCCAGGCGGGGCTCGCCATGAGCTACTATCTTCAGCAGCATGAACGAAAGCATGTGGTGTTGGAACGCGCTCGTATTGCCGAACGCTGGCGGACGGAGCGTTGGGATTCGCTTCGATTTCAATTCATCAACCAGTCGATTGAGCTTCCTGGGCTTTCTTATCAGGCCCCTGAGCCGGAAGGGTTTGCCCATCACACCGCAATCTCGCAATTCATCGAGGACTATGCAGCAAAAATTGCAGCTCCGGTTCGCCAGGGTGTCGAAGTCACGAGGCTCTGGCAGAGGGATGCCGGCGATTATGCATTGGACACAAACGCCGGCAGCATGACAGCCCGCCATGTCATTGTGGCGACAGGCCCGTTCCAGCGTTCGATGGTTCCGGCTGCCGCCAGGAATTTGCCTCGATCCGTTTATCAGGTTCACGCTTCGAAGTACCGCGGCCCCGACGAGCTTCCCCCCGGAGCGGTGCTTGTGGTGGGCAGCGGCGCATCTGGAAGCCAGATAGCCGATGAACTCCAGCAATCCGGGCGCAAGGTCTATCTTTCGGTCAGCCCCCATCGTCGGGTGCCTCGGCGCTATCGCGGCAAGGATGTTTTGTGGTGGTTCGACAAAATGGGACGTTTCGAGATCACCATCGACAGTTTCCCGGAGCGGCGGTATCCCCCCTCGACGGTCGTAACCGGCGTCAACGGCGGCTACGATATGAACGTCCGCCGCTTCGCCCGCGACGGCGGAACGGTGCTGGGACGTGTGCTCGGATGCGCCGATGGAAAACTGTCGATTGCCGACGATGCCTGCCAGATTTTGGCTGAAGCCGACAAGTCTTATGACGATTTTGTTTCCGCTGCGGAGACGTTGGCAGACAAACGTGAAGTCTCAGACCACATTCGCGACAGCGATGAACTTTCACTAACTCCAATCCTGGCGGAAATCGGCGATGCCCGGTCAGTCGATATTGCCGGCGAGAACGTCAGCTCGGTTGTCTGGGGAACGGGATATCTCTTCGACTACAACTGGATGGATTTGCCAATTTTCGATGCGCGCGGCGCACCCGTTCAACAGCGTGGCGTGACAGCGTTTCCTGGCTTGTATTTTCTTGGCCTCCATTGGATGCACACCTTTGGCTCCGGCCTTCTCTCGTACGTAGGTCGCGACGCCGCCTATATAGCCAGGCACATGGAAGCCTTGGGATTCCCTGCGCGGCGAAGCCGGTCGACTGTCTAGACCGCCGGCACGTCCCAGACCTCGCCGGGACGCAGGGCGCGAAAGCGTTCGCGAGGGACGCCCTGGTCATCCAAGGCCTCGCCCAGCTTTCTGGCCGGCTCGTCGATCGGCTCGTTGGTGAGCCGGAACGTGCCCCAGTGACAGCCGGCAGCATGGGCGGCGTTGCACAAAAGCATGCCTTGCACCGCCTCCTCCGGATTCTGGTGGTGTGGCGCCATGAACCAGCGCGGCTCGTAGGCGCCGATCGGCAGGATGGCGAGGCGGAAGCCGCCGTGCCTTTCGGCCATCAGCCGGTAGTTGATGCCCTCGTGGAAACCGGTGTCGCCGGCGAAATAGACCTTTCCGCCTGGCGTCTCGACCACAAAACCCGCCCACAGCGCCATGCGCCGGTCGCGGGTGCCGCGCGCCGACCAGTGGTGCACCGGCTCGACATGGACGGTGACGTCCTTGCCGATATCGACCCGCTCGCCCCAGTCATGCGCGGAAAGCCGCATGCCGGGAACGCCATCGTCGATGATGGCGTCGTTGCCGAGCGGCGTCAGCACCAGCGGGTCGTGCTTCGTCTTCAGCCGCTTCAGCGTGGCGAGGTCGAGATGGTCGTAGTGGTTGTGGCTGACCAATACGAGGTCGATCGGCGGCAGGTTGGAAAAGGCGATGCCCGGCGGATTGACCCGTTTCGGCCCGGCAAAGGAGAGCGGCGAGACGCGCCGCGACCAGACCGGGTCGGTGAGAATGTTCAGGCCGGCTGTCTGGATGAACAGCGAGGAATGGCCGACCATGGTCAGCCTCAGTTCGGAGCCGTCGATCCGTTTGGCCGGTGTCGCCTGATGAAACGGACTTGGATTCGCCGCCGGCCATTTCGAGCGTTCGCCGCCCAACTGCCACTTCAAAAGATCGGAAAAGCGGGCAGGCAGCTTGCCGTTGGGATTGAAGAACAAGGTGCCGTCGAAATGATCGCTCGGCGGGCCGCTGTAATAGCGATTGGCGGCTCTTTTTCTCGCAGCCAAGGTTTCGCCTCCGGCAGGGTTCCGTTTCATCAGAGATAGGACCGGACCCGGCTGGCGCAAGCATTTGGCGGCCGAATGCCAGGAGCACGCCTGTCCAGCAAAACAGCTGCGCGCCTCTGTCAGACCTACAGGGCAGGCTTTTAGGCTGCATGTATTTTGTGGTAAAATTGCAACAGACGCTGCCGCAAAAAGTATTTTAACCATATCGGGTTGAAATTTCGCCACCTTCTCCATCTTGGTGATGGGAGATTGTGCGGACGGCAGCCCGAGCCGGATCCGACGGAGGTTTGAAATGAATTTTTCGAAAACCGGTCTGCTGGCCGTATCGCTTGCCGCGCTCGTTGCGAGCGGCTGTTCAACGTCACGATTCTCGTCGATGGACCAGCAGCCGTCGCCGCTTGAGGCCGCGCCCTCCGGCACGGTGACCGCAAATCAGCTGCCGCCGCCGGCGGCGCCCGGCACTGCCGACCCGTCGAAATTTCCAACGGCGCCGCAAGGTTCCGAGGTGGCTTCGCTGCCACCGGACGGGACGGCTCCGGCCGGGGCTGCGGATCTTACCGCCTCCAGCGTCGCCGGCGTGTGGAAGGCCAGCGTCTCCGGCCAGAGCTGCCAGGTGGCGACGCCACAGACCAAATTCGGCGCCGGCTACCGGGCCGGGCCGCTGCATTGCCCGGCGCCGATCAACGGCATTAAGTCCTGGAACGTCGCCGGCAAGCAGTTGACGCTGTACGACGAGAATGGCGGCACGCTGGCACGGCTCTATTCCTCGGGCGGAGAGAAATTCGACGGCCAAACTTCCAACGGCCTGCCGATCTCGCTTACAAGAGGCTGACCCGCCCCCATTTATTTTTACGCAAATCCGACGGAAAACCGAGACATACTTTTCTTGGAATTGCTCTAGAACGACGTGACCGATGCATCTGCGTGACGGCCTTCAGACCCATGCGACCGTCCGGCAGCGCTACGACCATCTGGTTGTGTCAGGCCTGGTTGACCGCGATCCGGCGCAGGAGCGGATCGTCGCGGCACTCGACCGGCTGATCGATGAGATCTCGGCAAAGCGGCTGGCGCACAAATCGAGCGCGCTGGGCTGGCTGTTCGCCCGTAAGCGCGAGACGCGCGAGCCCGTCAAGGGCCTCTACATCCATGGCGGCGTCGGCCGCGGCAAGACCATGCTGATGGACATGTTCTTCGAGCTGGTGCCGGTCAGGCGCAAGCGCCGTGTGCATTTCAACGACTTCATGGCCGATGTGCAGGACCGTATCCAGAAGCACCGGCAGGCGCGCAAAGAGGGCACCGTCAGGGAAGACGACCCGATCGCGCCGGTGGCCCGCACGTTGGCCGAGGAAGCCTGGGTGCTTTGCTTCGACGAGTTTTCCGTCACCGACATCGCCGATGCGATGATCCTGTCCCGGCTGTTCTCGGCGCTGTTTGCCAACGGCGTCGTGCTGGTCGCCACGTCCAATGTCGCGCCGCAGGATCTCTACCGCGACGGCTTGAACCGCAAGCTTTTCCTGCCCTTCATCGGCATCCTGGAGCGGCATGCGCAGGTGCTGGCGCTGGACGCCGACAAGGACTATCGGCTGGACAAGCTCAGCCGCCTGCCGGTCTATGTCACCCCCGCCGATGCCGCCGCCGATGCTGTTCTCGACGAGGCCTGGGAAGTGATGACGCATGGCAGGCCGGCGGCCGAGGCTATGCTGACGGTAAAGGGCCGGCAGGTCGTGGTGCCGCGTGCCGCCGGCGAAGCGGCGCGGTTTTCCTTTGCCGATCTTTGCGAAAAACCGCTCGGCGCCCGCGATTTCCTGGCGATTGCCGGCCGCTTCTCGACCGTCTTCATCGATCATGTGCCGGTGCTCGGCGAAGGCATGCGCAACGAGGCCAAGCGCTTCATCCTGCTGATCGACACTCTATACGACCATCATGTGCGGCTGGTAATGAGCGCCGCTGCACCGCCACCGCAGCTGTATACGGCCAAGCGCGGCGCCGAGGTGTTCGAGTTCGAGCGCACAGCGTCACGGCTGATCGAGATGCAGAGCCATGAATGGCTTGAGGACTGGGTGGAGAGGCAGAAGGCGACGCTGACCGAAGCGCAGCAGGCTCGGGCCTGAAGATAGTCTCCGGAAGGTCGCGATCCTTCGCCCCCTCTGTCCTGCCGGACATCTCCCCCTCAAGGGGGGAGATTGGCCGTCATCTTTCGCTCGCCAATCTCCAACGTCGCAGGCGTGAGCGGAGCGTCGAAGCTGCTGATCTCCCCCCTTGAGGGGGAGATGTCCGGCAGGACAGAGGGGGTACTGTCCCGCCGGCGCCTACAACCGATACACATACATCACGAACGCCTCCGCCGGCCCGTGCGGCTCCTTCCGCGCCTCATAAAGCGCGCGCGCCGAGACATTGCGCGGCTCGGTGCCGACCCAGGCCTCCTCGCAGCCATGCTCGCGGCCGAGCTCAAACATGGCGTCGAGCATCTTCGTCGCTATGCCCTGGCGCTGGAAGGCCGGCGCCACGCCGACTTCGTCGATGTAGAGTTCGCTCACCTTGTCCGGGTGGCGGTGGATGACGGCCGCGCATTGGCCGACGACTGTGCCGTCGGCCAATGCCACAATCATGAAATGACCTGGCGAGGCGAGATAGGCGGCAAGGCGATCGGGCGTGACCGGCTCGTCGAACACGTCCTCGGCGACCCGCATCACAAGGGTGTCATCGCCGGGAAACAGCCTTCTTATTTCCATCTTCATTGCGTAACTTTCCCAAGTCGGCTCAATTCTTTTGACGCTTACGTAATTCCCGTTGTTTCTAACCGATTGAAATTGTTCACTCCAAAATAATCGTTTGAATTTCTTCCGCGCTGGGGCTATTGGGGGCGGCGAAAATTCGCGGCTTCCCCGCAGCATTCCGGCCCGCTTCTTCGACGCCGTCATGGCGCCGTCACAGTCTAAAGGGACAACATCCTCACATGGCACGCAACAAGATAGCGCTCATCGGCTCGGGCATGATCGGCGGCACGCTCGCCCACATGATCGGCCTCAAGGATCTCGGCGACGTTGTGCTGTTCGATATCGCCGAGGGCATCCCGCAAGGCAAGGGGCTGGATATCGCGCAGTCGTCGCCGGTCGATGGCTTCGACTCCAGGCTGGTCGGCATCAACGATTATGCCGGCATCGAGGGCGCCGACGTCTGCATCGTCACCGCCGGCGTGCCGCGTAAGCCCGGCATGAGCCGCGACGACCTTCTCGGCATCAATCTGAAGGTCATGGAGCAGGTTGGCGCGGGTCTCAAGAAATACGCGCCGAAAGCCTTCGTCATCTGCATCACCAACCCGCTCGACGCCATGGTCTGGGCGCTGCAGAAGTTCTCCGGACTGCCGAAGAGCCATGTCGTCGGCATGGCCGGTGTGCTGGACAGTTCGCGCTTCCGCTACTTCCTGGCCGAGGAGTTCAAGGTGTCGGTCGAGGATGTCACCGCCTTCGTGCTCGGCGGCCATGGCGATTCCATGGTGCCGATGATCCGCTATTCGACGGTCGCCGGCATCCCGCTGCCCGACCTCATCAAGATGGGCTGGACCTCGAAGGAAAAGCTCGACCAGATCGTGCAGCGCACCCGAGACGGCGGCGCCGAGATCGTCGGCCTGCTCAAAACCGGCTCGGCCTTCTACGCACCGGCCGCCTCGGCGATCGCCATGGCCGAAGCCTATCTCAAGGACAAGAAGCGCGTGCTGCCCTGTGCTGCGCATCTCTCCGGCCAGTATGGTGTCAAGAACACCTATGTCGGCGTGCCGGTGGTGATCGGCGCCGGCGGCGTCGAGCGCGTCATCGAGATCGAGCTCGGCAAGGCCGAGCAGAAGATGTTCGATAATTCGGTGGCGGCGGTGCAGGGCCTGTGCGAGGCCTGCGTCAAGATCGCTCCGCAACTCGCCGCCAAGTGACCCGGAGATATCTAGCATGAACATCCATGAATATCAGGGCAAGGCGCTGCTGAAGGGCTTTGGCGCACCGGTGGCCGAAGGCGTGCCGGTGTTTAGGGCAAGCGAGGCGGAAGCCGCCGCCAAGGCGTTGCCCGGCCCGCTCTATGTGGTGAAGAGCCAGATCCATGCCGGCGGCCGCGGCAAGGGCAAGTTTAGGGAACTCGGCCCCGACGCCAAGGGCGGCGTCAGGCTGGCGAAGTCGGTGGCCGAAGTGGTCGCTAACGCCAAGGAAATGCTTGGCCACACTCTGGTCACCAAGCAGACCGGCCCGGCGGGCAAGCAGGTCAATCGCCTCTATATCGAGGACGGCGCCGACATCGAGCGCGAGCTCTATCTGTCGCTGCTGGTCGACCGCTCGGTCGGCCGCATCGCCTTCGTCGTTTCGACCGAGGGCGGCATGGACATCGAGGCGGTCGCCCACGACACGCCGGAAAAGATCATCACCCTCGCCATCGACCCGGAAAAGGGTGTGACGGCGGCTGATTTGAAAGAACTCAACGGCGCGCTGCAGCTCGACGGCGACGCCGCCAAGGACGGCGAGACGCTGTTCCCGATCCTCTACAAAGCCTTTCTGGAGAAGGACATGAGCCTGCTCGAGGTCAACCCGCTGATCGTCATGAAGAACGGCCGGCTGCGCGTGCTCGACGCAAAAGTGTCGTTCGACAACAACGCGTTGTTTCGCCATCCCGACGTGATGGAGTTGCGCGACATCACCGAAGAGGACGAGAAGGAGATCGAGGCGTCGAAACACGACCTCGCCTATGTCGCGCTCGACGGCAATATCGGCTGCATGGTCAACGGCGCCGGCCTCGCCATGGCGACGATGGACATCATCAAGCTCTATGGCGCCGAACCCGCCAACTTCCTCGATGTCGGCGGCGGTGCGTCGAAGGAGAAGGTGACGGCGGCGTTCAAGATCATCACCAAGGATCCGGCGGTCAAGGGCATCCTGATCAACATTTTTGGCGGCATCATGAAGTGCGACATCATCGCCGAGGGCGTGATCGCAGCAGTCAAGGAAGTCGGGCTGCAAGTGCCGCTGGTGGTGCGGCTGGAAGGCACCAATGCCGAACTCGGCAAGAAGATCATCAACGACAGCGGGCTCAACGTCGTCTCGGCCGACGACCTCGACGATGCCGCGAAGAAAATCGTGGCGGCAGTGAAGGGCTGAAGGGCAGTCGATGATCTCGACCCGACTTCTGTGTGCAATTGGACTCGGCTGCTTCGCCCTGCCGGCGCACGCGGAAGAGATTTCGGATGCAATGGTGCTCTATAAGAATATCTGCATCGCATCAAACGGCGATTTGAATAAAGCGGAGCAATTGACGATCGAGAATGGATTTTCGATCGATTCTGACGACCGTGGCAGAAAGACTTTCGATCGACCGATTACTGGAACTCTCTCGGCGCCGTTTGTCATACTCAATCCGGCAGGATCAAATGGGAATAAGTCTTTGCTCGACATCTGTGAGATCTTCGGAACTACGATTCGAATGGCAGAGTTTGATGACTACGCTCGCTCGCGGGGTTTGATCGAGGTGCCGAAGGAGGGGGTTCTTGGCGATCTAGCGGACCAAAACTACGTCCGGATTTACGCAAACAAGGAGTGCCAGGCTGCTGGGGACGGCAGCGCCGCATGCCTCGTTATCTGGACCATCGGCGACAATCCGGTAGACGAAAAGTTCAGTGGAGTTTTTCGTTTTGGAACTCCTCGGCCTCAAGTGGGGAATTCTCTATGACCCCTCCATCCACAAGCGTGAAGGGCTGATCTGGTGCCTCCGCACAAGATAAATCTGGTCGAGGCGGCGGATCAGAAGATCAAGAAGGTCTTCGATCCGCATATCGCCGGCGACGTCAACGACGCCCAGGTCAAGATCGCCAAGTTCGGCGATGTCTTCGACTGGCACGCGCATGACAATGAGGATGAAGCGTTCCTGGTGCTGCGCGGCCGCATCGCTATCGATTTCCGCGACGGCACGGTGGAACTTGGCAGCGGCGAATTCATCGTCGTGCCGCGGTCCGTCGAGCACCGGCCGCGCTCGCTGAGCGAGGAGCCGGTGGTGCTGATGTTCGAACCGGCGACGACGCTCAACACCGGCAACGCCAAGAGCGACCTCACCGTCGCCGACCTGAAACGGCTGTGACCTGACGATGACCGCGCAGCCTTCCTCCATCAACGGTTTGTAAAAAGGACCACCATGTCCATTCTCGTCGACAAGAATACCAAGGTCCTCGTGCAGGGCCTGACCGGCAAGACCGGCACGTTCCATACGGAGCAGGCGCTGGCCTATTACGGGACAAAAATGGTCGGCGGCATCCACCCCAAGAAGGGTGGCGAGACGTGGACTGGTGCCAAGGGCGAGAGCCTGCCGATCTTTTCCACGGTTGCCGAAGGCAAGGCAACGACCGGTGCCAATGCTTCCGTTGTCTATGTGCCGCCGGCCGGCGCCGCGGAGGCGATCCTGGAAGCGATCGAAGCCGAGATCCCGCTGATCATCTGCATCACCGAAGGCATCCCGGTGATCGACATGATCAAGGTCAAGGCGCGGCTCGACCGCTCGACATCGCGGCTCATCGGCCCCAACTGCCCCGGCGTCCTGACCCCCAACGAATGCAAGATCGGCATCATGCCCGGCAACATCTTCCGCAAGGGCTCGGTCGGCGTTGTTTCCCGCTCGGGAACGCTTACCTATGAGGCTGTGTTCCAGACCACCAATGTCGGCCTCGGCCAGACCACCGCCGTCGGCATCGGTGGCGACCCCGTCAAAGGCACGGAGTTCATCGACGTGCTGGAGATGTTCCTCGCCGACGACGAGACCCAATCGATCATCATGATCGGCGAGATCGGCGGCTCGGCCGAGGAAGACGCCGCGCAGTTCCTCAAGGACGAAGCCAAGCGTGGCCGCAAGAAGCCGATGGCCGGTTTCATCGCCGGGCGCACGGCCCCGGCCGGCCGCACCATGGGCCACGCAGGCGCGGTGATTTCCGGCGGCAAGGGCGGCGCGGAAGACAAGATCGCGGCGATGGAATCGGCCGGGATCAAGGTATCGCCGTCGCCGGCCCGGCTGGGCACGACGCTGGTCGAAGCGATTAAGGGTTAAGGCAGTAAGGGAGTAGGGCAGTATGGGAGTAGGGGAATAGGAAGAACGGAACGAGTGGCGACAATTGCCACTTTCCCTACTGCCCTACTCTCCTATTCCCTTACTCCCCTTCGGAAAAGGAGACGGAGCCAGGCTCCGCGGAAAAAAATGGCAAGACAAGATCAGGCCAACGACCAATTTTCGCTTACCTCTTTCCTCTATGGCGGCAATGCCGATTATATCGACGCGCTCTACGCCGCCTATGAGGACGATCCCTCTTCAGTCGATCCCGAATGGCGGGATTTCTTCGCGGCGCTGAAGGACGACGCCGGCGATGTCCGCAAGAATGCCAAGGGCGCCTCGTGGGCCAAGCCCTCATGGCCGCTGCAGGCCAATGGCGAGCTGGTGTCGGCGCTCGACGGCGATTGGGGCATCGTCGAGAAGCACATCGAGAAGAAGGTCCAGCACAAGGCGGTGATGAACGGCGTCACCCTTTCCGACGCCGACGTGCATCAGGCGACGCGCGATTCCGTGCGCGCCATCATGATGATCCGCGCCTACCGCATGCGTGGCCATTTGCACGCCAATCTCGATCCGCTCGGCATCGCCAAGCTCGATGATTACAACGAGCTGTCGCCGGAAAATTACGGCTTCACCGCCGTCGATTACGATCGCCCGATCTTCCTCGACAATGTGCTCGGGCTCGAATTCGGCACGATCCGGCAGATGCTGGACATATTGACCCGCACCTATTGCTCGACGCTCGGCGTCGAGTTCATGCATATTTCCGATCCCGAGGAGAAGGCCTGGATCCAGGCGCGCATCGAGGGCACCGACAAGGAGATCTCCTTCACCGCCACCGGCAAGAAGGCGATCCTGCAGAAGCTGGTCGAGGCCGAAGGCTTCGAGCAGTTCATCGACGTCAAGTACAAGGGCACCAAGCGCTTCGGCCTCGACGGCGCCGAGGCGCTGATCCCGGCGCTGGAGCAGATCGTCAAGCGCGGCGGCCAGCTCGGCATGAAGGAGATCGTGCTTGGCATGGCGCATCGCGGCCGGCTGAACGTGCTCTCCCAGGTGATGGCCAAGCCGCACCGCGCCATCTTCCACGAGTTCAAGGGCGGCTCGGCCGCACCCGACGAGGTCGAGGGCTCGGGCGACGTGAAGTACCATCTCGGGGCTTCGTCGGACCGCGAATTCGACGGCAACAAGGTGCACCTGTCGCTGACCGCCAATCCCTCGCATCTGGAAATCGTCGATCCGGTGGTGATGGGCAAGGCGCGGGCCAAGCAGGACTCTCTGTTCGGCCGCAGCCGCGAGGAGATCGTGCCGCTGGAAGAACGCGCCAAGGTGCTGCCGCTGCTTCTGCACGGCGACGCCGCCTTTGCCGGCCAGGGTGTGATTGCCGAAATCCTCGGCTTGTCGGGCCTGCGCGGCCACCGCGTCGCCGGCACGCTGCATTTCATCATCAACAACCAGATCGGCTTCACCACCAATCCGCGCTTCTCGCGCTCGTCGCCCTATCCGTCGGATGTGGCCAAGATGATCGAGGCGCCGATCTTCCACGTCAATGGCGACGATCCGGAAGCCGTGGTCCACGCCACCAAGGTGGCGATCGAATTCCGCATGAAGTTCCACAAGCCTGTCGTGGTCGACATGTTCTGCTACCGTCGCTTCGGCCACAATGAGGGCGACGAGCCGGCCTTCACCCAGCCGATCATGTACAGCAACATCCGTCGCCACAAGACGACGGTGCAGATCTATGCCGACCGGCTGATCGCCGAAGGCCACCTCACCCAAGCCGAATTCGACAAGCTCAAGGCTGACTGGCGGACACATCTCGAGCAGGAATTTGAGGTCGGCCAGCATTACAAGCCCAATAAGGCCGACTGGCTGGATGGCGCCTGGTCGGGCCTGCGCACGGCCGACAACCTGGACGAACAGCGGCGCGGCAAGACCGCCGTGCCGGTCAAGACGCTGAAGGAAATCGGCAAGAAGCTGGCCGAGGTGCCGAAGGATTTCGAGGCCCACAAGACGATCCTGCGCTTTCTCGAGAATCGCCGCCAGGCGATCGAGTCGGGCGAAGGCATCGACTGGTCTACGGCCGAGGCGCTGGCCTTCGGCGCCATCCTGCTCGACGGCAACCCGGTCCGGCTGTCCGGACAGGATTCGGAGCGCGGCACGTTCTCGCAACGCCACTCCGTGCTCTACGACCAGCGCGACGAGACACGCTACATTCCGCTCAACAATCTGTCGGCGGCGCAGGCCGGTTTCGAGGTCATCAACTCGATGCTGTCGGAAGAGGCCGTGCTCGGCTTCGAATACGGCTACAGCCTGGCCGAGCCGAAGGCGTTGACGCTTTGGGAAGCGCAGTTCGGCGATTTCGCCAACGGCGCCCAAGTGGTGTTCGACCAGTTCATCTCGTCGGGCGAGCGCAAGTGGCTCAGAATGTCGGGCCTCGTCTGCCTGCTGCCGCATGGCTATGAAGGCCAGGGGCCGGAGCATTCGTCGGCCAGGCTCGAGCGATTCCTGCAGCTTTGCGCCGAAGACAACATGCAAGTGGCCTACTGCACGACGCCGGCCAACTACTTCCACATCCTGCGGCGGCAGTTGAAGCGGGATTTCCGCAAGCCGCTGATCCTGATGACGCCGAAGTCGCTGCTGCGCCACAAGCGGGCGGTGTCGACGCTGCCGGAGATGTCGGGCGAAAGCGCGTTCCACCGGCTGTTGTGGGACGATGCCCAGCAGCTCCCCGGCCAGGCGATCAAGCTCACCAAGGATTCGAAGATCCGCCGTGTCGTGCTCTGCGCGGGCAAGGTCTATTACGACCTCTACGAGGAGCGCGAGAAGCGCGGCATCAACGACATCTATCTGCTGCGCGTCGAACAGCTCTATCCGTTCCCGGCCAAGGCGCTGATCACCGAACTGTCACGCTTCCGCAACGCCGAGATGGTGTGGTGCCAGGAGGAGCCCAAGAATATGGGCGCCTGGTCGTTCATCGATCCGTATCTGGAATGGGTGCTGGCGCATATCGACGCGAAGCATCAGCGGGTGCGCTATACCGGCCGGCCGGCCGCGGCGTCGCCGGCGACCGGATTGATGTCGAAGCATCTCGCCCAGCTTGCCGCCTTGCTCGAAGACGCGCTCGGTGAATAGAACAAAGCTGGGCGAATAGAACAGAACAGACAGAAAACGGACAGGCACAATGGCTACCGAAATCCGCGTCCCCACTCTTGGCGAATCCGTCACCGAGGCGACCATCGGCAAATGGTTCAAGAAGGTGGGCGACGCGATCGCCACCGACGAACCGCTGGTCGAGCTCGAGACCGACAAAGTAACGGTGGAAGTGCCGGCCGCGTCCGCAGGAACGCTCAGCGAGATCGCGGTCAAGGAGGGCGAGACGGTCGAGGTCGGCGCTTTGCTCGGCATGATTTCGGCGGGCGACGGGGCAAAAGCGGCAGCACCCGCGAAGGCGTCAACTCCCGAACCAAAGCAGGACGCGGTATCGCAGGCCTCGGCGCCGACCGCCGCATCCAGTGTCAAGCAAGCCGCGGCCGAGACCGCCAAGATCGCCGGCGATGCCGGGCCGATCGAGGCGCGCACGATGCCGCCGGCGCCGGCGGCGGCGAAGCTGCTGGCCGAGAGTAATCTCGCGGTCGACCAGGTCTCGGGTTCCGGCAAGCGCGGCCAGGTGCTGAAGGGCGACGTGCTCGATGCGATCGCCAGGGGCGCGCCATCGCAACCGGCCGAAACGCCGAAGGCGCCTGCACCGGTCGCCGCCCGTGCGCCGTCCTCGGCCGATGACGCGTCGCGCGAAGAGCGCGTGCGCATGACCAAGCTGCGGCAGACCATCGCGCGCCGCCTCAAGGAAGCGCAGTCGACCGCCGCCATGCTGACCACCTTCAACGAGGTGGACATGAGCGCGGTGATGGCGCTCAGGACCAAATACAAGGATGTGTTCGAGAAGAAGCACGGCGTGAAGCTGGGCTTCATGGGCTTCTTCACCAAGGCCGTCACCCATGCGCTGAAGGAAATCCCTTCGGTCAATGCCGAGATCGACGGCACTGACATCATCTTCAAGAACTACGCCCATATCGGCGTCGCCGTCGGCACCGAAAAAGGCCTCGTCGTGCCGGTGGTGCGCGACGCCGACCAGATGTCGATCGCCGAGATCGAGAAGGATATCGGCAGGCTGGGCATCGCCGCGCGAGACGGCAAGCTGTCGGTCGCCGACATGCAGGGCGGCACGTTCACCATCTCGAATGGTGGCGTTTACGGGTCGCTGATGTCGACGCCGATTCTGAACGCACCGCAGTCGGGCATTCTGGGCATGCACAAGATCCAGGAGCGGCCGGTGGTGGTCGGCGGCCAGATCGTCATCCGGCCGATGATGTACCTGGCGCTCTCCTACGATCACCGCATCGTCGACGGCAAGGAAGCGGTGACCTTCCTGGTCCGGGTCAAGGAAAGCCTGGAGGATCCGGAGCGGCTGGTGCTCGATCTGTGATCGGATTTCCCTCCCTAGGCAATCCCGCCTAGGGTCTCGCCGGGGCGCTCGTTTGGTTCACTATGAAGGAAAAGCTGAATGGAAGCCGCAGCAGCATCCACGGAAATCATGGTTCCGGGTTAGGCTGATGGCGTGACCATGGGTTTGCTAAAATGCCGATCGGCCTCATTGAGCGTTGGAATGGTGCTTCTAGCTCTAGGGAGCATGAGACTTTATTTTCAATATCACCACTACGCCGAGAATGGTGACAGCTCCGATTTCGGCTACGTTCTCGACAGCTTGCCGTTCTGGTTGATTGGTTCCGGCGGTCTCTTGCTTTGCCTGACAATGCTCTTCATTTCAAAATCAATTCGATCGCCCTGATGCAAAGCGCCATGTCGTCCACTGTCGGGGGTGTAGCAGGGTCATTCGCGATTTTGTTCACGACCTTCGCGCCTCTCGCCGCCTGCCCGCTGGAACTCGCCGTCTATGGCGATGCCGAAGGTGCGGCCGAGATCGATTTCAGGCCGACCGGCGGGTCGGCTGTGGTCACCAACACCTTCAAGATGGTGCTCGATAACGATGTCGTGCTCGACGGGATCGTCATGTGGACGGAAGGCGTGGCGCGGCCGCATGGTTCGCTGATGTACAAATGCCCGACAGGCGACGTCACCGGCGACGAGCTCGCCGCCTGCACGCTGTGGGAGGGCGTCGTCTACAGTGCTGACGATAAGGGCAACATCGCTCTGCTGCCGGCCGAAGGCGTCGAAGCGCCGAAGACCCTGATCTTTCCCGACCTCGGGCCGTCGCTGCAGATGTCGGCCGCCTATGGCGCCAACGGGTTTTCGAAGGTGCCGTGGGATGTTTTCTCATTGAAGGGCTGTCAGGAATGAGCGCGGCCAAAAAAGTGCTGCTGGTGACCGGCGGCAGCCGCGGCATCGGCGCTGCCACATCCAGGCTTGCCGCCAAGGCTGGATACCGCGTCGCGATCAACTATGCCTCGAACGAGGCCGCCGCTGCGGCACTTGTCGAGGCGATCGAGCAGGATGGCGGCGAAGCGCTGGCCATCAAGGGCGACGTCGGCAGCGAGGCCGATATTCAGGCGATGTTCGAGAGGATCGATCATGCCTTCGGGCCGCTCGACGCGCTCGTCAACAATGCTGGCGTCGTCGACATAAGGGCGCGTGTCGACGAAATGAGCGGAGCAAGGCTGGAGCGCATGATGCGCATCAACGTCATTGGCTCCATGCTCTGTGCCCGCGAAGCGGTGAAGCGCATGTCGACCAGCCATGGCGGCAAGGGCGGCGCCATCGTGAATGTCTCCTCGATTGCAGCGAGAATTGGCGGGCCAGGCGAATATGTCGACTACGCTGCCTCGAAGGGCGCGATCGATTCCTTCACGATCGGCCTGGCGCGCGAGGTGGCCGGCGAAGGCATTCGCGTCAACGCAGTAAGCCCAGGGATTGTCGATACCGAAATTCATGCCTCCGGCGGACAGCCGGATCGCGTCGAGAGGATGCGTCACGGCGTGCCGATGCAAAGGGCGGGGACCACCGAAGAGGTCGCCGCGGCAATTCTCTGGCTCCTGTCGGATGGGGCGTCCTATACGACAGGCGCGAATTTGGAAGTGGGCGGCGGCCGCTAATCCCAGCCAAGGCTGAGTGCAGACCAGAAGGACAAATCATGGCTTATGACGTCGTTATCATCGGATCGGGACCAGGCGGCTATGTCTGCGCCGTCAAGGCGGCACAGCTCGGCCTGAAGACGGCGGTGGTCGAGAAGAACCCGACCTTCGGCGGCACCTGCCTCAATATCGGCTGCATCCCGTCCAAGGCGCTGCTGCATGCGTCCGAGATATTCGCCGAGGCTGGTCATTCCTTCGACACGTTGGGCGTCGAAATCGGCGCGCCCAAGCTCAACCTGGAAAAGATGATGGCGCACAAGGACGCGACGGTGGCGTCCAACGTCAACGGCGTCGCCTTCCTGTTCAAGAAGAACAAGATCGACAGCTTTCGCGGCACCGGCAAGGTCCTGTCCGCCGGAAAAGTGTCGGTGACCGGCGAGGGCGGCAAGGTCGAGGAGATCGAGACCAGGAACATCGTCATCGCCACCGGCTCCGACGTCACGGGCATCCCGGGGGTCAAGGTCGACTTTGACGAGAAAGTGATCATGTCCTCGACCGGCGCGCTGTCGCTGGACAAGGTGCCGGGCCATCTGGTGGTGGTCGGCGGCGGCGTCATCGGGCTGGAGCTCGGCTCGGTATGGGCGCGGCTCGGCGCCAAGGTGACCGTCGTTGAGTTCCTCGACACCATTCTCGGCGGCATGGACGGCGAGGTCGCCAAACAGTTCCAGCGCATGCTGTCCAAGCAAGGCATAGAATTCAGGCTCGGCGCCAAGGTGACCGGTGTCGCCAAGGCCAAGAAGGGCGCCACCGTAACCTTCGAGCCGGTCAAGGGCGGCGCGGCCGAGACGATCGAGGCGGATGCGGTGCTGATAGCGACGGGACGCCGGGCCTATTCGGACAGTCTCGGGCTGAAGGAGGCCGGGGTCGAGGTCGACGAGCGTGGCCGGGTCAAGACCGACGGCCATCTCAACACCAATATCCCCGGCATCTACGCCATCGGCGACGTCATCGCCGGACCGATGCTTGCCCACAAGGCCGAGGACGAGGGGGTGGCGGTGGCCGAGATCATCGCCGGCCAGGCCGGCCATGTGAATTACGAGGTGATTCCGAACGTCGTCTACACCAGTCCGGAAATCGCCTCGGTCGGCAAGACCGAGGAAGAGCTGAAGGCGGCAGGCATCGACTACAAGGCCGGCAAGTTTCCGTTCACCGCCAATGGCCGGGCGCGCGCCATGCTGCATACAGACGGCTTCGTGAAAATCCTGGCGGACAAGCAGAGCGATCGCGTGCTCGGCGTCCACATCGTCGGTTTCGGCGCCGGCGAGATGATCCACGAGGCGGCGGTGCTGATGGAGTTCGGCGGCTCGTCGGAAGATCTTGCCCGCACCTGCCACGCCCATCCGACGATGTCGGAAGCGGTGAAGGAAGCGGCACTAGCGACCTTCTTCAAGCCGATCCACATGTAGGCCTTCCCAAGCTACTCCGGCAGCCATCTGACGGCTCAAAGCAAAACGGCCCGCTTTTCAGCGGGCCGTTCATATTTGGAGTCAGCAGCCGATCACTGCGGGGCTGGTGCGGGCGCCGGAGCAGGCGCTGGAGCAGGTGCTGGGGCAGGCGCCGGAGCAGGCTCTGCGGGTGCCGGAGCTGGCGCAGGCTCTGCCGGAGCAGGCGTCGGTTCAGCGGGCGCTGGCGCCGGGGCCGGCGTGGTTGCGGCCGGCGGTTCAGCGGGCGCTGGCGCCTCACCGCTTCTTCCAAAAACATAATAAGCGACAATAGCCAGAATAACGACAACCAGGGCAATCAGCCAGCCGGTGCTGCCGCCACCCGACTTGGGAGGGGGGGTCGGAGTGGTGTACGGGTCGTTTGGATTCGCCATAAAAGTGTCCTCCGTGGGATGAAAAGTATCAATCAACACACATCAACGCGCAATCGTCGAACAGGTTTCACGCTAGCGATCGAAAACGCCGAAAACAGGGCAATCTTCGCCGGGAATCGTTTGTCCGCACGCACTTTACTCGCAAAATTCGCAGCGATCGAGCCAAAACAAACCTTTCGACCTTCCTGTACTGAGACAAGCTTTCCGTGATTCGGGAAAGGCATCGCCCCGAATCACGTCTTGCCGGGTTTGCAACTCGACCGTGCAACTCAGTCGACGGCAGTGACGGTGTAGCCGGCCTTGCGGAAATCTTCGACCAGACCTTCCGCGCCCGGAAGGTGCAAGGCGCCGACCGCCATGAAGGCGTTGCCCTTGGCGAGGATCGGCCCGGCATGATCAATCATCACCTTGTTGCGGCGGGTGATCATGGTTTCCTCGAAGGCGGCATAGCCCGCCGAATCGTCTTCGCCGCCGGGAAGGACGGCACGAAACAGCGGCCAGAGCATGCCGATGTCGCCGCGCTGGTAAAGCACGATCATGGTTTCGTTGACGTCGTTCACCCTGTTGCCGAGCTTCAATGTGTCGACGAGGCCCTTCATGTGAAAAGCGAGCGGCAGCGAGGCCATGGCGCGAAGCTGGTCGGCGACGGTCTCCAACCCATCGACGGCCTTGCCTGCGGCTTTGGCGTCCTGCGCGAGCTTGATGTCGAGCACCGGCGCGCCGCCGGCCTGGCGGGCCAGTTCACAGGCCGGGAGCGCGACCATGGTCGACAGCATCCACGGTTTCATCTTGGCGACGCTGGCCGGCGGGATGCCGCGTGCGTCGAGCGCCTTGTTCATTGCCGCCGCATCGTCCGGCGACAGCAGCGAGGACAGCGTGGTGCTGTCGGTGAACATCATCAGCTCCGGCTCGTTCAGGAACGCCGCCATCATCTTCTGCTGATCGAGCACCTCCGTGGTCTCGATGACGACGGTGTCGACGGCGTCAAACGCCTTTTGCGCGGCGGGCGGCAGCGTGGTCACGCGCGGGTCGGTCATGTGCATGGTGCCGAACAGGAAGGACGGCCTTTCGCCCGCCTTTTCCAGTTTCCACAACAAGCCCTTGCCGTTCAGTGTTGCGGCCGCTTCCGTCTCGATCTTGCGGTAGGTGGCGGGGTCGTCCTTCTGCAAGGCCGACAGCATGTCGGCGCCGGCGCAGACCGGGGTTTCGGCGCGCGCCTTGCCGGCGGCAAGCAGCGCGATGATGAGGAAAGAGAGAAAAAACAGGACGTTGAGCGCCACGAGCAGCTTCAACGACGCAAGGGCCGTGCGGTCGGCGATGATAATGACGCGTTTCATGGCCGCTTTTTAGAGACAAAGAACGGCGAAACGGTTAACTGGCGCAGCAAAATTGTCTCGGACATTGTTCCACGGCTCATATCCTGGCTGCAACGTTGCGAAATCATGCGTCGGTTACGCCCGCGGATGGGCCGCTTCATAGACTTCGAGCAGCCTCGCGGTGTCGACGCCGGTATAGATCTGCGTCGTCGACAGGCTGGCGTGGCCCAACAATTCCTGGATGGTGCGCAGGTCGCCGCCGCGTCCAAGCAGATGCGTGGCGAAGGAATGGCGCAAGGCGTGCGGCGTGGCGGTGTCGGGCAGATTGAGCGCCGAGCGCAGCTTGGCCATGTCGCGCTGGACGATGGCCGGGTTGAGCGGGCCGCCGCGGGCGCCGCGAAACAGCAGGCCCTTCGGATCGAGATGATAGGGGCAGAGCCGGCGATATTCGGCGATCGCCCGCAGCGCCACCGGCAGCACCGGCACCAGCCGCGTCTTGCCGCCCTTGCCGGTGACGCGCAGCACCTTATCGCCGGCGGCCGACAGATCGGCGCCAGGCAGGCCGAGCGCCTCGGAAATGCGCAGACCTGAGCCGTAAAGCAACGTCAGCACGGCCGCGTTGCGGGCAGCGATCCACGGCTCCTCGGCCAGCTGGCCTTCCACCGAAACGACGTGTTTCGCATCGCTTGCCGTCAGCGGCTTGGGCAGCGACTTCGGCTGCCGTGGCGCGCGCAGTGCCGCAGCACCCGCCGCATTGACGAGGCCGCGCCGCTCCAGAAAACGCAGCAGTGAGCGGATGCCGGCGAGCCCGCGTCCGAGCGTGCGGGCGCCGGCGCCCCCGGCGCGGCGGGCAGCGAGAAAGCCGCGCAGATCGGCAGGGCGCAGATCGGCGATATCCGAAATGCCGGGCGAACCGCCGCAATGGCTTGTCAGGAAGTGCAGGAACTGGCGCGTGTCGCGCTCATAGGCTTCCACGGTTTCCGGCGACAGCCGGCGTTCGCGCGCCAGCATCTTCAGCCAGCTTTCGCGGGCCGCCAGAAGGTCTGGCTTGGCCGGGATAAGGAATTCCTGCATTGCGCTCTTCCGATATGCCGCTCTTCCATTCTGGGCCATCTTCCGGCAGCCGGGTTAGGAAGCTGTGAAGAGCCGCGTCATTGAAATGACAAGAGGGTGGAGCTAGAGCAAGGCCAAAGGATTTTTCCACCGATGACCAAACCGCAAAACCCTGTCCAGATGGCCGTGATCGGCGCCGCCCACGGCATCAAGGGCGAATTGCGCGTGAAAACCTTCACCGGCGATCCGCTGGCGCTGGCCGACTACGGGCCGCTCTATGCCAGGGACGGCCGCGCCTTCCAGATCGTCGACATCAGGCCGGCCAATAACGTCGTGGTGGTGCGCTTCAAGGGCATCAGCGACCGCAACGCCGCCGAGGCGCTTGCCGGCACGGAACTGTTCGTCGATCGCTCGATGTTGCCGGACGACGGCGAAGAGGACGAATTCTATCATGCCGATCTCGTCGGGCTGGCAGTCCGGGACGATACCGGTGCTGACATCGGCAAGGTCGTTGCCGTGCATAATTTCGGCGGCGGCGACATTCTCGACGTGACGCTTGGCGAGCGCAAAGGCGTGCTGATTCCGTTCACGCAGGCTGCCGTGCCTGACGTGTCGATCAAAGAGGGCTTCCTCCGCATCGATCCGGCGGCGGCGGGCTTGATCGATGACGAAGACGGCGATGCTCCCGGCAGCGATGGTTTCGACCCGAAGGGCAGGCCGCGCGGGCCGAAGGACGCCGGGGGCAACCGGTGAGTTTTTCCGCCTCGGTGCTGACGCTCTATCCCGAGATGTTTCCCGGCGTGCTCGGCCTGTCGCTGGCCGGCCGGGCGCTGGAGGCCGGCACGTGGTCGCTGGAAGCAATCCAGATCCGCGATTTCGCCAGCGATCGCCATCGCACCGTCGACGACACGCCGGCCGGCGGCGGCGCCGGGATGGTGATGCGCGCCGATGTTCTGGCCAGCGCCATCGACCACGCCTCGCCGGCGGGTGATCCGCGCCCGCGCCTGCTGATGAGCCCGCGCGGCAAGCCGCTGACGCAGGCCCGCGTGCGCGAACTGGCCGCCGGGCCTGGCGCGGTGATCGTCTGCGGCCGCTTCGAGGGCGTCGACCAGCGGGTTATCGAGGCGCGGGGACTGGAGGAGGTCTCGGTCGGTGACTTCATCCTGTCCGGTGGCGAGCCGGCGGCGCTCGTGCTGCTCGACGCCGTGGTGCGGCTGTTGCCCGGCGTGATGGGCAACGCGGTGTCGGGCGATGAAGAGAGTTTTGAAAACGGCCTGCTCGAACATCCGCACTACACGCGGCCGCAGGAATTCGAGGGCCGGCAAATCCCCGAGGTTCTCACCTCCGGCAATCACAGGAAGATCGCCGCCTGGCGGCGCGCCGAGTCGGAAAAATTGACGAAGGAGCGGCGGCCGGACCTGTTAGCTGCTCACCCCCTGGTGAAATAGTAAAAGGCCAGGAACACGCCGACCCCGACGACGAAGCCGCGCACGGCAATTTGCGGCACGCGCTTGGCGATCCAGACGCCGGCATAGCCGCCCAGCGCGCCGCCCGGTATCATGACGATCGCCTGCGGCCAGGCGATGACGTCGCCGGAGACGAAGACCAGGATGGCTACTGCCGCAATGACCACGGCCAACATGTTCTTCAGCGCGTTCAGGCGGTGATAGTCGCCAGCCTGGGTGAGGCCGAGCGTCGCCAGCATCATGACGCCCATGCCGGCGCCGAAGAAGCCGCCATAGACGGCGGTGGCGAATTGCGCCAGGGAACCGACCAGCGAACCCACCGCGGCCTCATGTCCCGGCATGGGCGCCGGCTTCAGCCACGGCCCGGCGGCGAACAGCGCGGTCGCCGCCAGCAGCAGCCAAGGCACCAGGACGCGGAACGACGGATTGTCGAGCGCCAGAAGGATGAGTGCACCGGTCAGTGCACCGAAAGCCGAGATAAGGCCGAGCAGCAATGCCGTGCGCCAGAAATGCTTGATGTCGGACCAGTAGGCGAGCGTCGAGGTGATGTAGCCGGGAAACTGTGTCAGCGACGAGGTGGCGTTGGCGACGATCGGCGGCAAGCCGACCAGCGACATGGCGCCGAAGGTTATGAACGTCCCGCCGCCGGCTATGGCGTTGACGGCGCCTGAGAGAAAGCCCGCGAAAAAGAGCAGGGCCGCATCGAGAACTGGCATGGAGGGATATTGCCGCCGGAGGAAAGTCACGTTTTACCCGGCTTAAAAAGCTTGGGCCTTCGACGCAACCCCTGCGCTGAAAGATTGCAATGTCGGCCAACTACCAAAAAAGACACGGCGAAGGCGTGACAAAGCGTCGAAATAGCTGTATGTGCGCGCCGAACCGGAAGAACAATCTGCCGGACCCGTCAACAATGACGGTGTAGTCGCCCCTGCCCGATGTTCTCGAACCCAGACGGTCTCGAACAAAGGGCATAGCCGAGCGGTCAATGCAACTGCAAGGCGAGTGCCGGACGCTCTGACTGTCGGAAGAACAAGAAGTGGATTTGTAGAGATGGATATCCTCCGTCAGCTCGAGGCCGAACAGGCCGCCAAGATCGAAGCCAAGCGCAAGCTTCCCGAATTCCAGCCCGGCGACACCGTGCGCGTCCAGGTCCGCGTGACCGAAGGCACCCGCACCCGCGTCCAGGCTTATGAGGGCGTCGTCATCGCCCGCGCCGGCGCCGGCTTCCAGGAGAATTTCACCGTTCGCAAGATTTCCTACGGCGAAGGCGTGGAGCGCGTATTCCCGGTCTTTTCGCCGATGGTCGAGGGCGTCGAGATCGTGCGCCGCGGCAAGGTGCGCCGCGCCAAGCTTTACTACCTGCGCGATCGTCGCGGCAAGTCGGCCCGTATTTCGGAAAACACCGGCGTGCGCGCCCGCAAGCTCAACGACGAAGAGCGTGATCTGCTGAACGCCGAAAAGGCCCGCATCGAGGCCGAGAAGGTTGCCGCCGCCCAGGCGCTGGCCGCCGAGAAGGCGGCGCAGGACGCCGCCGAGAAGAAGGCCGCCGACGAGGCCGCCAAGGCCGCGGAAACCGCTCCCGCCGAATAAGGCGTCTTCAACAACCATATTTCGGAAAGGCGGCTTCGGCCGCCTTTTTTGCTTCGCGGGATGGATTCGATTTTGCCGGGCGCGTCGGTCCGCAATCGAAACGGATCGTTCCGTAATCGTTTGGTGAAAGCATGGGAATTCATTTTCGCGCAAAGCGGCGCATCGAGCCGGCTTGCAAGGCGCTTGCGGAAAGCTAAAGTCGGCGCCGGATTTTCCTGCAAGCCTCGACCATGTCGAGGCCGTTCAAATTCTCGGGGTGTACCATGACCAAATCGAAACTGCTGTTGGCCGGCCTGTTGGCTCTGATACTTGCGCCGGTCGCCGCCCTGGCGCAGGCGCTTCCCGATCTCGGCGGCAAGAAGGTGGTGGTGGTGACGGAGAACGCCTATCCGCCATTGCAGTTCATCGACGCCAAGACCGGCAAGCAGATCGGCTGGGAATATGACGCGATGAACGAGATCGCTAAGCGGCTCAATTTCCAGGTCGAGTACCAGAACACCTCTTGGGACGCGATGATCCAGGCGGTTTCCGACAACCAGTACAACATCGGCATGACCGGTATCACCATCAAGGACGACCGCAAGCAGAAGGTCGATTTCTCCGACCCCTACATGCGCTCGGAACAGTTCATGCTGGTGCGTGGCGATGAGAAGCGCTTCACCGACGCCAAGACATTTGGCGCCTTCAAGGATGGGCTGATCGGCGCGCAGGCCGGCACCACCCCCTTCTACACCGCCGTCTACAGCGTGCTCGACGGCAATGAGCAGAACCCGCGCATCAAACTGTTCGAGACGTTCGGCGCGACGGTGCAGGCGTTGAAGACCGGCGACGTCGACGTCGTGCTGACCGACGGCACTGCCGGCAAGGGCTATGTCGAGGCGTCCAATGGCGGGCTGAAGCTGATCGGCGGCCCGCTCGGCACCGAGGATTTCGGCTTTATTTTCCCGAAAGGCTCGGATCTGGTGAAACCGGTCAATGCAGCGATCGCCGCACTGAAGGCCGACGGCACGCTCGACGCGCTCAACAAGAAATGGTTCCTCGACTACAAGATGGGGCAGTGAGCCGGTTTGGCGCACTTGCTGCGTGAGGGCCGTGCGCTGAATATCGCACGGACGGAGTTTCTTCCCACCCCCCTCTGTCCTGCCGGACATCTCCCCCTCAAGGGGGGAGATCGGCTTTCGCATCGGCTTTCGCCAATTTTCAGCGTTGCAGAATGGGCGGCGACGTCAAGGCTGCCAATCTCCCCCCTTGAGGGGGAGATGGCCGGCAGGCCAGAGGGGGGCCACTTGGCTCGACGTTGTTTCGTCGGCGCGCCTTGATGGCAACCCCCGCATCCTCCGCCTCCAAAACCGACTTCCCGTGGTGGCTTGCCGTGGCGGCGGCGCTCGCCGTGGCCGCTGCCATCTTCATTGCGGCAAGCGACCTCTACGCCCAGGTTTTCGCGACCGTCGCCACGGGCATCGGCATCACCGTCTTCGTCACAATGGTCGCCTTCGCGCTGGCCTCGGCAATCGGGCTCGGCATTGCGCTGATGGGGCTGTCGGGGTCGCGCTGGCTGCGCCAGATTGCTCGCTTCTATGTCGAGATCATCCGCGGCGTGCCGATGCTGGTGCTGTTGTTCTGGATCGCCTTTGCCGGCGCGCCGGCCTTCGTCGCGGCGTGGAACGCGCTGACCGCGCCGTTGCAAAATGCGGGTCTCTTCGGAGAACTGCTGGTGCGCGACGTGTCGTTGCTGTGGCGCGCCATCATGGCGCTGACCATCGGCTACTCGGCCTTTATCTCGGAGGTCTTCCGCGCCGGCATCCAGGCGGTCGAGAAGGGCCAGATCGAGGCGGCGAAGGCGCTGGGGCTGACGCGCACGCAGCGTTTCCGGCTGATCGTCTTTCCGCAGGCGATCCGCACCATCCTGCCGCCGCTCGGCAATGATTTCGTCGCCATGGTCAAGGATTCCTCGCTGGTCTCGGTGCTCGGCGTCGCTGACATCACCCAGATGGGCAAGATCTACGCTGCCGGCTCGTTCCGCTTCTTCGAGACCTATTCAATCGTCGCCTATATCTATCTTATCCTGACGGTCGGCCTGTCGCTGGCCTTGCGGGCGCTAGAGAAGCGGCTGCGCCGCCAGCATGAGCAATAGCCCCGGCAGGCGAAGACGGCGCTACCATCGCGGCAGACGCGTTTTGGAAGGCAGATCCATGATTATCGACAAAGCCAATGCGGCCTTGGAGTCCGTCTATACGGCCGACACGCCGGAAGCGCTGGCGCAAGCCTATGCCGCATGGGCTGCGACCTATGACAGCGAAACCGCCTCGCTCGGTTATCTCCTGCCGTTCCTGATCGCCGCCTGGGTGGCGCGCTATGTGCCATCTGGCGAGGGGCCGCTGCTCGACGCCGGCTGCGGCACCGGCCTGTCGGGACCATCGCTCAATGCGCTCGGCTATCAGGACATCGCCGGGCTCGACCTGTCGGATGAAATGCTCGACATCGCCGGCAGCCGCCAGGCCTACAGCGAGCTGAAACAGGCGATGCTTGGCGGTCCGCTGCCTTGGCCGGACGAGTATTTCCGCGCCTTCTTCTCGACCGGCGTGTTCACCATCAGCCACGCGCCGGCGTCCGGCCTGCATGAATTGGTGCGGATCACCAAGAAGGGCGGCCATGCCATCTTCACCGTTCGCGACCAGGTGTTCGAGAGCGGCGGCTTTCGTGACGTCTTTGCCGAACTGGAGCAGGACAAAAAATGGCGGCCGGTCGAGGAAAGCCCGTGGTTCCGCTGCTATGCGATCGCCGAGCCCGAGGCGCTGGTGAAGACCTTCGTGTTCGAGGTGGTTTGAGAGGCGCCTTCTTCCTTCTCCCCTTGTGGGAGAATGTGGCCGAGCCCACGGGTCTTGCCTCCGGCAAGCCCGAGGACAGGCTCCGCTCGGTCGGATGAGGGGTGTTCCAGCTTGGCACCAATCGCGCTCCGGCCAGCACCCCTCTTCCGTCTCGGCGCTGCGCGCCGATCCACCGCCCGGGGCGAGTCACGGGCCTCGCCCGCCCTTCGGGCCCCACAAGGGGAGAAGGGAAGCCGCGCCACCAGCCAATTGCCGAAAAGCCAAAAGATTGATATGAGCCACGCCATGGAACAGCTTTTTGGCGATCCGGCTTACAAGGGCTTCGTGCTGCAGGACAGAAAACGCCTGCCGTCGCGATTCTCGGCGCGCGTTTGCGGCGCTCTGACCCGCCGACTTCGTTAGGCCGTGTTCGCCGGCTAGCCGGCGCTTGTCCTTTCCCATTTTTTATATCGACGGATTTACGCACATGAGCGCACCGCGCACCCTCTACGACAAGATATTCGACGACCACGTCGTCGACCGCCAGGACGACGGCACCTGCCTGCTCTACATCGACCGTCATCTCGTCCATGAAGTGACCAGCCCGCAAGCCTTCGAAGGCCTGCGCATGACCGGCAGAAAGGTCCGGCATCCGGAAAAGACGCTGGCCGTGGTTGACCACAATGTGTCGACCTCGCCGGAGCGCAAGTTCGGCATCAAGAACGAGGAAAGCCGCATCCAGGTCGAGGCGCTGGCCAAGAACGCCAAGGATTTTGGTGTCGAATATTATTCCGAAAAGGATATCCGCCAGGGCATCGTCCACATCATCGGTCCGGAGCAGGGCTTTACGCTGCCCGGCATGACCATCGTCTGCGGCGACAGCCACACCTCGACGCACGGCGCTTTCGGCGCATTGGCGCATGGCATCGGCACCTCGGAAGTCGAGCATGTGCTGGCCACGCAGACGCTGATCCAGCGCAAGGCCAAGAACATGCTGGTGCGCGTCGACGGCGTACTGCCGGAAGGCGTCACCGCCAAGGACATCATTTTGGCGATCATCGGCGAGATCGGCACTGCCGGCGGCACCGGCTATGTCATCGAATATGCCGGCGAAGCGATCCGCGCGCTGTCCATGGAAGGCCGCATGACCATCTGCAACATGTCGATCGAGGGCGGCGCCCGTGCCGGCCTGATCGCGCCTGACGAGACGACCTTCGCCTATGTCAAGGACAAGCCGCGGGCCCCCAAGGGCGAGGCGTGGGATGCCGCGCTCGCTTACTGGAAGACGCTGCAGTCCGACGAGGGCGCGCATTTCGACAAGGTGGTCGTGCTCGACGCGGCGAAATTGCCGCCGATCGTCTCCTGGGGCTCCTCGCCCGAGGACGTCGTCTCGGTCCAGGGCATCGTGCCAAACCCCGACGATATCGCCGATGAGAATAAGCGCACCTCCAAGCAGCGCGCGCTCGACTATATGGGGCTGACGCCGGGTACCAGGATCACCGATATCGCGCTCGACCGCGTCTTCATCGGCTCCTGCACCAACGGCCGCATCGAGGATCTGCGCGCCGTCGCCAAGGTGGTCGAGGGCAAGAAAGTCAGCCCGCATGTCCATGCGATGATCGTGCCGGGCTCCGGTCTGGTCAAGGAGCAGGCGGAAGCAGAAGGTCTCGACAAGATCTTTGTCGCCGCCGGTTTCGACTGGCGTGAGCCGGGCTGCTCGATGTGCCTTGCCATGAATGACGACCGGCTGAAGCCGCATGAGCGCTGCGCCTCGACCTCGAACCGCAATTTCGAGGGCCGTCAGGGCTTCAAGGGCCGCACCCATCTGGTGTCGCCGGCGATGGCGGCGGCGGCGGCGATCGCCGGCCATTTCGTCGACATCCGTGAGTGGAAATAGTTCAGGCTGCCACGGTCCGTATGTGAGTGCATGCCAGGCCCGAGCCGCAACGCGATTCGGGCCCTTTCTTTCAACCGGGGCGCCTGACGAATTCGTGGAATTGCTCACGGCGGCCGGGTTGATCCTTTGCCACCACGAGCGCCAGCTGGCGTTCGTCGAAAAGCTTGAACCATTCGTCCCATTCGACCAGTTCGTAGCCGCCGGCGTTGGCCGGGCGTTCGGCCTGGTCCTGGTCCTGATAGGCATGCTGGCCGAAAACCAGCCTCAGCATGGCTTGCGTGCCTGTTTCGGGCGATACATCGACGATTGCCGGAAATCCGGCACGTGACGCGGCCCATGAGCGAATTGCCTCGTGATCGGTCAGCATGATCGTATCGGCCATGAAAGCGTCTCCATCGATTGCTGCTGGAAAACGCCGGCCGCGGTCTCAAGTTCCGTGTAGCAGCTTCATGGGTGACCTCGCGCATATTCGGTCCCGCTTAACCGCTTGTTTGGGCTTCCGCTCTAAGGTCTTCCCTGACGCAAGCGTGGGGGCACGGTCCTTTGGACACCGGTCTGCTGGTAGGGTTGCTCAACCCGACGATCGCGCTTGCGCTCGGCGCGGTGTTTCTCGTGCTTTGGTTCTATCAACGTCACCGCCCCTATCTGGCCGTTCTGGCCGCCAGCTATTGGCTTTCGGCGGCCGGCTTCCTGTTGCAGCATTTCACCCTGCCCATCGGCATGGCGCCGACCAAGCTGATCTCCAACATCTGCTTCACCATCGCCGCCTGTGGTCTCGCCGGCGCGATCGTGACACGTTATGGACGGCGCGTGCCCTTTGTTGCGATCGGCGTTCTGGCGAGCGGCGGCCTGACCGCTTTTTGCTGGTTCATGTTCATCCAGCCGGACCTCACCTGGCGGATCCTAGTGATGAATTTCGCTTTCGGCGGCCTCAGCCTGGTTGTCGCCGCCGAACTGCGCGTCGTGCGCGACAAGGGCCCGACGGAAATGATCCTGTTCGTGCTGTCGCTGCTTTCGGGGCTGAACTTCTTCGTGCGCACCCTCGTTATCGTCATCGCGCATGGACCCTATCAAAGCTATGACGGGTTCTATGCCTCGTCCTACTGGACGACGGCGCTCCTGTCGCACGCGCTGTTGTCGCTGCTCATCGCGCTTTGCCTGTTCTGTGCGGCTGCGCTCGACGTGATGAAAGTGCTGAAGGCCGAGGCATACACCGACCCGCTGTCGGGCCTGCTCAACCGCCGCGGCTTCGAGGAGCGCGCCACGCTTCTCCTGCAGCACTGCGCCACCGCCAAACTTCCGGTCGCGCTGGTGCTCGCCGACCTCGATCATTTCAAGGCGCTCAACGATCTGCACGGTCATGCGGCAGGCGATCGCGTGATCGCCGATTTCGCCGCCAAGCTTCTATCGGCGGCCGGCATCAGCGGCGTCGCCGGCCGCATCGGTGGCGAGGAGTTCGCAGTGCTTTTGCCGCTGAGCGACCTTGGCGCGGCAAGGCTGTTTGCCGAAGCCATTCGCGCGCTCTATTCGGCGGGCAACGTCGACGGGCTCCCGTCCGGCACAAGAGTGACCGCGAGCTTCGGCGTGACGGCCCGCACCGGCGAGGAAGGGCTGGAGCCGCTGATGCGCCGCGCCGACGAGGCGCTCTACAAAGCCAAGAGGAACGGTCGCGACAGCGTGCGCCTGTCCTATGACCAGTCGGCCTGTGAACCGTCGGAAACGGTGTCGGTTGTGGAACCGCTCAAAGCCGGCTGATCGCATCCGCGCCCGGGCTCGCGTTAACGTCTTTTTCGCCCGTTCGTGATTTGCTGGCGCAGGGGGTGCGAAAAACCACATGGGCGGCGGCGCAGAGTTCATCCTTGCAATCAACCTGCTTGTCGCCGGCTTGCTGGCGGCTGCCTTCATGACCATCTCGTTCAACGATGCGGCGCGCGCGCCGGCGCGCTGGCTGGTTTTCGGTTATCTGCTCGGGATGGCCTATTTCGCCATCGAGTTCAGCATTCCGGTCTTCGACAATGCGCGACCCGCGGTCGTCGCGGGCTTCGCCGTTTTCCTTGGCGCCACCATCGCCTTCAATGGCGGGCTTGCCCATAAATACGGTGTGGCGCCGCCCTGGGCGCCGATGCTCGTCTTCCTGTTTGCGGCCACCGTGGCCGTGTATTTCGTGCAGGACCTGCCGCGCCAGTCGCTTGCCCGCATGATGGCCTACCAGTTTCCCTATGCGGCCATGCAGTTCGTAGGCGTCGCCATCGTCTGGTCGTCCAGGCAAAGAAGCGACTGGCTCGACCATGCGCTGATGGCCGTTCTGGCGGCCAGCGCCCTGCAATTCGTGAGCAAGCCGTTCATCGCCCATGCATTGGGCGGCTGGGGTGTCAATCCGCAGGCCTATCTGCACAGCAACTACGCTCTGGTGTCGCAATCACTAGGCACTGTATTCGGCATGACAATCGCGCTTCTCATTCTGGTCATTGTGGTCCGTGACGTGCTCGCCGAGGCGACATCGAAGTCGGAGACGGACACGCTATCAAGGCTGCTCAACCGGGGCGGCTTCGAACGTCATGCCGAGCTCGCGATGCGTGACGCGGTGCGCAAGGGTATTCCGGTCGCCCTGGTCATCGCCGACCTCGATCATTTCAAGAGCATCAACGACAGTTTCGGCCACGCGTCCGGCGACCGGGTCATCGAGGCCTTTGCCGGCTTCCTGCGTGATGCGGCCGCCGATCACCACGTCGCCGGCCGCATCGGTGGTGAGGAATTCGCCATCATCCTGCCGGGAACCAACCTCGCCGCCGCGCGGCTCTTCGCCGAAGGCACGCGCAGCGCTTTCGGGGCCCTGCCGATAGACTGTCTGCCGGCGCACCATCGTTGCACCGCCAGCTTCGGCGTTGCCGAGCTTCACCCGGCCGAAGGGTTTTCCGACCTGCTGCAGCGCGCCGATGAAGCGCTCTATCAAGCGAAGGGTAGCGGACGCAATTGCGTGCGCATCTCGATAGGGTCGATCGCCGCCCGGCAGACGGCTGTCGCCAACGCCGGGCCGAAGATCAGCGGCAGGGGCTGAGCTCGGGCATCTCGCCGTCGGAAAGCCCGTACATATAGCTGCGGCCCTTCACGAAAACCGGCGGCCTGTAGCAGTCGCGGCTGCTGATGTCATCCGGGTCGTCTTCATAGATGATTTTGGGCTGGCCGGCGCCGGTGTAGTCCGACAGCTCCTTGGCCAGGTTGCCGTCGCCAACGAGGATGCGCTTGTAACCGGCGGCGCTCTCGATGACGAGATTTCCGAAGGAATCGGCGTAGACGCGGTCGCGCGTCCCGGCGAGTGCCGGTGCTGCGAAGCCGATGGCCACCGCCACCAGGATGAGCGCCGGAAGGCGCGATCTGCCTGAATTCGAACGCATGGCGTCCCCCATTTGTCAGAGGCGAGTCTTGCTCGAATCACAAATTAACCTTTTCTTAACCTTTGTTAAGATGCCGGCCCCTGCTGGCAGCCAGATCTCGGCAAACATGGTTAATATCCGGCGCCTGCGTTGCGGCCATCATTCGGCCATGCTTGCCCGCACCATCCCGTGGCGCGGGTGATCTCGGCAAACCACCGCGGCTGGATTGACGCGTAGGGAGGCAGCATATGGCGTTAGGCCGGACGTTTCGGATAACGCCTGCGCTTTTCCCATTGCTGATCACTGCTGCCTGCGTGTCGCAGACCAATGCGCCGAAGGCCGGAAATCCGCTCGCCGATTCGCCGCAGCCGCGCACCGCGACCTACACTTGCGCCGATGGCGCCAGGATCACCATCGAAAATCTCGGCACCTCGGTTCGCGTGCTTGGCCCGGACGGCGCCAGCGAGGACCTGCCGGCCTCGCCAGCCAATCAAAATAGCCGCTTCGGCGAGGCGCATGACGCAATCGTGATCGACGGGCGCGACGCGCTGGTGATGAAGGGCGGGAAGACGCCGCTGACCTGCAAGCGCTAATCGGGTGCATTGATTTTCAGGTGAGGCCGGCCTGCAACTGGCAGCCTCCTCCGCTTACCTACAGCGCCGTGCGCCCTCTTGGGCGCGCAAAGGACGCAGTAGAACTTTGATTTTGCGCATGACCGCGGGGTCATGCGCGGGCTCACGTACGGAAATGTACGCTCCGCTCCGGTTCTCGTAAGCTACCATTTTCGACTCGGCCTGACCTGAATCTCAACATACCCTGGACGCCCAAGCCGGGCAGATATGCCGCAGTGCAGCGAACATTGCGCCGGCTTTGGGTCGCGCCCTAATCGATTGAAGCGAAAACGGGCTATTCAGTCAGACTAAATTACGTTTTCGAAACGATTTTCCGGCTTTGACGCGGTGCAAAAAGAGCATTAGAAACCGGCTGTCCGAAGTCGCATCCGGAAGCGGTAACGCCGCATTTCCACCTGAGGCTCCAGAGACGCCGAACTGGGGGAGCCATGAGCAAATCACCAGCCACCCGCGAATTTGCCAGACGTGAACGGCCGCTTTCGCCGCATCTGACCGTCTATCGACCGCCGATTACGATGACGATGTCGATCATCCATCGCATCACCGGTGGGGCGCTTTATTTCGGCACGCTGCTCGTCGCGCTGTGGCTGATGGCGGCGGCGAGCTCGCAATCCACCTTCGATGCCGTCAACTGGGCCTTCGGCTCGTGGCTGGGGCGGCTGGTGCTGTTCGGCTACACCTGGGCACTGATGCACCACATGCTGGGCGGCGTGCGCCATCTTATCTGGGACACCGGGGCAGGTCTTGAAAAGGATATGGCCTCGAGGATCGCCTGGGCGACGCTGGCCGGCTCGATTGTACTGACGCTGCTGATCTGGATCGCCGGCTATATGGCGCGGGGAGCCTGATCGTGAGCCACCACAACACCGACATGCGCACGCCGCTGGCGAAAGTCCGCGGCCTCGGCTCCGCCCGCGAAGGCACGGAGCATTTCTGGCGCCAGCGCCTGACGGCGGTCGCCAACATCCCGCTGATCCTGTTTTTCGTCGGCTTCCTGATCGCGTTGAACGGCGCCGGCTATGCGGAAGTGCGCGCCGCACTTGCCAACCCGTTCGTGGCGCTGGTCCTGGCCCTGGTGCTGTTGTCCGGGCTCTATCATATGCGGCTCGGCATGCAGGCGATCATCGAGGACTATGTGCATGGCGAGGGCATGAGGCTGGCGCTGCTCGCGCTCAATACATTCTTTCCCGTAGTGGTCGGCGTCGCCTCGATCTTCGCCCTGCTCAAACTGGCATTTGGAGGCTGAGTTTTGGCCAAGGACGCGAAAAACGCCAACATGGCGTCCGCCTATACCTATGTCGACCACAAATTCGACGTGGTGGTGGTCGGCGCCGGCGGCGCCGGCCTGCGCGCCACGCTTGGCATGGCCGAACAGGGTCTGCGCACCGCCTGCATCACCAAGGTTTTCCCGACGCGGTCGCATACGGTGGCGGCGCAGGGCGGCATCGCCGCTTCGCTCGCTAATATGGGCCCCGACAACTGGCAGTGGCACCTCTTCGACACGGTCAAGGGTTCGGATTGGCTCGGTGACACCGACGCACAGGAATACATGGTGCGCGAGGCGCCGGCGGCGGTCTACGAGCTTGAGCATTACGGCGTTCCCTTCAGCCGCACGGAGGACGGGAAAATCTACCAGCGGCCGTTCGGCGGCATGATGATGAATTTCGGCGAGGGACCGCCGGTCCAGCGCACCTGTGCCGCCGCCGACCGTACCGGCCACGCCATGCTGCACACGCTCTACGGCCAATCGCTGAAGCACAATGCGCAGTTCTTCATCGAGTATTTCGCGCTCGACCTGATCATGGAGCCGGACGGCACCTGCACCGGCGTCGTCGCCTGGAACCTCGACGACGGCACCATCCACCGTTTTTCGGCAAAAATGGTGGTGCTGGCGACCGGCGGTTATGGCCGCGCCTATTTCTCGGCGACCTCGGCGCACACCTGCACCGGCGACGGCGGCGGCATGGCAGCGCGGGCCGGGCTGCCGCTGCAGGATATGGAGTTCGTGCAGTTCCACCCGACCGGCATCTACGGCGCCGGCTGCCTGATCACCGAGGGCGCGCGCGGCGAGGGCGGCTATCTCGTCAATTCCGAAGGCGAGCGCTTCATGGAACGCTACGCGCCATCGGCCAAGGACCTTGCCTCGCGCGACGTGGTCTCGCGCTGCATGACGCTGGAGATCCGCGAAGGGCGCGGCGTCGGACCGAGGAAGGACCATATTTTTCTCCACCTCGACCACCTCGATCCGGCCGTTTTGCACGAGAGACTTCCGGGGATTTCGGAGTCAGCAAAAATCTTTGCCGGCGTCGACCTGACCAAAGAGCCGATCCCGGTACTGCCGACGGTCCACTACAATATGGGCGGCGTGCCGACCAATTACTGGGGCGAGGTGCTCAACCCCACTGCCTTGAACCCGGACCAGGTGTCGCCCGGGCTGATGGCGGTCGGCGAAGCCGGCTGCGCTTCCGTGCATGGCGCCAACCGGCTGGGCTCGAATTCGCTGATCGATCTGGTGGTGTTTGGCCGCGCGGCGGCGATCCGAGCCGGCAAGGTGATCGACCGCAACGCGGCGATCCCGTCGCCCAATGAGGCCTCGGTCGAGAAGACCATGGACCGCTTCGACCGGCTGCGTCATGCCAACGGCTCGACGCCGACCGCCGTGCTGCGGGAAAAAATGCAGAAGGCGATGCAGGATGATGCGGCGGTGTTCCGCACGCAGGAATCGCTGGAAAGCGGCTGCAAGCGCATTTCGCAGATCTGGGGCGAACTCAAGGACGTAAAGGTGTTCGACCGCTCGATGATCTGGAACTCCGATCTGGTCGAGACGCTGGAATTGGAAAATCTGATGGCCAACGCCATCACCACGGTCTACGGCGCCGAAGCGCGCAAGGAGAGCCGCGGCGCGCATGCGCGGGAAGATTTTTCAGCTCGTGACGATGCGAACTGGCGCAAGCACACGCTGGCCCGGCTCAGCGAGGCCGGCGAGGTGACGCTCAGCTACCGGCCGGTGCACACCGAGCCGCTGCTTAGGGAAGCAGACGGCGGCATCAACCTAGCCAAGATCGCGCCCAAAGCGAGAGTGTATTGACGATGAGACTGCTGGCGATCTTGACACTTTCCATTGCCGTCAGCGGGTGCGCGACGTCGGCCGATACCGTCTATATCTATAGTGACGTCTACAAGTTCTCAAAGGCAGTGGACGATATTCCGGTTTGGAAGGACGCCTCCAGCGCGCAGTCGTCAAACAGGTTTTGGTTCGAGAAAGGCAACGGACCAGTTAGGTGCGTGATAGGAGACGGGAATTTGCCAGCCCGTGCCGCGAGAAGGCAAATTATAGGGAAAGCCGTGGAAGTGCGCGTATACGGCAGTTGCACGGGATTCGTAAATTCCCTCTATGTTCACGCGGAGAGATAGGGTGGCGTCGACGACAGCAGGATATTCCGGCACGCCCCTGCCGGCCAAGCTTGGCTTCAAAGACGGGATGACGGCGGCCTTCATCGCGCTGCCGGCGGAACTGGATGATCTCGCCGATGCCGTCAATTTTGCCCAGCTCGACCGGCTGGCCAAATGGTCGGCGATCTCGGGTATTCGCCGCAAATATGATGCCGTCCATGCCTTCACCCGGCAGCGCGCCGAGATCGAGGATCGCCTGAGCGATGTCGAGATGGCCGTCAAGCGCGACGGCATGGTCTGGGTCTCCTGGCCGAAGAAGGCGTCGAAAGTGCCGACCGACGTCACCGAGGACGTCATCCGCGCCGAGGCGCTGAAGCTCGATCTTGTCGACGTGAAGGTGGCTGCCGTGAACGATATCTGGTCCGGGCTGAAGCTCGTCATCCGAAAGGACCTGAGGTAATGGTCGAACTGACGCTTCCGAAAAACTCGAAGATCAACGTCGGGAAAACCTGGCCAAAGCCGGAAGGCGCGACCAATCTGCGCGAGTACCGCATCTACCGCTGGTCGCCGGACGATGACGAGAACCCGCGCATGGACACCTATTTCGTCGACATGGACGATTGCGGGCCGATGGTGCTCGACGCGCTGCTCTACATCAAGAACAAGATCGACCCGACACTGACGCTGCGCCGCTCCTGCCGCGAGGGCATTTGCGGCTCCTGCGCCATGAATATCGACGGTTCCAACACACTCGCCTGCACCAAGGGCTGCGACGACATTTCCGGCGCGATCAAGGTCTATCCGCTGCCGCACATGCAGGTGGTCAAGGATCTGGTGCCCGACCTCACCAATTTCTACGCCCAGCACGCCTCGATCGAGCCATGGCTGAAGACGGTGTCGCCAGAGCCGGCCAAGGAATGGCTGCAGAGCCATGAGGAGCGCGAAAAGCTCGACGGGCTGTATGAATGCATCCTGTGCGCCTGCTGCTCGACCTCCTGCCCGAGCTACTGGTGGAACGGCGACCGCTATCTCGGCCCGGCGACGCTGTTGCAGGCCTATCGCTGGCTGATCGATTCCCGGGACGAGGCCACGGGCGAACGGCTCGACAATCTCGAAGACCCGTTCCGGCTCTATCGCTGCCATACCATCATGAACTGCGCCCAGACCTGCCCCAAGGGTCTGAACCCGGCCAAGGCGATCGCCGAGATCAAGAAGATGATGGTGGAGAGAAGGGTGTAGCGGCGGACGGGGTTGCTGCAGGGATCATCTCGTCGGTAGTGATCCTTCGCGCCCCCCTCTGTCCTGCCGGACATCTCCCCCACAAGGAGGGAGATTGGCAGCTTCACCGACCTCGCCCCGTCTGCAATGTTGGAGATTGGCGAAAGCCGAGGTGACATCCAATCTCCCCCCAAGTGGGGGGCGCTGTCCCGCCAGCTTCAAAGGATAGCCGACCAATGACCGACACCGAACTGCCCATCCTTTCTCCCGTCGAAGCGCGCGTGCTCGGTTGCCTGATCGAAAAGAAGGAACTGACCCCCGATATCTATCCGCTGACGCTCAATGCGGCACTTGCCGCCGCCAACCAGAAGACGGCGCGCGAGCCGGTGATGTCGGTCGAGCTTGCCGAGGTGAGACGAGCGCTTGGCCAGCTTGAGCACAAGGGCCTGGTCAGGCAGGTCTTTGCCTCGCGCGTCGAGCGTTACGAGCATGTCGTCGCGCAGCGCTTTTCGCTGACCTCGGCGCAGATTGCGCTGCTTGGGCTGCTGTTGTTGCGCGGTCCGCAGACCGCGCATGAATTGCTGGCGCGGAGCGAGCGCATGGCGCGGCTACCCTCCATCGACGAGCTTCGCAGCAATCTCGACCTGCTGATCGGCCGCAAGCCGCCGCTCGTCCAGCAGATCGATCGTGGACCCGGCCAGCGTGAGGACCGCTATGTGCATCTCTTGGGCGGGCCGGTGCAGACGCCAGCGGTGGCTGCAACGCCCCTGCAATCACCGTCGCCGGCTTCGGACCTCGAAGCGCGCGTGCAGGCTCTTGAGGAAGAGGTCGCACAATTGCGCGCACGAATTGTCGCGCTGACCGGCGAAGGAAGCTAACGACCTTTGAGGCGTCGGATGGACAGCACCCCGTCTGTCCTGCAGGACAGAGGGGGTGTGAAGGATCACCGACGCCCCACAAATGAAAACGCCAGCCCTGGAGCCGGCGTTTATCACCTCATGCCATCTGCTCAGCCGAGCTTGGCGTCGAGCGAAACCTTGATGGCGCCGAGCGCCTTCGAAACCGGACACCCGGCCTTGGCCTGTTCGGCCAGCTCCTGGAATTTCGCGGCATCGATGCCCGGCACCTTGCCGACCAGCGTGAGCGCGCTGCCGGTGATGCCGGTGCCTGGAACCAGCGTCACCACGGCCTTGGCGTCGAGTTCGGTGGCGGGGGTGCCGTTCTCGGCCAGGACATGCGAAAGCTGCATGGCAAAGCAACCGGCATGCGCCGCCGCGATCAGTTCCTCCGGATTGGTGCCGGATTTGCCGCTCTCGTCCTCGAAGCGCATCTTGAACGAGTAAGGCGTGCCTTTCAGAGTCCCGCTCTGCGTGTCGAGCGTGCCCTTGCCCTCTTTCAGATTGCCTTTCCAGATGGCGTTTGCGGTGCGGTCCATGAATTCCTCCTTGATTGTGGTGGCTGAGCCCGTGATCGGCGTCCGATCGACTATAGTGCGCGCGGGCACGAAGGCCACCCGTGCTTTCGCGCCAATGGCGACGCGTTAAAAAAATCCACGTGCAAAAATGTCGACTTCCATCCGCCTCGGCCGTCCTGCGGGCGGCCCCTGATTTCGTGGCCGGATGGAGGATCACATGAATAGTCTGTTTTCTGCTCACTGGAGGCACACCGGCCGAAAGGCGGCTGAACAAGAAGCCGACTGGTTGCATCGCCCACCTTCCGGTTTCGGTCGACTGCTTGTGGCAGTCGCCATCATCGGGGTTGCGGTGTCCCTTGTCGATCATGCGGCGCTCAAAAGCCCGGCTGAGACCTTGGTTGCCAACGGTTCGTCACAACAAGGAAGATGAGAGATGAAATACGTTTGCCTGGTCTATGGTGAGGAAAAAGACCTTTATGCAATGAGCCCGGAGAGGCTGGCCAAGCTCGACGCCGACTCGCTGGCCTACGACAAATCGGTAGAGCAAAGCGGTCGGCTGGTCATCGCGCAAGCGCTGCAGTCGGTGAAGACCGCGAAAACCGTGCGCCGGCGCAAGGGCAAGCGACTGATTACAGACGGCCCCTTCGCCGAGACCAAGGAGCAATTGCTCGGCTTCGTCATGATCGAGGCCGGGGAAATCGACGAGGCGCTGGAGATTGCCGGCGGCATCCCGCTGGCCGAAATCGGCACGATCGAGGTCAGGGCGATCTACGACGTGCCGGGGTCCTAGCGATTATTCTGTTTTGCGTCCGGCTGAATCAAATTTCTTCAGCGGGCGCAACTTTTGCGTGTTGAAGCGAGGCAGCACTTCTCCTATCGTCGCTGCGGTTTGGGGATCACGGGCATGCATATACTGATTGCTGCAATTGGGCTGTTGGGAGCGGCGGCGTTCTGGTGGTATCGGATGAGGGCCATGAACGATGCGGCGCGCGAGGTCGCGGACGTCGTCGGGCGTGTGCAAGGGAACATTCGCCGCAAGAGACTGCGCAAGCAGGCAGCGCTCTCACCGCTGACGGCGATCGACGATCCGGTCGTGGCGGCCGCGACGCTGATCACCGCCATCGTTTCCGAGAACGGCCCTGTCCTGCCGCAGCGCGAAGCCGCGATTCGGTCGATGATTTCGGAGATTGCGGACGACAAGAAGACCGATGAGGCCGTGGTCTACGCCAAATGGGCGGCGTCACAGATCGACGATGCCACGATCGTCATCGACAAGCTGGCGCCGTTCCTGCGCGAACGTCTGGATGTGACTGAGCGAAACGATTTGCTGCAGATGGTGAACCGCGCGGCGCAGGCTGGTGAGCAGCCCCTGAAGATATCCGACCAGCGGGTACTGCGGCTGCGGCAGAAGCTGGGCTTCGAGGTCAACTGAACGAAATTGCCTGACGCTCAATATTGGTTTGCCGCCCTTCCGGGTTCAGATCGCCTCGCCCTTGAGCAGTTTCGGCGTGTCGCCGGACAGTCCGGACGCCTGGCGAATGAAGAAATCCTTCAAGCGCGGCATGCGTTCGACGAGGCCGAGGCCGATGTCGCGGACGGCCCGCAACGGGCCGATGTCGTTGGAAAACAGCCGGTTCAGGACATCGGTGGTGATGCCCATCTGCAGCGTGTCGAAACGCCGCCACTGCTGGTAGCGCTCGAGCACGTCGAGCGCGCCGATATCCTGGCCGAGCCGGTCGGCCTCGACCACCACCTCGGCAAGAGCCGCCACATCCTTGAAGCCGAGATTCAGGCCCTGGCCGGCGATCGGGTGGATGCCGTGGGCGGCGTCGCCGGCGAGGGCAATGCGCGGCGCGACGAAGGCGCGGGCAAGCGTCAGGCCGAGCGGCCAGGCGCGTGGCCTGTCGGCGACGTGAATTTCGCCGAGCTTCAGGCCAAACCGCTGTTCCAGCTCGTGCTCGAAGACGAGGTCGTCGCTGTCGACCAGTTTTTCGGCATCTTCCGACCGCTCGACCCAGACGATCGACGAGCGGTTGGTCCCGTCCGTGTCCGGCTTGAGCGGCAGCGTGGCAAACGGGCCGGCTGGCAGAAAATGCTCTTCGGCGCGACCATTGTGCGGCCGTTCATGCGCCACGGTGCAGACGATGCCGGACTGGCCGTACTCCCATTTCACCGTCTTGATGCCGGCCATGTCGCGCAGCTTCGAGTTGACGCCGTCGGCGGCGACCAGCAGCCGCGCCTTCAGCGTCGCGCCGTCGGCAAGATGCACGGTGATGCCGGCGCCGTTCACGTCGAAGGCACTGACTGCGACGCCTTCGATGATGTCGATGCCGAGTTTTTCAGCGCGCCGGCGCAAGGCGCCATTCAAATCCCTGTTGGCGACCATATGCGCAAAGGCTTCGCCGGGCGCGACCTCGCCATCGAAAGTGAGAAACACCGGGCGCACCGGATCGGAAGTGCGCGAATCGGTGACGATCATCTCGGTGATCGCCTGCGCCTCGGGTGCGATTTCGGCCCAGACGCCGAGCTGGTCGAGCATGCGGCAAGCGGCAGCGGCGATGGCCGAGGCGCGGCCGTCCTTTTGCCAGACACCGGCGGGCGCGGCGTCGACGACAGCGACCGCCAGGCTTGGTCGTGCCTGTTTCAGCGATACCGCGGCGGCAAGGCCGACATAGCCGGCGCCGGCGACCAAGATATCGAGCGAGGTTCGGTTTTTTGCATCCGCCTTGCGGTCCACCATGGCAATTCCTTTCCGGCCAAAATTCCCTTCCGGCCTTGACTGCCCGTCATTCCTGTCGGAAAGCAATAACACTTCTACGGCGAGGGCGCGAAACATGACGGCGGCCATGGACGAGCTTCTCGGCATTCTCGACCTCGAGCAGCTGGAACACAACCTGTACCGAGGTCGCAGCCCCAAACTCGACTGGCAGCGTGTCTTCGGTGGCCAGACCATCGCCCAGGCGCTGGTCGCCGCCCAGCGAACGGTGGAGCCCGAACGCCACGTGCATTCGCTGCACGGCTATTTCATGCGGCCCGGCGACACCAAGGTGCCGATCATCTACCAGGTCGACCGCATCCGCGACGGCGGCTCCTTCACCACGCGCCGTGTCGTGGCTGTCCAGCACGGCCAGGCGATCTTTTCGCTGGAAGCCTCGTTCCAGCAGGAAGAGGTCGGGCTCGAGCATCAGGTGCCGATGCCGCAGGACGTGCCGGCGCCCGACACATTGCTGTCGCAGCGCGAACTGATTGGCAAGTTCGGCGAGGCCGTGCCCGACGGCATCAGGCGCTACTGGGAGCGTGACCGGCCGATCGAGATGAAGCCGGTGATGCTGGAGCATTACACCAGCCGGGAAAAGCTGGAGCCGAAGCAGAACATCTGGATCCGCACGACCGGCCCGGTTCCGGCCGATCGCGCTACGCAGGCGGCAGTGCTTGCCTATCTTTCCGACATGACGCTGCTCGATACCTCGACCTTTGCGCATGGCCGCGCCATTTTTGATAGCGACATCCAGGCGGCGAGCCTCGATCATGCCATGTGGTTCCACCGCAGCCATCCGCTCGACGACTGGATGCTCTACACGCAGGACAGCCCGTCGACGCAGGGGTCGCGGGGGTTCACCCGCGGGTCGCTGTTTGCCCGCGACGGCACGCTGATCGCCTCGGTTGCCCAGGAAGGCCTGATCAGGCTGAAGCGGCCGCCCGCCGAATAGGCATTTTTGCAAAATTGCCTATTTTTTAATCAGCTGCGCTGCTGCGACTATGAACAGTCAGCCGACAAACCTTCCCCAATTCCTTATTTAACAACAGGTTAACACCCTGCTTCGGCAATTGGCACGGAGCTTGAATCCTAGCGGGCACTCTCCGGCTCTCATGGGGATCGGCGAAGTCGTACAAACGCGGGGACCCGCAACAGCAAAGGGTGAAACCTTATGAAAATCGTGATGGCAATCATCAAGCCGTTCAAGCTCGACGAGGTGCGCGAAGCGCTCACCGCAGTCGGCATCCAGGGCCTGACCGTCACCGAAGTCAAAGGCTACGGGCGGCAGAAGGGACACACGGAAATCTATCGCGGGGCGGAATACGCGGTCAGCTTCCTGCCGAAGATCAAGATCGAAGTCGCGGTCGGCCTGGACATGGTCGACAAGGCCGTCGAAGCCATCACCGCGGCGGCCAAGACCGGTCAGATCGGCGACGGCAAGATCTTCGTTTTCGGCATCGACCAGGCGGTGCGCATTCGCACCGGCGAAACAGACACCGACGCGCTTTGAGCTGCGGACACGTATTCCAATGGAGAGTTCAATGAATATTCCTTCTACTTTGAAGTCGGCGGCGCGCACCGCGCTGCTGGGCTCGCTCGCTATCGCAGCACTGGGCACGGTCGCCGCATTCGCGCAGGAAGCGGCGCCGGCCGCACCGGCAGCGCCAGCCGCGCCGGCCTTTACCGTCGACAAGGGCGACACGACGTGGATGATGATTTCCACCATCCTGGTGCTGTTGATGACCATTCCCGGCCTTGCCCTTTTCTACGGCGGCCTGGTTCGCGCCAAAAATATGCTGTCGGTGCTGATGCAGGTCTTCACCATCACCAGCGTGGTCATGATCGTCTGGGTTTTCTACGGCTACAGCCTTGCCTTCACCCCAGGCAATGCCTTCGTCGGCGGCCTTTCCAAGATGTTTCTTGCCGGGGTCGACGTGACGACGGTGTCGGAAACCTTCACCAAGGGCGTCGCCATTCCTGAACTGGTGTTCGTCCTCTTCCAGATGACTTTCGCCTGCATCACGCCCGCCCTGATCGTCGGCGCCTTCGCCGAACGCGTCAAGTTCTCCGCCGTGATCCTTTTCACCATCCTCTGGGTCACATTCGTCTACTTCCCGATCGCGCATATGGTCTGGTTCTGGGGTGGCCCGAGCGCTTATAGCGACCCGTCGGGGCTCATCTTCGGCTTCGGCGCCATCGACTTCGCCGGCGGCACCGTCGTTCACATCAATGCGGGCATCGCCGGCCTTGTCGGGGCGCTCATGATCGGCAAGCGCATTGGCTACAACAAGGACGTCATGGCGCCGCACTCCATGACGCTGACCATGGTCGGCGCTTCGCTGCTGTGGGTCGGCTGGTTCGGCTTCAACGCCGGTTCGAACCTCGAAGCCAACGCCTATGCGGTGCTGGCCATGGTCAACACCTTCGTCGCCACGGCGGCGGCGGCAGTGACCTGGATCGTGCTTGAAACGCTGCTGCGCGGCAAGGCGTCCATGCTTGGTGCGGTTTCGGGCGCTGTTACCGGCCTTGTCGCCGTCACGCCCGCCGCCGGTTTTGCCGGACCGATGGGCGCCATCGTGCTCGGCATCGTCGCCACCTGTGTCTGCTACTTCTTCGTCTCAGTAGTGAAGAACAAGTTCGGCTACGACGACAGCCTCGATGTCTTCGGCATTCACTGCATCGGCGGCATCATCGGCGCACTCGGCACCGGCATCCTGGTCAATCCCGCTCTCGGCGGCGCTGGCATCGTCGATTATTCGACAGCCGACTTCGCCGCCGTCTATGCCGGCACGGCGACCCAGCTGTGGTCGCAGTTCAAGGGTGTCCTGGTAACCGTGCTGTGGTCGGGTATCGGCAGCGCCATCCTCTACAAGATCGTCGATATGATCGTAGGCTTGCGCCCGACAGCCGATGCAGAGCGTGAAGGGCTCGACCTCACCGCGCATGGCGAAGCGGCCTATCACCCGTAAGTCATGTCTGGGGCGGCCCTGGCCGCTCCGCATTCTCCCATCCCGTCGTGACGCCTGCAAGGGCTCACGCATTGAGGCCCGGACCCGTTCCGGGCCTCCTTTTGTTGTGGGACGCCGTGCCGGTGGCAGTTCAGGCTCGATCACAATCGTTTGATCGGGCGCTTGATGTCCTTGGTCGATGAAACATCGGCCGTGCTGGCTCCGAACTGTGTTGGCGATCGTCGTTTGGGCGCTCGTGAAAACAACAGGGAAGGAAACCAGTCATGAACATCAAGAACGCCTGCCTCGGAGCGCTTGCTCTTTCCATGATCAGCGGAGCGGCAATTGCCGGCGCTCTCGACTCACCCGACAACATGGCGCCGTTCTACACAGACTCCAGCATGAAGACCATGAAGCCGAAGGAGGAGTTCAAGACCACCTTCATGTCGATGCCGAAGGAAAAGCAGGAAGCCATGAAGAAAGAATGCAATGACGCGGCGATGAGCAAGCCGTATGCCGAGTTCTGTGCGAACGTCCAGGCGCTCGGCGGCGCCAACTAGCGCATGACCCCGAACGCATGACCCGAACTTGGGTTCGGAAAGGATCATGCTCCAATCAAATTAGTGTTAGGGCGGCCGTCTAATAGGACGCGCGGTCGCTCTAAGGTCTGGTGATCAGGCTGAGCCCTGATCGACCTGCCGATCCAAAATGATGGCGAGCCAGCGTGCCCGCCATTTCTGTGACCGCTTTTCCACCCGGGAGATGCCGGCACGCGCCCATGGTTAATGCGGCCTTAACCTTCCCGCCGATACTCTGGCATCCGAATCTGCCGGAGTGCGTCATGCGCCCGGCCAGTCCATGACAGACGGGGAACGACGAATGCGTTCAGGGGCTTCAGCACCGCTCGCGCTGGCCGATACGGGGTACGGCATCCGGGCGTTCGCGCGGCGTCAGGTCGGCCGGCTGGTCGGCGCCGGCCTGTTTGCGCTGGTCGCCTTCGGTATCGCCAGCCTCGCCACCTGGAACGTGGCCGACCCAAGCTTCTCCCACGCCACCGATAACATCGTCACCAACGCCATGGGCTATGTGGGCGCTGTCTTCTCCGACCTTGCCATGCAGTTCTTCGGCCTTGCTGCCGTCGCGGCCCTGGTGCCGGCGGTGGTCTGGGGATTTCTGCTGTTTTCGGCGCGCGGCGTCGACAGGCTGCCGAAGCGCGGGCTCGCCTGGTTCGGCTACGCGGTGCTTGCCGCGGCCATCGCCGGCTGCGTGGTGCCGCCGAAGACCTGGCCGCTGCCGACCGGTCTCGGCGGCGTGTTCGGCGACATGGTGCTCCAGATTCCCGGTCTCGTCGTCGGCGGCTACCCGACAGGTCTCATCGCCAGCGTGCTCGCCGTGCTTCTCGCCGCCCCGGCACTGTGGCTGTTTGCCTATGGCTCGGCGCTGATTGCGCGCCAGAACGGTTTCGCCGTCCTGGAGCAACCGGCTGCACCGGATCCGAGGGACCAGGACGACCTGCTTTTCGACAATGACGAGGACGAAGGCGACGAGGGCATTCTGGCGCTTGGCGCGATCACGCATTGGTGGCTGTCGTTGCGTGCCTATCTCCGCCGCCGCGCCGCGCGCCGCCGGGAACGCGACGATTTCGAACCGGAGATGGAACCGCGCGCCAGCGCCTGGCGCCGCGCTGCCGAGAGGGTCGAATCGGCCGAGTTCGCCGAAGCGCGGATGAGCCCCGATGGCCGCGCCCGCGTCGAGCCGGAATTCTTCGCCGCCATGGTCAACGACCGCAGCGCCTCGCTCGATCCCGACGACGCCGATGTTTTTGACGATGACGACGACATGGATTTTGCGCCGGAGCCCGTGGGCCAGCGCAGCACTGCGCCCAATGCGAAGGTGCAGCCGTTCCGCTCCGATGCGGCCACACGCGTCGCGGCGCCGGCGCCCCGACCCGTTCCGGGCGCTCGTGTCCAGCGCGAAGCCCAGACCTCGCTGATCGGCTCCGAACAATTCGAAATGCCGTCGCTGCATTTCCTGTCCGAACCGAAGAACGTCGTGCGCGACGCCAGCCTGTCCAAGGACGCGCTCGAGCAGAATGCCCGTCTGCTCGAGGGCGTGCTGGAGGATTTCGGCGTCAAGGGCGAGATCATCCATGTCCGCCCCGGCCCGGTCGTCACGCTTTACGAGCTGGAGCCGGCGCCCGGCATCAAATCGTCGCGGGTCATCGGCCTGTCCGACGACATCGCCCGCTCGATGAGCGCGATCGCCTGCCGCGTCGCGGTGGTGCCCGGCCGCAACGCCATCGGCATCGAGCTGCCGAACGCCAAGCGCGAGACCGTCTATCTCAGGGAAATCATGGCCAGCCGCGATTTCGAGACCACCAAGGCCAAGCTGGCGCTGGCGCTCGGCAAAACCATCAATGGCGAGGCGGTCATCGTCGACATCGCCAAGATGCCGCACGTGCTGGTCGCCGGCACCACCGGTTCGGGCAAGTCTGTCGCCATCAACACCATGATCCTGTCGCTGCTCTACCGGCTGACGCCGCAGGACTGCCGACTGATCATGATCGACCCGAAAATGCTGGAGCTCTCGGTCTATGACGGCATCCCGCATCTTCTGACGCCTGTCGTCACCGACCCGAAGAAGGCGGTAGTGGCGCTGAAATGGACCGTGCGCGAGATGGAGGACCGCTACCGCAAGATGTCCAAGGTCGGCGTACGCAACATCGACGGTTTCAACGCGCGGGTGCAGCAGGCGGAGAAGAAAGGCGAGAAAATCTCGCGCACCGTGCAGACCGGCTTCGACCGCCAGACCGGCGAAGCGGTCTACGAGACCGAAAACCTCGATCTCGAGCCGATGCCCTACATCGTCGTCATTATCGACGAGATGGCCGATTTGATGATGGTCGCCGGCAAGGACATCGAAGGCGCGGTGCAGCGCCTGGCGCAGATGGCGCGCGCCGCCGGCATCCACGTCATCATGGCGACGCAGCGGCCGTCGGTCGACGTCATCACCGGCACGATCAAGGCCAACTTCCCGACCCGCATCTCCTTCCAGGTGACGTCGAAGATCGACAGCCGCACCATTCTGGGCGAGCAGGGCGCCGAACAGCTGCTTGGCATGGGCGACATGCTCTACATGGCCGGCGGCGGCCGCATCCAGCGCGTACACGGCCCCTTTGTTTCCGATGACGAGGTCGAGAAGATCGTCGCTCATCTGAAGCTGCAGGGCGTGCCGGAATATCTCGACGCCATCACCGAGGATGACGATGAGGACGACGACGAGCCGTCGGGCAAGGGGGGTTCGGGCGGTGGCGGCGGCAATTTCGAGGATTCCGACGATCCCTACGATCAGGCCGTTGCCGTGGTGCTGCGCGACGGCAAGGCCTCGACCAGCTACATCCAGCGCCGGCTCGGCATCGGCTACAACCGCGCCGCCTCGATCATCGAGAAGATGGAGAAGGAAGGCATTGTCGGCCCGGCCAACCATGCCGGAAAACGCGAGATTCTGGTGCCGACGGAGGACGACAATTTCTGATCCGCCCCGGCACCAACCGATAGGATTTTCGCGGCTGCAACCTGACGGCGGCAACTTTGAACCTTCTGGCGCGTTTGCAACGACCAAGCGCTGTTCGGCCGCCAAACTTAAGCCCAACTGGGGGGCCAAACACTGCGACAACAGATAAACCAGACGAAAGTGACCGGCATGAAAAACTCTTCTTTTGCCACGATCAGCGACTTTGCCCCGACCCGCCGCCAGCTGCTTGGCCTCGGCCTGGTCCTGGCAGGTGCTGCGGCGATCAACGTCGTGCCCGGGGTCCAGTTGCTGGCGTCGGCGCAAGCGGCGGTGCCACCCACCGCGCAGAAGATCGCCGACCATTTTTCCTCGGTCAAATCGATGGCCGGCGAATTCGTGCAGTTCGGACCCAAGGGCGAGCAGACCGGCGGCAAGTTCTTTCTGGAACGGCCGGGCAAGATCCGCTTCAACTATGACGGGACGTCGAATTTCAGGGTGATTTCCGACGGCAAGTCGGTGGTCATCCTCAACAAGCGGCTGAAAACGTCCGATCTCTACCCGTTGTCGAAAACGCCGCTCAAGCTGCTCCTCGACAACAAGATCGATCTCTCCGGCGGCCGCGTCAAAAGCGTCAAGGAAGAGAACGACGTCACCACCATCCAACTCGCCGACAAATCGGTGTTCGGCAGTTCGAAGATCACCATGATGTTCGATCCGAAAACCTACGAATTGCGCCAATGGACGATCACCGATGCGCAAGGCAAGGACACGACGGTGATGATCTTCAACGTCAGGGAAGGCGTAAGCTTCGCCCCCGACACCTTTGCCATCGACTATACGGCGAACCGCGAGCTGAACACCAAGTCGCGGTAGGATCCGCTCTTATTCAGGTGAGGCCGGCCTGCGAATGGCGGGTTCCTGCGCTTCCGGTGCTCACGTACTTTAAGTACGCTCCGCTCCGGTTCTCGGAACCCACCATTCTCGACTCGGCCTGACCTGAATCTCAGCGAACCCTGGTGCCAGCCCGGGCCGCACGGTGACCGACAGATGCCGGCAGTCCTCGATCTCGCAGAAGCGGCGCTTTTCGACCACTTCGAGCGGCCGGC